>JAMCRS010000001.1 GCA_023380675.1 Chloroflexota bacterium
GACGATGCTTGCGCGGGCACAGCAAGACCTGAAATGGGTGTGGATTGCGCTTGCGTTCTTCGGAATCGCAGGCGCATTGATTCTTCTGCCGCTGACGAGCGCGATCCTCGCGATCGGCGGCGCGCTCGCCGCGCTCGCGATCCTGCGCTGGCCCGAGCTGGCGCTCTACGCCCTCGTCTTTGCGGTCCCGTACGGGTCACTCTTCCCGGTCCCGGTCGGCGCGGGGAACTTGACGGCCGCGGACCTATTGGTCGTCTTGGTGATCGCTCTGTGGCTGGCGCGCAAGATCGCGCTGGACCGAAGCATCACGGTACGCTGGCCTCCCCTTTCGCTCCCGTTCGCCGCCTTTCTCGGCGCGGCGCTCCTTTCGACGACGGCCGCGCTCTCCCTACAGGCCTCGGCCAAAGAATTCGCAAAGTGGGCCGAAATGTTCGCCGTGTACGTTTTCGTCGCGAACGATCTGACACAAGCGCAGCTCACGCGAGTGCTCGCGGTCTGGTTTCTGGCGGGAATTTCGGAAGCGGCGATCGGGGTGTATCAATTCCTGTTTCGCGTCGGTCCCGAAGGCTTTGTCCTGTTCGATCGATTCATGCGCGCGTTTGGGACTTTTGAGCAGCCCAACCCGTATGCCGGCTACCTCGCGCTGGCGGTCCCGGTCGCGGTGGGGCTGATCGCCGCCGTGGTCAACGGGCCGCTGGCGCAGACCGGTGAACCTGAGCGGCGTTCGGAATGGGCCGGCTATGGGCCGCTCGCCGTCCTCGCGCTGGCCGGTTCGGCGGCGATGCTGGCGGCGGTCGTCATGTCCTGGTCGCGCGGCGCGTGGCTGGGGGTGGGCGCGGCGCTCGTCGTCGCGGTGGTCATACAGAGCCGGCGTGCCTTTGTCCTTTCGGCCGTCGCGGCGTTCGCGCTGACGGTTGCGCTCCTGCTGAGCAGCATCAACATCATTCCCTCGGCGATCGCCGAGCGGTTCAGCGGCGTCGCGGATTATTTCGGCGTATTCGACGTGCGCGGCGTCAAGGTGGACGACTCGAACTATGCGATCGTGGAACGGATGGCGCACTGGCAGGCCGCGTGGTACATGTTCGTCGATCACCCGCTCCTGGGCGTCGGGATCGGAAACTACGCGGCGGTCTATCCGGTCTACGCGCTGCCGATGTGGAGCGATCCGCTCGGACACGCGCACAACTATTACCTGAACGTCGCCGCGGAGGCCGGCGCGATCGGCGAGATCGCGTACCTGATTCTCTGGGGCGCCGCAGTCTGGCAGGGATGGCGAGCCGTGCGCGGCACACGCGGCTGGCAGCGCGGCGTGGCGGCCGGCCTGCTGGGGATGCTGGCCGCGCTCTCCATCCACAACGGCTTCGACGACTTGTTCGTGCACGGCATGCACATCCAGGTCGGCATCGGGCTGGGACTGGTCGCCTGGCTCAATTTCCCGCCCGCGCCGCCAAATTCCTGATCCGTTCGGAGGCTCGGTTGCTCAAGCTCATCGCGCTCGTCAACGGCAATCAGAACGAAATGTCACGGTTCTTAAAGTTCGCGGCGGTCGGCGCCGTCGGCGCCATCGTGGACTTTGGCGTGCTCAATCTGCTGGTCCTGCGCTTTGGGTGGCCGAAGGAATACGCGAATCTGGTTTCCGTCACGTGCGCGATCTTCAGTAATTTCGTGTGGAATAGGCTGTGGACCTTTCCCGAGTCACGCGAGCGACCGCTCCACACGCAATTCGGCCAGTTCGCGCTCGTCAACTTCGCCGGCCTCTTGATCAATCAGTTCGTGTTCGTGACCTCGGACTCTTGGGTCTACGCCGGCGCCTTCCCGCATCCGCTGGACTATAACGTCGCCAAGGCGACCGCGATCCTCGTCGTGTTGTTCTGGAATTTCTTCGTCAACCGGCGCTGGACCTATCGAGGAATGCCCCGCCCAATTGGTCCGCGGCGATGCCAACGCGCATAGGGATCGACTTTACCTCCGCCGCGCTCGAACACGCCGGCATAGGCCGATACGCGCGCGAACTGGTGCGGGGGCTCGCGCGCCTCGACCACGCCACCCCGTACGTGCTCTTTGTTCCGCGCGACGCACGCCCCGACCTGCTCGAGTACGACTGGCCTCCCAACTTTGCCCTGCGGCGCGCGGCGTTGAGCGAGCGCACCCTCGCGGCCTTGTGGCATCGCGCGCGTGTGCCCCTGCCGGTCGAGGTATTCGTAGGATCGGTCGACGTCTTTTACTCCCCCGATTTTTTGCTTCCGCCGACGCGCGCGCGAAAGCGAGTGGTCACCGTCCACGATCTCTCGTACGTGCGCGTGCCTGAGTGTTTCCCGGCGCCCCTGTTGAACTATTTGAATCAGGCTGTGCCGCGCTCCCTCCGGCGCGCCAATCTCATTCTGGCGGACGCGGCGAGCACGCAGCGCGATCTGATCGACGTCTACGGCGTTTCTCGCACTCGGATATGCGTGCTGTATTCCGGCGTCGATCCCCGGTTCTCGCCGCGCACTAGCCCGGCGGCGCAGACGCACGTCCGCGAACTGACCGGGGGAAAGCCCTACGTGCTGACCGTCAGCACCATCCAACCGCGCAAGAACAACGTCCGGTTGATCGAGGCGTTTGCGCGCCTGGTCGCCGGGGACGAACCCGCGGCGGCGGGCCCGGCGCGCTATCAGGATTTGCGGCTCGTCATCTGCGGGGGGAAAGGGTGGATGTACGACCAGGTCTTTCAGGCGGTCGATCGGCTCGGTCTGAGGGAACGCGTCATCTTTCCAGAATTCGTGCGCGACGACTATTTGCCGGCGCTGTACGCCGAAGCCGCGGTTTTCGTCTATCCGTCACTGTACGAAGGGTTTGGGCTGCCGGTGGCGGAAGCGATGGCGTGCGGAACGCCGGTCGTCACGTCGAACGCGTCCTCTCTGCCGGAGGTCGCCGGGGACGCCGCGCTGTACTTTGACCCGCGCGATGTGGCCGGGATGGCGGCTGCCCTTGAACGAGCACTTGGCGACGACGCGCTGCGCGACGATCTGCGTGCCAGGGGTTTTGCCCAGGTGAAACAGTTCTCCTGGGACAGAGCCGCGCGTGAACTGCGGGGCCATTTGTTCGGCTAAGAGCGCAGCCGCAGGAGGCGGTTTGCTGGCAGTGGAGGTTCAAAGGCCGCTCTATGCTCGCAAGAGCGGCTCTATCTTGTCGGCAAAAATCCGCTCCCAGCCGTAATCGGAGATCACACGCCGCTTGAGTTGGTACGTCGCGTCGCCGGCGAACCAGTCAGCCATTCGTGCCGCGATGCGTTCGGCGGACTCGCCCGCCTGAAAATAGTTGGCGTAGTCCAACGCCGTTTCGCGAAACGGTCCCAGGTCGGCGCAAAAGATCGGGAGCCGCACGAGGGCGGCTTCCAGAAGCGGAATTCCAAAACCTTCCCGCTGGCTGGGGAACAGGAGGGCGTCCGCCAGCCGGTATAGATCGCGCAGGACGACGTCCTCTACCCGGCCGAATTCGTGAAGAAAGACCACGTCGTTATCGACGCCGAGCGATTTTCTCAGCTCGACAAGCTGCTCGAGATAGGCCGCGTTCGACGGGTTGTGAGGACCGGGCGGTCCGGTCACGAGCAACCTTGCGGACGTCTCCCGGCGCTTGAGCGCCGCCATAATCTCGATCGCGCGCTCGACGTTCTTGCGGCGCGTGATGCGAGCTGGAAGCAGAAGGAGCGGGGCGGCGTCGAGCAACATGAGGTCGCGCGCCAAGCCGGCCCCACGCTCCGACAATCCGAGGAACGCGTACGGATCGATCCCCGGCGGCACGACCGCAATCTCGCCCCGCTTTCCCCAGAGTCGCTCCAGCTCACGCCTGCGCTCCTCGGATACGACCACGTACTGGACTCCCGGCCATACCTCCTTCAGCAAATCCCACGGCGCGCCCGGGTGGACGTCGGACCCGTAAAGCGGATCGCTCCAG
>JAMCRS010000002.1:0-2352 GCA_023380675.1 Chloroflexota bacterium
GCCGGTTCTTTCGATGCAACCCAAGCGGTCACCGCAGGCGCAGTTAACCTCACGGTTGATGATTTTAGTCTGACGCAAGGCGTTCCGAATGAGCCGCTCGTTCTCGGGAAACTGACCGTCGCACGCGTGAGAGTGGGTTTACCGGCGGATGTGAACGTGGATGCACAGATTCGTGTCGAGGTGGACGGAAAGGTTACCGAGCGCACGGTGAACCTAGCGGGACCCGAGGTGACCGCCACGCTGCGAATTGACCCGCCGCGCGAGGTCAAGCCGGTAGCAGCACGAGTGACGGTCACTCCGGTGGGTCAGGTGACTGATCCCGATCTGTCTGATAATACGAACACGGTGACCTATCAAACGGTGCAGACGGTGGAAAAGGTGGTTGCCTTTTTTCTGCCGGTGGACTGGACACCGGAGGAACGCAGCAAGTACAACTATAACACGATCTTCAAACAGTACGTGAAAGACGCCGGCGACTTTTTGATTGGCACCTATCCGCTACCCACGGATGAAGCGATCATAGACTATACGATGACGCCGTATATGTTGCAACCGTTTGAGAAAACCCTGGCGGACAGTCAGGGCAAATTCAGTATGCGGAATGCGGTGGCGTTGTATGGCGGACTGTCCATCGCCGGGCGGCGCTACCGCCCCGACGCGACGATCGTGATCGGAGTGCTACCGCCTGGTTGGTACGCCAAACATGGTCAGCCGAAAATGGTCGGCTTTGCCCTGCCCGAAGTCAAGGGAATCGTGACCGGGCAATACGAGACCAATTTGCAGCCGATCGTCGCGGCGCACGAGATTTCGCATCTATATTTTGCGGGTGAGGATTACGATTTTGCCGTCAAGCCAAGCCGCCCGTGCTTCCAGATTAACACACCCGGCTATTGGGTGCAGCGCGATCAAGACTTGGCGAACACAGCCAGGAAAAAACTGTGTACGTTCTTGAGTGCCGCGGATCCGAAGGTCGCCTATTGGGCAGATCGGCGAATCTACGAATACCTGATGGCTAAATTCGCCATGAACGGAGGCACGGCGAGCGCGCCGTCAATTCTGGATGCGACGATGACGTGGACAATTGAGGACGCGGGCGACCCTTCCAGAGCCAGCGGCGATACCTTCCGATTTGAGCCGACTCAACCGGTTTACTGCTCCGTCGCCGGCATTGCACTCAAGACAGGTTGGACGCTCGGAGCCAGACTCTATCGCGGCAATACGCTCGTGAGCAGCGCTGATCCCGATACCACAGTCGCCGGCAACAAGTGGTACCCATTTCTGATGGCAGAGTCGGATACATTGAAGGAAGGCCTCTATCGCGTCGATGTGTATCTCGACGGTCAGTTAGTCAAGTCCAGCCCGTTTGAGGTCAAAGCTAGCCATTAAGCTTCGAGGGGAACTTGCGTACAATCCAAACCTTTGTCCTCCGACTATTATTGGATACAGAAGAACCAAACACTCTGCGCGGCTCGCTGCGTCTAATTTCCAATGAAGCGGAGTATCCCTTTGCCAATGCTCGCGAGCTGTTACAACTATTACAGCAACTGGCTACACCGTCTACAGAAACACGCCCCGCGGAGTGCGATGATGCCACAGACTTCCCAGCCACCTAGTTGGCGATGGAGCCGCTGCGCCTTATTTTCAAGGCTTTTTTGACCCTTCGGCAGGCTCAGGGCGGGCTCTTTTTGTCCCACGCAGACGCTGGGCAATCTGGCGCGCCAGACGTTTCGCGTGCCGATGCGAATCGCGGAACAAGCGTTTGTCCGCAGAGGTGCGCGGTTTGAGCAGACGCCGCTCCGCCGCCAACGTCCGCCCGATGACCCACAATTTTTGGCTGTCGAGGTGAAAAAGCATCGCCCGTACTCACGGGAGCACGGGCGATAATAATATCCTTAGACGGTCGGGGCTGAACCCCGACCACTGGTACTCGTTTTACTTGGGCGGCGCGCTCACTTCTTCCGGCGGTGACGCCGCGACGCGATTGCCGTGGACGGCGGCTCGCGCGGCTTCCGCTCCGCCTTTCGTCGCGCCGGGGGAGAGGAGCATCACGATGCTCTTGCCGTCCATGATCGGCGCCTGGTCGACGCTCGCCGCGTCGGCTAGCTCGATGGCGACCTTCTCCAGAATCTCGCGGCCGATGTTGATGTGCGAAATCTCGCGCGCTCGGAAGATCACGCGCACTCGGATCTTGTTGCCGGCTTTCAGAAACTCGCGCACGCGCTTGAGCTTGAAACCGGTGTGGTACCAATTTGTCTTGGGGCGGATGCGCAGCTCCTTGACCTCAATCGCCTTCTGCCCTTTTCTGGCTTCGCGCTCCTTTTTGGTGCGCTCGTACATGAACTTGCCAAAATC
>JAMCRS010000002.1:2421-3315 GCA_023380675.1 Chloroflexota bacterium
CAGACCGGCGGCTGCGCATTCGGCGCGACTTCGACGAGATCCAGGTTCCGTTCCTGTGCCAGACGCAGCGCTTCGTGCGTCGCCATCACGCCGACCTGCTTGCCTGTATCGTCGATGACCCGGACCTCTTTTGCCCGAATGGCTTGGTTGACCCGTAGATTCTTGTCGCTGATTAGTGACGCCCCTTTTTCAAATAAAATACCTTTCCGCAAGATTGGTCACACTATATCACAAGAAATGGGCTTAGTCAAATCACCGGCAGTTCAATCGATGCGCCTGACCTGGGCGCCCTTGGCGCTCACCCCGACCACGCGCGTGACTCCCGCCAAGCCGATGCGCCGCGCCGCGTGCGCCATCGCCCGCGCGACCGGCTCGCCCTGGTGATCGGCAAAGGCGATGATGCTGGGTCCCGCCCCGCTCAGCGCCGCGCCGCGCGCGCCGGCGTCCTTTGCCGCGTCGAACAACGCGTACATCCCGGGCACCAGTTTCGCGCGGTACGGTTGATGCAACCGGTCTTGCGTCGCCACGTCGAGCCAGTCCCAGCGCCGTTCGCGCAACGCGGCGATCCAAAGCGCGACGCGGCTGGCATTGTAGATCGCATCCGCGCGCGGAATACGTTTCGGCAAGATGCCGCGCGATTTTTTCGTCAGGAGCGTCGTGTTCGGAACGAACAGCACACAGCGCAATTCGCGCGGCACCGGAAAGCGCGCCACCGTGACTTGCTTGCCGCTCATCGCCGCAACCATCAAGCCGCCGAGCAGCGCCGGCGCGACGTTATCGGGATGTCCTTCGATGCGCGTCGCCAGCGTGACCAACTCATCGCGCGAGTACAAATTGCCGAGCAAAACGTTCCCCGCGATCAAGCCGCCGACAATCGCCGCGGAACTCGAGCCG
>JAMCRS010000003.1 GCA_023380675.1 Chloroflexota bacterium
GGCAAGAGAAGCAAGAAAAGCAAGTTGAGGCCGTGCAAACCAAGCTGTTCGACTAACGGCTAAAGTAAGCGCGCGCCTTCCAGGCGCAATGGTTCAAAGCCACCGCCTTTGGCGGTGGTAGTTTACTCGACACGACGATAAAACGATGGTCGGTCAGGACGAGCGCCAGGATGTTCCATACTGTGGACGGATCCCAGGGTGCCAGGGAGCGCGAGCGCATTCCCGAGATCAAGCGGTCCTCTCGGGTTCCCTCAATCACCTTGACCCCACCTGCAAACGGCGTTACTCTCTTAAACTGCATCCTTGCTTGCAGTGGAGAACCAATCATGGCCTCATCAGCATCCAATGGATCGGTGATCCAGTGCAGGTTGATCGTCTGACTCAATTTGCCTGGCCATGTCAGGGGCCATTCGGCGGTTTTATTGAGTGGGTCGATCTGAGGGATGTTGAAGAATGAGGCTAGCTCGCCTAATGCCCGTGCGGCATCTTTGCGCACCTGCGGGTTCTTGTGATCGAGGGCCCTGACCAGACCCTGCACATCACGATTAGTTGCGAGCTTTTCTACATTGGGTTGCCCAAAGAGCGGCATAAGTCTCTCCTTTCTTCGACCAAAGGCTTTGCGCCCAACTCTTGATTAGGCGGAATGTCTGGAAACGCCCTAGCACCACGCAACGGCGGACGAATCGAAAGCGTCTTCCAATCGCGCATCGCCCCGCCGTCGTCGTGGTGCGTGTGTTCTCTGCCATGCGTCAGACTTTCAATGATTTGGTTGAACGCGCCGCACGCGCGGTTCGAGTCCCTTCTCTCACTCTGCTTTGAGCGATTACAGGTTTAACCACATCCCAAACTGTCTCAGGATGTTTCGCGGCAACTTGAAGCAATACGCGTGCCGCGCCCTTTGGCAGTCTGCGTCCTTGTTCCCAATTCTGCAATGTCGCAACACTGATTCCAAGCAACGCGGCAAATTGCCCCTGCGAGAGCCGATAGTTCACGCGGATTCGTTTCACGTCGGTTTTATCTATGACAAACTTGCGCGATGGCGCAGCCTCACCGCGCAAAATTGCTCCGCCTTCTCGGACGCTCGCTACAAGTTCTTTGAACAGTTCCTGTTTCACGGATAATCCTCCTCGACAATCTTTTTCAGGGTCTTCAGTTGTCCACGCGTCAGGATTTCTCGCTCGCTTTTGCTGTAGATGAGCAACATCAGTAATTGCTCTTCCGTGACTGCCCAATAGTAAATGACTCGCGAACCCCCACGTTTGCCTTTTCCTTTTGTTGCCCAACGAAGTTTACGCAGACCGCCGCTTCCGACAATGACTGCCCCAGCATTAGGACGATTGACCAATGCTGTCTGCAACTCGCGATACTCTTCATCTGACAACAACTCTTGTACTTGGCGCGTGAAGACCGAAGTTTCGATGATGACCATTGCAGAGACCTTGATTTGTTTCTTGGAGGATTGTACGCCAATGGCGTATAGATGTCAAATAACGGAATGGTGGAGCGTCCTCTTTTCAAGCGGCATGGCAGAGAACTTACATTTCACGAACCCGTGAGTGCGGGAAACACTTTTTGTCACGCTCAAGGTGCCTGGTTTCCCGCATCTTGGGGTGCGGGAAACCAGGTGCGGTTTTCCGCACCTGCTCTGTCAGCACTTTTCCATGATCCCCCTATAACTTGAAATTGTCCAGCGGGCTCTTGATCTTTCGCATTCCTCGCTCGGTCACGTGCGTGTACCGCTCGGTGGTCTCGATGCTGCCGTGTCCCAGCAAATCCTTTATGTATCGCATATCGACCCCGCGATGGCGTGACCTTGAACGCCGTGCCAAGGGCACGGCGTCAAATCACACGCCGATTGTCCATCAAATGCGTCGCGAATGAATGCCGTAGTGTATGAAACGTTGCGGGCTTGATGATGCCCGCTTTCTTCTTCGCGTCTTCAAAAATATGTTGGGCAGAACGCTCTCACGACTTCACCCACGCGCAAGCCCGCCGAATACGCGGTCACGAGCAGCGCCTTGTGTTTCAAGAACGTGGTAACCTTGATAATCTTGGCAATCTCTTCGCGACTCAAAATGCGAGGCAATTGCTGCGGTCGCTTCATGCGCGGCAAATCACATACCTTGTCGCGCTGCCTCAAGGTGATTTCGTAGAGAAATACGAGAGCGGCCCGGTCGCCCCGACAATACGCGGCGGAGACCGTGCCGCTCTGCGCGAGTTTCACCAGGTATTCGCGGATTTGATCCCGCGTCGCCTGCTCCGGCACAAGTTGATTGCGGCCGAGCCAATTGAAGTAATTCCGGAGATGCTGGCCGTACGATTTGCGCGTCCCGTAGGCCATCCCGCGCAACACGAGTTCGTCATCTACCGCCTTGATCAGCGGACACTTGCACCTGCGGTAACGCAAGTGCAGGTGTGGGGTGGATGGGTCGTCAGCGGCTGGTCTCGTCCGGGGATGTAGCGTTGGCTCATCCGTTTTGACGAGACGATCTCTTGCATTGGCTTGACCGTGATCATTTCGGGCGGAGAGTCAGAAGGTAGCGAACCCGTCCCTGCAAGCGCGGCCCGCGTCGCCGGCGTGTCTGGAAACGACCACTGCTTGCGCTCAGGATTCCATCGGTGTCCCGGAATCTGTTTCATCTGGGCAAGTCCCGCATTGCCAAAGCGCGTAAGTGCGACCCACAGGTTGCCTTCAGCGGCGGATTCGATTTTCAGCGTCGCCATGTTTGGTGCTACCCTCTGATGGTTTCTATAAACACAAAAACACCCGCCGTGACGTGCGAGAGCGCGTCAAGCGACGGGTGCTTTGACTGGTTGGATGGGGCCGTGTTTTTGGATGTACGTCCCGTGCTGAACGATCATCTCTGCGCTTCTCCTGCGAAGCATGACCGAGACGGGTGCTGGGGACATGGCGAAGAGTGTTTCATCGTTATTATAGCGCGTATTCTCCGTGCCTGCAAGATAAACGAAAAGCTAAACGAAAAGCAAAACCCAAGGCGTTTGACAAGCAGCCTGCCGCATGATATAATCATACCTGAAATTGATAAGGTGATGAGGCTCGCCGTACTTCGTCGTTGAATTGAAACTGGTCGTGAGACCTAATAGCCTCTACCCTGGCTGTCGCCAGCGGTAGGGGCTTTTTTGTTATACACAGGGCCTACAAACGAGGAAAACACAGGGACCAGCACCGAATGGTAGGCGTAACGTTTCGCATATTGGAGGAGCGCCTAGCGCGAATCGAACGCGTGATCAACGAGGACGAGGAGGGCATTCTTTATCGTCGGACGTCGTACTTCACTTTTGAGCAACGCGAGAAGATGCGCCGGCTGGTGGCGGCGATGCGCCAACAAATTCGTGAAGCGGACGATCGTTTTCATTTCAGGAAAGAGGAGCGAGACGCCGCGCGCGAGATCGTTGGAACGCTGGCGCTTTCGTGGGAAAGTTTGGAAGAGACGCGGACCAACAAACTGGCAGCCTACGGACAGGTTGATCCCGGCTTGAACGAGACACTCGATCCAATCGTGCAACGTTTGATTGGTCAGCTATTCGAGCTCCAACACGTGGCACACGGCATTGGTCCTCGGCAGACAGGAAATAAAGAGTAATCCATGCCATTCCCAATGCTCGTGTTTGCCGCCATCTTCAGTCCCATTGCAGGGCTCATAGCCGTCTTGATCACGTACGAAGAGTTTTCCCATCACTATCCGGACTGGAAGAGACCACTTCGCTTGGCGCTTCAGGCTGGATTCGCGACGGTCGTTGTGTTCTTTGTCATGTCTATGATTGCCAGCTATTTTCTGGATGGAATCGTAGCGGTGAGGTGAGCGTTCTTCCCATGACTTTCCACAGCATATTGTTCGAAACAGCGGAAGACAGCGTAGACACAAAGACTCAAGCACCTGACTTTTTTGTCGACTTGAATCTTGATCAGATCGTCGACGCGATTACGGCCGGCAAGCAGGAATACAACCTGCGACCATTCTTCTACTCTCCCTTGAGCACCACCGACGCCATCAAGTATCGTCAGCAAGTCATGCGGGACCTTGAGAATGAGATTCTGTTCCATCACATAGAATCCTTCGCGCAGAGTATGCGCGTAATGCGCGAGCATTTGACGCAGGCAGACACGCTCCATTACCGATACCAGAAGGAAAGATGGTTCTTGGAAGGCGTAGAAACGTACTGCGACGCGGTCAATCGCCTGGTCGTCGATCTGTCCAGCGTAGATGTCAAGTCGAGCGGCTTTCTTGCCCTGCGCGAATACATAACGGCTTATGTCCAATCCGACCGTTTTACTTCCCTCGTGGGGGAAACGGACAAGCTCGTCGCCGACCTTGCCGCGCTGCAATACAGCCTGATCATAAGAGGGAACAGCATCAGGGTTTGTCAATTCGAGTCAGCGGTCGACTACAGCGCTGAGGTTGAGGACACCTTTGAGAAATTCCAACAGGGAGCCGTGAAGGATTACCGAGTAAGTATTCCAGACTGGGCGGATATGAACCATATCGAAGCGGGCGTACTCGATTTGGTGGCCAAAGTGTTCCCCGACGAGTTCCGGCGCCTTGACGATTTCTGCGCGAATCATGTCAACTATCTGGACGAAGCGCTAGGCGCGTTCGATCGACAGGTGCAGTTTTACATCGCCTATCTCGAGTACATTGCGCCGCTCAGGCGAGCGGGTCTGAAATTCTGCTATCCGCGGAATGGTAATCCTTCCAAGGAGATATTTGACTACGAAGGATTTGATCTAGCTCTAGCCCATAAGCTGACGTACGAAAAGTCGCCTGTTGTCACCAATGATTTCTACCTTACCGGCGTCGAGCGTATCTTGGTGGTATCCGGCCCCAATCAGGGAGGTAAAACAACGTTCGCCCGCGCCTTTGGCCAATTGCATTATCTGGCTAGCCTAGGCTGCCTCGTTCCGGGCCGAGAGGCACAACTCTATTTGTTCGACAACCTCTTCACACATTTTGAAAAGGAAGAGGATATCAACAATCTCCGCGGCAAGCTGGAAGATGATCTGGTCCGAATTCACTCTATCCTGGAGAAGGCAACTCCAGACAGCATCATCGTCATGAATGAGATTTTCACCTCAACCACAGTGCTAGACGCGGTTTTCTTAGGCAAAGAGGTCATGGAGAAGATCTGCCACTTGAACTCGCTTGGCGTCTTCGTGACATTCCTAGATGAGTTGGCTTCTCTGAGTCAGGAAACCGTCAGCATGGTCAGCACTGTGGTTCCTGAGAATCCGGCGCAGCGCACGTTCAAGATCGTGAGAAGGCCCGCCGATGGCCTTGCCTACGCACAAGCCATTGCCGAAAAATACCATCTGACCTACAGTGACTTTAAGGAGCGCTTGAATCATGAAGGCGTTTCTCATGTACAAGGATCGTGACTTTGATCTCAAGCAGAAGCTGCCGCCCAACGCACCCGCGCTGACCCAGGACCTGGAACTGGACACGCTGTTCAACGCGATGGCGCTTGGCGACAAATTTCTACTTGAGGTGGCCCAAAAGTCCGTCCTTTCCGGCGTGAGCACCGATCTGGACACCCTCTTGTACCGCCAAAATGTCCTGAAGGACTGCCTGGAGAATTCATTCGTCGTAAGAGAGATCTACGACATTGCGGTCGAGTCCATTGAAAACGAGAGGAAGATCTATTGGGGCATTTTCAGCAAATATCCCTCCGCGATACTGGATCGTTCCATACAAGTTTTGTTAATGTTCGTGGGCCAGCTTAGGAAACTAAGGCATATCGGCGAAGAGCATGCCGACGAGTTTGAGTCAGAGGGCTTGACGACGTTCTTCGCCATGTTGAGAAGAGAACTGAGCGATGAATACTTCGCCCGCGTCCAGGATCAGCTGCGCGAGCTGAAATTCCGTGATGGGATCTCCATCAGCGCGGGACTGGGAAAGGGGAACAAGGGTACCCATTACGTGCTTCGCAAGCCGCCGCACGAACGACGCAGTTGGCTCGAGCGGATCTTTGGAGACAAGCAGACGGCGTTCACGCTGCAGATCGCCGATCGCGATGAAGCCGGCTTCAGGGCCTTGTCGGAGCTGAGGGACCGGGGCATCAACCTCGTCGCCAATGCGCTCGCCCAGTCCTCGGACCACATTCTCAGCTTCTTCAGCATGTTGCGGACCGAGCTAGCCTTTTACGTTGGGTGTTTGAACCTGCACGAGCAACTTGTCGGCCTGGGAGAACCGAGCGCTTTTCCGACTCCGGCGCGGCCGGGCGAGCGCCGACACTCCTTCACAGGACTGTACGATGCCTGTCTTGCGTTGAACATGAAACGAGCAGTCGTCGGCAGCAACTTAGCCGCCGACGAGAAGAATCTCGTGATAATCACCGGGGCAAACCAAGGCGGCAAATCGACCTTCTTGCGAAGCATCGGGTTGTCCCAGTTGATGATGCAGTGCGGCATGTTCGTGCCGGCCGAGACGTATTGTTCCAATATATGCGACGGACTCTTCACGCACTATAAGCGAGAAGAAGACGCCAGCATGAACAGCGGGAAACTGGATGAAGAACTCTACAGAATGAGTGAAATCGTGGACCACATCACACCCAATCCCGTGCTGTTGTTCAATGAGTCATTTGCCGCGACCAACGAACGGGAAGGCTCGGCCATTGCAGGCCAGATCGTCAACGCGTTGTTGGAGAAGGGGATCAAGGTATTCTTTGTCACGCATCTATTCGAATTCGCGCGTGGCTTTTACGACAAACGTCTGGCGAACTCGATTTTCCTGCGAGCGGAGCGGCAGGCGGACGGAACTCGGACTTTTAGGATAGTCGAAGGCGAGCCGCTTCAAACCAGTTTCGGCAAAGATGTGTATTACAAGGTGTTCAGTGAAAACGGTCACGTGACCAACGGAGGACCCGATGGCCGGTGACGCGCTGGTCAAGCCAAACGCGGTCCGCCAGACGGCGCTCAAGTTCGTGCTTTTGATCGGCATCTTGAGTTTCTTTGCTGATTTTACGTACGAAGGCTCCAGAAGCGTTCTCGGTCCATACCTGGCTACGTTGCAAGCCAGCGCCGTGGTCGTCGGAGTGGTCACAGGATTTGGCGAGCTGCTCGGCTATAGTTTGCGTCTGGTCTCGGGTCGGCTTGCGGATATCACCCAAAAGTTCTGGCCTATCACTATCCTGGGCTATGTCGTTCAAATGTCGGCGGTACCGCTGCTCGCCCTGGCAGGTAATTGGCCGACTGCTGCAGTGCTGATTATTCTCGAACGGGTCGGTAAGGCCACCCGCAATCCGCCACGGGACGTAATGTTGTCTCACGCGGGCAAGCAAATCGGATTTGGATGGGTATTTGGCGTGCACGAGGCGCTGGATCAATTCGGCGCCTTGTTCGGCCCGCTGGCGGTGGCGGCGGTTTTGGCGTTGCGCGGGGACTATCGCCTCGCCTTTGCGGCGCTCGCCGTACCGGCCGTGATCAATCTCAGTCTGCTGACGCTCGCCCGGCGGACCTATCCGCATCCCGAAGCCATGGAACGTGACGCGCCGAATGTCCAGATGCACGAATTGCCGCAGATCTTTTGGCTGTATCTCGCGGGCGCGGTGCTGGTGGCAGCGGGGTTCGCCGACTTTCCGCTCATCGCGTATCATTTCGCCCAGGCGTCCACGGTGGCGCCCGATATTATTCCGGTGTTCTACGCCGTGGCCATGGGCGTGAGCGGCACGGGCTCGCTTGTTTTCGGGCGGCTCTACGACCGGTTCGGGTTCGCGGTGCTAATCGTTCTGACTCTCATTGCCGCCCTCTTCGCGCCTTTAGTATTCCTCGGCGACTCCTCGGCAACCCTCCTCGGAATGGCGCTTTGGGGCTTGGGCATGGGCGTGCACGAATCGATCATTCCCGCGGCGGTCGCGCCGATGGTCGCGCCGCAGCGCCGTGCGTCGGCTTTTGGATTGTTCACTGCCGGCTACGGTATCTTCTGGTTCCTGGGAAGCGCGGCGATTGGGATTCTCTACGGCGTTTCTCTGACCGCGTTGATCGCATTCTCAGTCACCCTGCAATTGGCGGCGGTGCCGTTGTTCTTCATCGTCGCCAAGCAAGCGCGCTCCGGCCATCTTATTGCTTAATCCTTTGTGGGGTCTTCCAATCCGCTCAGCGTCGCGCTTGCGACGGTCTCCCGGCTCACGACGGAAGGCGATGTTGCTTCACGGCTCGAAACAGCACAAGTAGAACGTGTCATGGCGACGACCGTTTTCAGTGTGAAAGAGAGCGATCCGTTGATGGCGGCGGTGGCGATCATGGTGAATGAGGGTCTGCACCCGGCGCCTGTGTTTCGCGATGGGCGACTCGCCGGCGTCGTCAGCCGCGCGGACGCAGTTCGCGCGATCCTGATTCAACGACGTGACCTTGGTCGTCAAGACACGCCTGCCCGAGTGCTGGGCTGAGGAGCGGTTTCCAGTGGCCGGGCGGGATTTTCAAAAAGGCGACGTCGTAGATCGAATCGACGAACTCATCGGGCATGTCAGTTCAGAGGGGCGGGTGACCGATTGGTCAAGCACCTACGTTGGGCGGGTGCGGCTCGACGGCGCCGTCTTCGACTACAACGGGGATCGAATCGGCTATGTTGCTGCCGGCGGCACGCTGTTTGACTGGAGGGAGATCCCGATCGGTCGACTGCGTGACGACGGTCACGCGCTGGATTACGGCGGGCGAGACGTGGGGTACATCGTCGATATGCCGCCGCTGCCGGCGGGGGCAGCCGCCATCCTGTTGTTGATCCTACGTGTGATTCGCACGGGATTGATTGAACGCAGAGAATAAAAATGGGCGAACAACTGACCTTCTACTGCCCGCGCTGCTGGAAGGAGATACCGGCAGCCGCTGGCGTCTGCCCCCATTGTCACGTCTCCATCGAAAGCAGCGCAAAAGAAGCATTTCTCGACAAACTGGTCAGCGCGCTGCGGCGTCCGGTTCCTTCCAAGGCCGCGTTCGCCGCACAGATTCTTGGGCGCTTGCGCGATCCGCGCGCCGTCCCTCCTTTGCTCGAAACGCTTGTTGGCACCTGTGACACCGAGATACGGGAAGCCGCCATTGGCGCGCTGACCGAACTGGGTGACGCACGCGCGGTCGACGCGCTGGCGCACATTCTGGATGATTCGAACTCGCTTCTCACGATGCGTGTCGCCGTGGCTCACGCGTTGGGCAGAATTGGCGACGCGCGAGCGACGGCCGCGCTTCGTGCCGCGGCGGGTGACGGGCATGCGCCGGCGCGCGCCGCGCGCGCGGCATTAGACAAAGCGCAGCTTGCCGCGCGATAGATCGATACGCTGATCGTGAAAGATGGCATGAGCCGGAACAATAGGAATAACGGAAATAGGTCGAGCCCCGCTGAGAATGAACGGACTGTGCTGGTCGGCGAATTCGAAGAGGCCCTGTCAAAGCCGGGTTGCGCCATCTGCCGGATGCTTTCGCGGAGCGAGCGCCAATACCTGTGGAATTTCCTATTTGAAGGAGTGATGGACGCCTAGTTTCTCATTGACTTGCAGCCTATCTTGCGCTATCTTGTGTGCACGCGAGCGCCACATGACCGCCTACACCCAACTCGAAAAACGCATCCTCTGGTTCTTTCCCTCCGCCGGCGTATTGGTTTTTGTTCTCCTCTTCTGGGAAAGCCTTTTCTTCATGCCCACCATGATCAATGGCGGCGACGGCGATCTCGGTCGGCACGTGACCTTTGGCAACGTCGTCCTTTCCACTCGCGCGATCCCCACTCGCGACCTGTTTTCAAACACGATGTTGGGCGCCCCCTTTGTGCCGCACGAGTGGCTGAGCGAGACGCTGTTCGCACTTGCCTATGATGCGGCCGGGTTGAACGGCGTCGCGTGGTTCACTGCATTGCTTATCGCCGTGACGTTCGCGTTGGTTGCTGTCGGACTGCGCGCGCTGGGAGTCGGGTCGATCCTTGCAGTTGCCTTCGCCATCGCCGCGTCGGTCGTCGGCGCACTGCACGCGCTCCCGCGCCCACACCTCTTCTCGTGGCTCTTTTGCGCGATCTTCGTTCTTGTCTTGGAGCACTATCGCCGGGATGGACGCGTCCGCCGGCTCTTGATCCTTCCCGTTTTGATGGTCGCCTGGGTCAATCTCCATCCTGGGTTTATTTATGGTCTCGGGATCTTGGGTCTCTACCTTGCCGGCGCGATCCTCGAGCGAAATTGGCAAAGCATGCGGCGTCTTACCGTCACTCTCGCCGCCGCCTGGGTTGCGTCGCTTGTCAACCCGGTCGGCATTACGATGATGACGAACAGCCTCGCGCTGGCGCAAGACCGCTTCATTGTCGACGTCACGTCGGAATATCAGAGTCCGAATTTTCACATCCTCAGCACCTGGCCGTTCATCGGGATGCTCGTACTCTCTTTCTTCATCCTCGGGCGCGCGGATCGGCCGATCAAGTGGACCCCCATACTGCTTCTCGCTTCCTGGACAGGATTTGCGCTATATGCGGTCCGCAATATCCCGATCTACGCGATCGTCGCGGCGTTCATCCTCGCGCCGGAGGCGCAGCCGATGGCTCAAGTGCTCCTAGGCAAATTCCGATTCCTTGCGAGAATGGAAGAGCTCGACCGTCTCGCGTGGGGATGGATGTGGGCGGCTGCCGCAGTCCTGGTCCTCGTGCTGGTCGAGGCAGCCGGAGGGCGGCTCGACGTACGGAACCTGGGGAATGCGTTCGACCCGCACGTTTTCCCGGTCGCCGCGGTCGATCGCCTGCAGGAGTCGCCGCCGGCCGGCAACATGTTCAACGAATTCACCTGGGGTGGATACCTGATCTACCGGCTCTGGCCGGCAGAGCGTGTCTTCATCGACGGACAGACCGACCTGTACGGCGACGCCCTCACGCGCGAGTACGTTGACATCCTGAGCGGTCCGCCGGATTGGGAGCAGTTGCTTGATCGTTACAACATCGGCTGGGTCATTCTGCCCCCGACGCGCCCGCTTTCACTGCGGTTGAACCAGTCGCCTGACTGGGTGCTGTGGTACAAAGACTCTACTGCCGGTGTCTGGGTAAAGCGCTGATCGGAGATCACATTGCCAAATCCCCAGTATCGATATCATCACCTCGGAATACCGACGCAACATCAGGTGAAAGGCGAAGCGTAATCACGTCTCCATCTCCTTGACCAACGGCCCTTTTGGGGCTATTATCCGACTGTTAGTGAATATCGTCGCAGAGGAGATCGACACACAATGGCAAGCGCAGACATTGGCCTTACGGGCCTCGCCGTAATGGGACAGAACCTCGTATTGAACATGGAGCGTAATGGGTACACGGTCGCGGTCCATAACCGCACGACCAAGACGATGACCGATTTCGTCGCCGCGCACCCGGGCAAGAAGCTGGTCGGCTGCGAGACGCTCGCGCAATTTGTCGCCGCACTCTCGAAACCCCGCAAGATCATGATCATGGTCAAGGCCGGCCCGCCGGTCGATGCGGTGATCGACCAACTCGTCCCGCTCCTCGAGCCGGGCGACCTCATCATCGACGGCGGCAATTCGTTCTTTCCGGACACCGAGCAGCGCTCCAAGGCGCTCGAGGCAAAGGGCCTGCGCTTTATCGGCACCGGCGTCTCCGGCGGCGAAGAGGGCGCGCTCTGGGGCCCCAGCATCATGCCGGGCGGCCAGCCGCAAGCCTACGCGATGGTCAAGGACATTTTTACCGCGATATCCGCCAAAGTGGACGGCGAGCCGTGCGTCACCTACATCGGACCACGCGGCGCGGGCCACTATGTCAAGATGGTGCACAACGGCATCGAGTACGGCGACATGCAGTTGATCGCCGAAGCGTACGACATCCTGCACCGCGCGCTCAACCTCTCCGCCGCCGAGCTGCACGACATTTTTGCGGAATGGAACAAGGGGGAATTGCAGTCTTATTTGATCGAGATCACGGCGGACATTTTCACGCGCAAAGACCCTGATACCGGCAAGCCGTTGGTCGACCTGATCCTGGACGAGGCGCAGCAAAAGGGGACCGGTAAGTGGACGAGCCAGAACGCGTTCGATCTCGGCGTGCCTATACCGACGATCAACGCGGCGGTCGAGTCGCGCGTCATTTCCGGCTATAAAGAGGAGCGGGTCGCGGCGAGCCGCGTTATCGCCGGGCCGCGCGCCAAATACGATGGCGATCGCAAAAAGCTGATCGATGCCGTACGCGACGCGCTGTACGCTGCCAAGATTTGCTCTTATGCGCAGGGGATGGCGCTGCTTCGCGCGGCGAGCCGCGAATTCGACTACGGTCTGAAATACGGCGAGTTGGCGGCTATCTGGCGCGGCGGCTGCATCATCCGCGCGGTCTTTTTGAACCGCATCACGGATGCCTTTCGCCGCAATCCCGATCTCCCCAACCTCTTGCTCGACGACGGTTTCAAGGCGGACGTCGAGAGCCGTCAGGGAGCGCTCCGTCTCGTCGTTCAGACGGCCGTCAGCCTCGGCATCCCATGCCTGGCGCTCTCCAGCGCTCTCGCTTATTTGGACGCCTATCGCACCGATCGACTGCCGGCGAACTTGACGCAGGCGCAGCGAGATTATTTTGGCGCGCACACCTACCGACGGACCGACAAGGACGGCGTCTTCCATACCGAGTGGGCGCAAAGCTGACGCTCCACAGAGCCAAACCGCCGGGCCGTCTCTCCGATGCCCGGCGGTTTACTTTTTCCTCTGCCGCAGTTCCAGCCGTTCGAGTCGATGCTCGAGGTCGGCGAGCCATTCGCGGCGCACGGTGGGGCTGGTCGCGCGGTCGCGCAGGATAGCCAGACCGGCGCGTGTCCATTCTTCGGCTTGGGCGTAGTCCCGTTCTTTGTGCTCGTAGTATTTCGCTAGCTCCACGAACGCATACATCTGCCGCGTTCCTGCCGCGCCCTTCCAAAGGTCGAGCGCCGTAGGCATGTCTCCGCGCTGCCGATGCAGCAGGGCGAGGCGGCGCACCGTCTGTCGGTATGCCTCTTCCGGTACATCCAGTTCCAGCCCGCGCGCATAAAGTTGCGCGGCTTCGTCCAGGCGACCCAGGTCCTCGAACAGCTTGCCGATGGCGATCAGGTCCAGGCCGTGCTCGACTGCAAAGACAAGCGGGTTGTCGAGCAGCGCGGCGACGTGGCTGAGCAGCGCCGCCATGGCGACGACGTCCATTGCGTTGTGATAGAGGACGCGTTCGAGCGGCCGGGCGTCGCCGGTCTGAAGATAGTCAAAGTACATCTGCGGGATCAGAAATCCTGGTATGTCTTGCCCGCTGCGCGCCGCACCCAGAATGTGCGTTTCGAGCGAGCCGAGAGCGCGGCTCTCCAGCCGATTGCGCCACAAGCGCCTTGCCAACGGCAGCAGGTCGAGATGCGGGATGTCAGCAAAAGGTGTTTCGCATCGGTTCGTGATGTAACGCGCGTTGAGGAGCGGCACGTCGAACGCCTTGCCGTTGAAAGTGACCAACGCGTCGAGCGGCTGAAGCAGGTCGATCAGCGCCGCGAGCATCGCCGGCTCTTCGATCGGGTCGCGCATAAAGAATTGCGTCAGCTGGAAAGAATCACCCAGGTATCGGCCGATGCCGACGAGGAATGCGTAAGTGCCGGTACCGCCGGCCAGGCCGGTCGTCTCCGTATCGAGGAACACCATTCCGTTCGCCGCACACCCGGCGATCTGCTCCTGACGCGCCCACGCGGCGATCGTCTCGAGCGACGCGGTGATCTGCAGCGCGGCGTGCCCATGCCGGTATTCCGGCGGGTACGATTTCTCGATCAGGAACGCTTCGCCGAAAGCGGTCGGGTGGACGCGCCCCGGCATGATGCTCTCGACGGTGTAAGCCCGTCGCGGCTTTTGCGGCGCCAGATCACGCGCGCCAACCTGAACGCCGAGAGATTTTAGCTTGTCGGAGAGAGTGGGCATCGTAGAAGGTCAATTAGTAATCAGGGATTGGGGATTGGAGTGCAGCCATCCCCGCCGCCGGCATAATCCGAGTAGTATGCAAATCAGATCAGTGCTTGCAGCAGCGCGATCGTCTCGCGCTTGCCGCCGTAGCCGCTCTCGCCCCCCGGCCCTACGCAAGACGGACATCCGTCGTCGCATTCGCATTCTGAAACAAGCTCGCGGGCGCGCTCGATCAATTCGCCGTGCAATTCGTACAGGCGCTCGCTGAACCCTATCCCCGCCGGGACGCTGTCGTAGATCACGACGGTTGGCTTGCCTTCGGCCAACGGCGACTGCGGGTCGGAATGCACCCCGATATCGCGCGAGTCGCACATCAAGAAGAACGGAGCAAGGTGTCCCAGCGCATGTGCCAGGCCTCCCAGGCCACTGCGCAGCGCCACTGCTTGCTCCGCACGACGGTGGCACGCCGGGCAGAGCGTGACTAGGTTGTCGGGCTGATTTGCCTGTGTACGCGAGCTAAATGATCGAAAAGGCACCTTGTGATGCACGTGGTGCGCGCGGTCGGTCTCCGGTGTTCCGCATATCTGGCAGCGATAGTGGTCTCGCTCCCGCACCTCTTCCCGCCGCACGTTCCACTCGGGCCCGTAATCGTTCGCATCGTTCGTCCACAAACCTTGTTCCCGCAGATGCTCCACCGTGGTCTCGTTCAGCGCGAGCCAATAGCCGGTCGTGTGCAGCTCGGTCGGCGGAAGCGAGACCTCCCCTTCGCCAAGGGTTTCGTGGGTGAACCATCTGACCTTTTTGTATCCGACCACCTGCGTCGTCACTGCGATCTCGCCGTACGCCTTGGTCGCCCCGGTCGCCTCCGCCTGCGCAAGCTGGTTCAGCAGCCGAACGGTCGCCTGCTTGCGCGGCTCGGTGTAATAGTCGGTGTCTAGCGCCTTCAACCTTGCGATCTTGTGCTCGAGATCGAGCGCTTCGACCGCATACGTTTGACCTTGTTGGAGGTAGATCGCCTGCGGGTGGACCATCCAGTAGGCGCTTTCCAGGTCCACCTCGCCTATGGTTTGTCCTTCCAGATCGAGCACCACGCGATCCCCTGACGCGCTGCGGAGCGATATTCCGTCGGAGGGGTACTGGTCGGACATCCAAAAGTACTTGTCGCCGGACTGGTGCAGCACGCCATTCTCTTCGAGGAATTGCAGAAACTCTGACAACTGCGACGGCTCGACCCGGCCGAATCGTTCACGCTCTTGGAACGGCAGCTCGAACGCCGCGCACCGGATGTGCTGTAAGAGTATGAGCAAATTGTCTGGGTTGACGAGCGCCTGCTCCGGCGATCGAGTGAAGAAATAGTCAGGATGATGGGCGAGGAATTGATCGAGAGGGTCGGCGGTGGCGATGAGCACGGCGAGCGACGTACCCGCCGCGCGACCGGCCCGGCCGGCTTGCTGCCACGTTGCGGCGATCGTTCCCGGATATCCGACGAGCACCGCAGCGCCCATTCCCCCAATGTCGATCCCGAGCTCGAGCGCATTTGTCGCCACTACCGCGCGGACGCGTCCCTGCCGCAGCCCACGTTCGATCCCACGCCGCTCGGCCGGGAGATAACCGGAACGGTAACCCACTATCGCCTGCTGTTCGCTTCGCCCGCCGCCAGCGTTAGGCAAGAGGTCCGCCGGAGGAATGCCATCGCGCGCGCGGTTTCGCGTTGCATCTTGGGTCGTCGACAGGTAGCGGACCATGACTTCGACGCTCTGCCTCGACCGCGCAAAGACGATCGTCTGCACATCCCCGCTCAAGAGCTCTTGTCCCAGCCGTACTCCCTCGAGCAGCGCGCTGCGCCGCAGGCCGAGCGCGCGGTCGACGATGGGAGGATTGTAGATGACGAAATGCTTTTCGCCCCGTGCTGCACCATCGTCGTCGACCAACGTGATCGGCTCTTCGATCAGTTTCTCGGCCAGCTCGCCGGGATTGGCGATCGTCGCCGAGGTCAAAATGAACCTGGGCGTCGATCCGTAAAAGCCCGCGACGCGCTTGAGCCGGCGCAGCACGTTGGCCACGTGCGAGCCAAACACGCCGCGATAGGCGTGCATCTCGTCCACGACGACGAATTCAAGGTGCCGCAGCAGCTCCACCCAGAGCGTGTGATGCGGTAGTATGCCGGCGTGGAGCATGTCCGGGTTGCTTACCACGATGCGCGCCGAGCCGCGGATGGCCGGGCGGTTGTGCTCGGGAGTGTCTCCGTCGTAGGCGGCGACCCCGATGGACATTCTGGATGCGGAATCGCGAGGGGAACTCGTCGCAGGCGCGTCCTTGACGGCTTGAACGAGCTCTTTGAGGTTCGTGACCTGGTCTTGTGCGAGCGCTTTGGTTGGGAATAGGTAAAGTGCGCGTGCCTGCGGAGCCTGCAACATTCGGTCCAGCACTGGCAAATTGTAGCACAGTGTCTTGCCGCTGGCAGTCCCAGTAACGACGACGACATGGCGACCGTCGCGTGCGTGTTCGAGGCTGGCTGCCTGGTGCGAATAAAGGCGCGTGATCCCGCGGGCAGCAAGCGCCGCTGTCAACGCCGGGTGCAGATCTTGCGGGAACGGAACGAATTTGGCCTCGCGTGCCGGCAACGTCCGCCATGCCGAAACATTCAGATTGATCTGTCCATCCGCGCGCCACTGCGACAATAGGAGAGAAATTGCATTGCCGGCCGTTTCAGTGTTCGTATCCATTCCGCCGCTCATTATGTGGCGAAACGAATGTGCTGTCAATCGTATCGATACCCGTCGTTACGGCTATTGCAAGTCCATCGTTGCGCCATTGACGATGTCCCGCGGCCCACCGCAGGGTCGGTGCGTGGACTGTCAATCGACTTTGCAAAAGCGCTACCGACGACCATCGGAAATTGATTCGCGACCAAAAGTGTGGTAAGGTACGGAGAGATAGTCGGCGATCCACAGAACGGGGTCTATGGTATATTCCCAGCTGTCTAAATGAACAAAACGACCCACCTCGCGTACGGGTCCCGGAAACTGAAAGCATCGGCACATGGCTGTGATCGAGACTGCCACACACGTTATGACGTGCGTTGGCAGTTTTTGTTTATTCCAATTTTCGGTGTCGATCTGGAACAATAATTTCCAACGGCTGGGTAGAATAGGAGTGGGGCGCTTGATCGCGGCCGGAAGAATACCAGGCAGTGAGCTTCAGAGAAACGGACGGACACAAGGAGAGGACAGAATATGCCGAGAGTAGACCAGATGACACTCGAAGGTCGAAAGGAACGTGTGTTTCTGACGCTCCGACGCCATCCGTCGGGATTGGCCGAGTCCGAGTTGGAGCAGATGACCAGCATCCAGCGCCGAACGCTGAACAACTATTTGCGCGACCTGGAGACCGAGGGCAAGGTATACAAGGACGGTGTCGCCTGGCTCGCGCTCCCCTACGACCAGGTAGAGCTTCGCAAGTTCGACCTCACGCC
>JAMCRS010000004.1 GCA_023380675.1 Chloroflexota bacterium
AAGACCGGCTGCTCTTTGTTTTGGAGACCGGCTGCCGCGATTCCGCCCGTGCTTTATTCCCCGTCCCCGCGCTGTCCGGGATCAAGGTGCCCGCGCTCGTCATTACCGGCGACGAGGACAGCTTGTTCCCGGCGGTCGAGTCCGAAGCGATGCGCGATGGGATCGCGGGCGCGCGATACGTCTCGATCCCGAGCGCGGGGCACTTGTCCAACCTCGATCAGCCCGCAGAATTCAATCACGCTGTGCGCGATTTCGTCCAGTCGCTCACTTAACCATTGACGCGTCTCTGGACCAGATTCCCGCTGCGATCGTCCATGGGTCTCGCGCGAGCGATGCGGGCAACAGAACCAGACGAAACAAAATACGAGCCGCACAAATCGCGGCTCGTATTTCTGCTGAGAGCGCCTCCGCTCGCTGTCCCGAGCGCCTCCGCTCGCTGTCCCGAGCGCCGGTAGGCTGAACGAGTCCCTCGGATCACGACGTCCGACGGAATTCGATCTCGATGTGTCCGTTCTGCATCTGGACGTCCGCATAGGTGTTGAGTCCGAGCGGAATCACACGCCAGGTGCCCGAGCACGAATGGGCGAATTCTACGTAGTAAGGGCCGCGCTCCGGCTTCGACCCGGTGTACTTGGGGTCGCTGATCCAGCTTCCATCCGTCGTGGCGACCACCACCGGCCAATTCGTCTCGCCGTCTACAAATACGCCGAGCGAGCACGAGCCTCCGCCAGCGTCGCTCTCCACCAGCGTCGCCTGCCAGTTACCAGAGCCAGAGACCGGCAAGCCGTACTGGGTGTACGGGACCGGCGTGGGATACGAAGGGCCGATCGCGTTATGATACGGCCACGTCGCCGGCGGCGCGCTCGGCGCTATCGAGGGGAGCGGTTGATACACGAACGCCGATTTGGACAGCGATGGATAGACCGGCGCTACGTAGCCGGGCTGCTGTGCTCCGGGCTGTGGGTACGGATTCTCGACCTGCAGGTTCGCCGGCGCGATCCCGTCCGGAATGAAGAGCTTTTCGCCCACGTAGAGGAACGACTGATTGGAAATATTGTTCGCGATCTGGATCGAATACGGCGACGAACCGTACGTCGACGCTATATTGGCGAGATAGTCCCCGTTTTTGACTACGTGGTAGACGCCCTTGGATTGGCCCTTGCCTTTCCCTTGAACGTACGGCGCGGCCGCGATCTGTGGCTGGCCGAATCCTGGTAACTTGAGGCGTTGTCCAACGTAGATCGTATAGTTGTACAATCCATTCGCCTGCATCAGGGCGCTCACGGTGGTCCCGTTGCGGCTGGCGATCGAAAAGAGCGTGTCGCCCGACTGGACCGAGTAGCTGGACGCCCCCGCGGCGTGGCCGTAACCATAGCCGCCGGACGGAATCAACAGCCGCTCGCCGACCCACACAAAGTTCGGGTTGCTCAGGCTGTTCGCCTGCATCACCGCGTTGATGGTCGCGCCGTAGCGCGACGCGATCGATGCAAGCGTGTCGCCCCATGCGACCACGTGTATGAGCGGCGACTCGGCGGAGACGCCGCTGGCGCTGGCGAACGCGAGTCCGATCAGCAGCGGCACGATCGTCAATCCGAATCGAATTCTTCGATGCTTGCTAGTCATGCTTGCTCCTTTCGCTCACGCCGGGTGAACCGGTCTGTGCCGAGCGCGCCGCCGGCCGGCCGGCATCCCGGGCTTGTGCGTCTTCGAACGCGATGCGGCTTTCGTCGCTTTTCGCCGGGCCCGTCCCCGCCCCGTTTTCGCCGAGCGTTCCGATTCCTCCCGCGACCCGACCTGGCGCGACTTGATGAATCGTTCCAGGTCGGACGTCCGGATGCGGTAGCTCGCCTCCAGCCTGACGGCCCTGAGCTTGCGAGACTGGATGTAGCGTCGAATGGTGAACGCGCTGATACCCAGAATCTCCGCCACCTCGTCGGTGGTCAGAAACTCGCGTTTGATCGCCAAACGGCACCTCGCTTTGCACCACTACGTACTGAACATACTAGAACGCAACAAAGCCCTTGTCAATATCTTATGCAACTTTTGCCTACAGGGAGCGCCGGCGAGTTTGAAATCCCCATTCGGAAATGAAAACAAGCCGCGCGCCGACTGAATTTCTCCACCCCGATGGAAGGAATTACCTGACGCCGCGCCCCCTCTCCCACCGGCTTGGCTCCCCGGTCATCATACGATGTTTCCGGCGCTGGCCGGTGTGCGCGATCTCTCCGGGGGCGCGGCAATTTGCGTACATGCATCCGCAAATACTCATTCCTACGCCGAGCCTGGACGAGGAATAAAGCACGGGCGGAATCGCGGCAGCCGGTCTCCAAAACAAAGAGCAGCCGGTCTTGGCTGCTCTTGAGCTTGTTCGATTCGCGAACGAGGCGTGCTAGCGGCTATTTTTTCGCGCGCTCGATCTTTTGCGCCGTTAACTGCGAGATCACTTTGGATGCCTCCTCCATCGTCGCGGAGAGCATCGGCTGCTTGACGCTTGCCTGGAAAAGCGCATCCAGGCCCTGCAGCGCTTCCGCCTCCGTTCCGCCGTGCCGCTCCCGATACATCTCGATCAATTTGCTCCGCTGGTTCGCCGTCACCGATCCCGCGTGGCGCGGCGGCTCCCGGCGCTCCCGGTCGCCAGCGGAGGGGTTGGCGCGCAGTGCGTCTTCGGCGCTTGCCAGTCCCGTGCCGGGCAGCAGGCCGTACCCCATCGCCGCGAGCGCCCGGCCGATCGCGGAAGTCTCCGCCACTTCCCACGGAAACTCGCGTTCGGCGTTCGTGCCTCCCTTTTTGCGGCTCGTCGCGATCCCGTGCCGCGTTCCATAGACCTCGCTCGTCACCGTAACCAGCAGTGTCAGCTGCTCTGCATTGTCCAAGAGCACTTTCGGCTCGCCGAAATCGAGCCGTTTGCCCTGCTTGCGATGGTCCTCGTTCGCCATTGCCAGTTTGCCGTCGACCGCCATGTAGGCGTGCTCGCTCGACTGCCATTCGCCGTCTCGCTTGCGGCGCGATTCCATCACAACCACAAAGTCGGCATAGTCCTCGTGCTTGACCGGGCCGATGTCCCTGGTTTTCTTGCAGAGCGCCAAAATCTCTTCGCGTGTCATCGATACCTCCTTTTTGTGTTGGAGCGCTCTAACGTAGAATAGAACTAGTGTTCTGTGTCTATTTTACCACAGAATTCCCAGGTGTCAAGGGGCATGATCTGGGGCATCACGGCTTCTCAAAAGTCAGACAACCTGCGTAGGACAAGCTGCTGCGCCTTGGCCGGATGAGCGTCGAAATAGCGCCGCGCTTCAGGGAGATTAGTCCATCC
>JAMCRS010000005.1 GCA_023380675.1 Chloroflexota bacterium
CGCAGGAACTCGCGGCTTGTGATTCCGCGCCCCGCAACGCCTTCCCGGTATCCCGGTCGATGCGGTTTCTCTGCCGCGTTTGTCTTTTGCACGGTGGCTGCTCCTGTGGTGCGTCTGCCTTACCGAGCTCGCTGGCCTCAAAAACGAAAAATCCGCTCTGTGACTTGAGCAGAGCGGACAAAGTAGGGTACGATACGCTCAAGGGGACCAACCCGCCTTGAGCTGACGCCGCGCCAACCTTCGTGGCCAACGCGCCTCCCCAGTAATTATATCACGCTTGCCTGCAATTGCCTAAATCCTGGTGGTTACCCACATGTAGGGGCGATCCCTTGTAGTCGCCCACAATTGGGCAGGCACAAGGCGCTGCCCCTACGCGATGTGTACAATCACCAGCCTAAATCGGGCCGCCAGGGCCGTTGCCAAGTCGCTCGACCTGGCTTTCCGACCTCGACCCAAAGGCGAAGGGGGAGCCGCGTTACGGAGAGGGGCAAGCGGGAGGTCATCATCGGATTTGCCCGCCGTGTCGTGCCGCGGTATTCCGGCCTTATGCCATAAACGTTGAGGGTCTATACCTCTTCTGTGGGGGATACCCGGAGCGGTCTTCCGTCGCCACGACCAGATCGAATCCGACTTTTATGCGATGCACCGCAGGGACGCAAGTGCTATCTTGGGCGCAGGACAGCGCGGCGGAATCGATTTTCGAGGAAGCCGACCTGTATTTCACTGCATCGCTCGTGCAGGGCGATTTGGCACGCCGCCGGCTGCAGTTGCGTCAAGCGGAAATCGAACGAGAGGGTCCAGCGGGTGCAGCCCGAAGGAAGAGGGCGCTGAGCTCGTCCATCGGGCGCGCACTGGCACACTGTCCGGCGGATCGTTTTCAATGTGCAACTGAGCACGCGGCGCGAGAGACTGTGCGAGACGGCGGACCGACATCGGCCGGCCGCGCAAGAAAGAGGAGGTCAGCGTGGAGCCAGTGATGTGGGGCGACCGGCGCATGCGTATACCGTCAGTTGCGTTCAACCTTCTAGCTCTGTTTGGGCTCGCCCTGTTCTGGATCCTGCTCTCCTTGGCGAGCTGACAAACGCTCGGGCCCGCGCGTGGCTCTGAGGTCCAGTGTCCGCGCTCAGTCGCACGTCCACGGAAGCAAAAAAGTGCGGCTGGACGGATCAGCCGCACTTCGTCTAGTCGAGTCTCCCAAACGTGCCTGACGATTTCATTCTTCGGATTTTGGCGAGGCCGCGACCCGAAAGCCCACGTAGTCGGTACGCTCCTCCGGCGCGAAATTGAGCCGATAGGCACAGCGAGCAAAGCTCAAACCGTAGCGCCACGAGCCTCCGCGGACGCAGCGCCTTTCGTCGCTCTCGAGGTACTCGCGGCCGTCATCCGCGGAGTAAGGATAGTCTGCCTGGACACTGCTGCACCACTCGGCGACGTTGCCAGCCATGTCGAGCGCGAGGTACGGGCTCGCGCCCTGCGGAAATAGCCCGACGGTCGTCGTACTCCCGATCGCACATTCGCGAGTATTCGCCTTTTCGTTTTCAAAGCTGTTGCCCCACGGCCATTGCCGTCCGTCGGTCCCGCGTGCGGCCTTTTCCCATTCCGCCTCGGTGGGCAGCCGGAAATGGCGACCCTGCGAGTCGGTCTTAGTCAGCCAATTGCAGTATGCGATCGCCTCGTACCACGATACGCCGACGACCGGTTGGTTCTCGCGGTGCCACTGCGGATTGTCCCACCACCTTGGCTTGTCGATGCTATTCATGCTGCGAAAGTCCCAACCGACGTGCGTCCACACGTCTTTGTGCTTTTCGCTGTAACCGCCGTCGTCGACGAAGCGGCTAAATTGGGCGTTCGTCACGGCGTATTTTGCGATCCAGTATTCACCCAACCCCATTGTGAATTGCTTGAGGTCTTCGCCCATGATGAACGGGCCCTCCGACACGGTCACGAGTGTGGGGACCTGGACGTACACGTCCGGGCGCAGATCGTGCAGCGCGTTCAAATGCACGCCGACCTCGGCCCGCTCCTTTGCCGACAGCGCACCTTGTTCGATAATGCCGGCCAGCCAGTCCTGGAGCTTGCGCAGCGTCGCAAAGTAACGCGGCGTTGAGGCCCGCTCGCGCAGCCGGATTTCGACCGCCGCGCGTGCGGCGAGCGCGGCGGCGTAGGCGTCTTCGCCGTTGACCGGCAGACCGGCGTGATACTCTGTGTTGCACAGTTCGTTGATGAGTGCGACCGCCTGCCCGAAGGCGTGCTGGCGCGCGTGACCTGCCGCGAGCAGGAACACCTCCTGCCACCAGGTGCGGTCGCCGTGCGCCCACTCGGCAAGGTTCGTCGGAAAATCCTCCGAATTGAGCAGATACCGAGCGGTGAGGAACTCTTGAAACGTTCGGTGCGGGAATGCAAATGTGTCCGGCCCGCGTTCCATGATCAGGCCGGACCGCGTGCGGATATAATGGATGGTGATGTTCGCCTTGTCCAGGCTGCTTCCCAGCATCGGCGCGAGCACCGCGCGCAGCTCCTCCCCGCTGATGTCCCCCGTACCGGTCTGGCGGCGGCGCATCCTCCCCTGCCGTTCGTGCGCAACGTATGCGATCTCGTTCAGCGCCTGCTCCAACCGGTCACGCGTGATCTCGAGCGCGTCGAGGATGCCCTTTTCGGATTCGATCTGGCCGTCCACGTGCATTCGCTTGCTCTGCTGCCAATAGTCGAGCATCAACTTGACGCAGTCCTCGTACAGGTCCGCGCGGTCCTCGGGCAGGTTGCCCCGCGACGTGTGCAGCGTCGCCATCAAGGTCAGCAGCAGCGGTTGCTCGGCGAGCGGAACGAGATACGGCAGGTGGCATGCGGCGACGAGAGAGTTCGCTTTGACTTCGGCCAAGCCGCTGTTCAAGCCGGTCGCCTGGACGACGGCGTTGTACCAGCGCCGCACAAAATCCTCGATCTGGTCGGCGTTGAAGACGCCGAGCGAGATCTCGGAAAAACCGGCGAGTCGCCATTCGCTCTTCTGATATGCGTACGGGCGGCAGGTGACGATCATCTGGCAGAGCCCGGCGCTGTGGGCATAGTCCTCGATGACCTGCTTGATGATCTCGCGCTGCGACTTGGCATCCGGCACCTCGTCCAAGCCGTCGAGCAGAATGATGCCGCCGCGCTCCTGCAAGTGATTCTTCAGCGGTTCGAAAGACGAGCCGAAACCGTGGCTTTCCAGATCGTGGCAAATGTAATCCCACAGGGCCTGGGCGTTCGCGCCGTGCGGTTTTCGTGTGGTGCTCCAGGCGACCCATTCACGCAGTACGATGCGGACCGGCAGCTGCGGACCCAATTTCCAGTTCGGCAAGAGTTCCAGCCACTTGCCGTTTGGCTCGATCTGGTCCAGTGCGAGCGCGTAGGCGAGAAAATTGACAAAAGTCGACTTGCCGGCCCCCGGCGCCCCGAGCAGGACGTGCCGGGTCGACTTGCTGTTCGAGATCGCTTCCAGAATGTTCCGGCTCTTTCGACCGTATACGCTCGCCTCCTCGAGGTCTACGTAGACGTCGGCCAACTTGATGACATGCTCGCTCGTCGGCGACGCGTACTGCGGGTCGATGACGCCGAGGGGGAGCAGGTTGCACACGCTCGCCAGATAGCGCAAGTACGGGTTCGGGTCCCAATCCGGCTCTGCGGCGACGGTGCGGACCGCAGGCCCCTTGCCGGATTCGGTCACGGCGTTGGCGAGCGCCGTCAGGTCCGCGCGCATCTGTCTGAGCGCGGTCTCCACTTTTTCCTGATGACCGGCTTCCAACAAAGGATGGACGTCGGGCAGGCTGTTTAGCCGACGCCGAAGGTAAAAGAGAAACTCCGCGAGCAGTCCGCGCTGGTCGGGTTCGAGATCGAGCGCGGTGAGAGTCGTATCAGGAATATCTTCGAGGAATTGACTGGAGGAAGCGAGGAAGACGAGGCGCATCAACTCGTCGCGCAGCGGCTCTTTGCCCGGCTGAACGATGCGTTGGAGGTTGAGCTTTTGCGCATACGCCAGAGACTGCGGCTCCCCTTTTTCCTTCGACGCGTCCTCGATCGAGGATTGGACGGCCCGCAGCAGCGCTTCGTCTCTGGCCGCGGTGTTGTATCCGGCCAGTACGCGCTGTTTGATTTTCTCGGTCAGCGGCTCAAGCGCGGGTTCGACAATGCCATTGTCGACCAATTTCCCTGCGACGCTGGAAACGCCCAAGGCAATCGCCTGAGCCAGCATGACGAGAAGAGCATCCATAAGGCGTACTCCTGGGAAGCATTATGAAGAGCGATCGTACTTGCAGACTGGGTTAAACGCCTCTAGATTCGCGCGTTATTGTACTCTCGCTTGAACGCGGTGTCAACGCCTTTGGCCGGGATGCGCTACTCCGACGCAAGCACCCCCTCGAAAGCTCGCGGCCCACCGAAAGCCGGGTGAGACGCGGCGATTCGGTCTCCCCCACCGACATTCGACGCCCGCAGCTTTTGAAACAATCGCAATTCGCCGCGTCTCGGGCGGGACCTTTGCTGCTCGAACTCAAGATCCGTGAAGTCAGAGTCCGAATTGTATTGCACGAAAGCCGGCTTAGCCGCGCGGCGAACTCTGGTCCGAACCGATAGTATGCTTATCTCGGCAAATGTCAAGGCTTGTGCGTCCCGGTGTGTTGCGACGATCTCGCGTGCCTCACGCGCCTTCACGCGCCGGAATCCTTGACCTTTTCACTCCCTTGGAGTATATTAGCGAATGGTGGATTCGCGGGCACGCGCGCGTCGATCGCGCTCGCGCGCCGTCGCGAGGCGATGCCGGCAACGCAGACTGTGCTGCGGCAAGCGAAATAGCGCGCGGTCTGCGACCGGAAATTGGCCGGACGCATCGGCGTCGAACCGGAACCGGTTGGCAAACCGAGTGATGGACACATTCAGGTTGGACGGACGCTGTCCCGGGAGGGACAGACGACGTTCCACAGGCAAGGGAGCCGTAGCTCAGAGCAGACTCGTCCAAAGGTGACAATCCACAAAATGGGACTGTTTGGACATCTTCCATCGCAAAAGCCAACCCCGGCCAGCCGCGCCAAAGTACGATTACAAACCCTCCTCGAGCACGAGCGCGTCGAAGTCAGCCAGGACGAGCTGTCTTCTCCGCTCGCCACGCCGGAGCGATTCTCTGTATCGATCCAGGGCCGGAGCGACGGTCTCGTGCTGCGAGTCGGCGACGCGGCGCCCTGGGGCGTCATCCTCAGGGATGTGGAAGATCGCCTCAAGCAGGTCAATACGCGGTCGTTTTTCCAGGGCGCGATGCTCCACCTCGATGCGGGAAACCGGAGCGTCACCGCCAAGGAAATCGAGGAGCTCACTGCGCTCCTCGCCTATTATGGCGTGACGCTGGCCTCGGTAGTCGACAACTCGACGTTGATGCAGACCTACCTGAGCATCCGTTCCGCCATTCCCCCTCCGCCGCGCGAGCGCGCGCAGCTTGAATCCCTCGCCACCTGGAAGACCCGCAACGCCCTGCACCAGGGCGTGAGTGGCATCGTCATTCGCCATCCGCTCAAATCCGGCGAGATCCTTCGGCACACGGAAACGCTCGTCATTCTGGGCAACATCCCGAGCGCGACCGAAGTTGTGACGAGCGGAGACATTATCGTGCTGGGAAGGCTGCGCGGCGTGGCGCACGCCGGCGCCTCCGGCAATGAAAAAGCCATCATTGCAGCCTTGGTGCTGACGCCCACTCAGCTGCGGATCGGCCAGCATTTCCTGGCCGGCCTCAACTCGCCCGGCGCCGGGCGGACGATAGGGGAATTGGCGCGCGTCAACGACGGACACATTGTCGTCGAGCCCTGGCTGAAATAGCCGGCGGCTCCAGGCGAGTCGCACGCAGCGGATCGCCGACCGGCGAAAAACGGAATCCTTGAAGGTGGAGATTTCTTTGTGGGACGCGTGATTACGGTCACTTCGGGCAAGGGGGGGGTCGGCAAAACCACGACCACGGCAAACCTGGCGACGGCGCTCGCTCAGCTTGGCCATCGCGTCGTGTGCATCGACACCGACATCGGACTGCGCAACCTCGACCTGATCCTGGGGCTGGAAGACCGCATCATCAATAATATCGTGGACGTCGTCGAGAAACGCTCCAGCCTGCAGCAGGCCCTCGTCCGCCACACCGCCCTGTCCGATCTGTATCTCTTGCCGGCATCTCAATCGCGTGACAAGAGCGCCATCGACGAGCTGCAAATGTCCATTCTGTGCAACGAGCTCAAAGCGTCGTTCGATTTCGTCATCATCGATTCGCCGGCCGGCATCGAACACGGGTTTCGCGTCTCGCTCGCGCCGGCCGACCAGGTCATTATCGTGACCACGCCCGAAGCGTCCGCGCTTCGCGATGCCGACCGGGTGGTGGGAATTCTCGAGTCCAACTCGCATCTACCGGAGAGCCTCGTCATCAACCATTACCGCCCTCGAATGGTCCGGCAGGGAAAAATGCTGACGCCGTCGGAGATTCTCGAAATCCTCTCGGCCCAACTGATCGGCATCATCCCGGAAGATGAAGAGGTGATCAACGCCGCCTACGAGGGCAAACCGGTGGTGATGAACCGACGGTCTCCAGCGGGTCACGAATTCTTCAACATTGCCCGGCGACTGCTCGGCGAGCAAATACCCTTCCAATACCCTCAGGACTCGCCAAGCCTGCTCGACCGGCTGCTCGGCCGGTAATTCGGCGGTCTTCTCGGGCGGCTCCGGCGTTTCCCCGCCGGGCGTCAGAAGCTCGTGTTCTGTCCGAGCTCGCTTGCTTTTGTCTCCAACGTTCCAATCAACTCCAACCTGAGCTTGTCCGCCAGATCCTTCCAATCGCTGTAAGGCCTCGGTCCGAACACCCACGTGTACTGCTTCATTTGTCCGCTGAGGCGCCACGGGCTCGTTCCGTATTCGTGCAGCGGCAGGATCGGTACAGGGGGCGTGCTTTCGACGATCGACACCAGTGCCTGAATGATGCCCCGCGGCTCTGTGATCTCTGCGATTATGAAGCGTGCCAGCTGCGCGAGGGCGGCCAGGTTCTTGATTTCGTGACGGGCGTTCGCGTCGTCGAATACGGCCGTTACCGGAACGTAGCCGGCCCGCTTGAGCTCGTCTCGAATGGCCTCTAAGACGATCTGCCGCGACCTGGGAAAACACCCCAAGACCAACGCGATGCGCGACGATCCGCCGCCGACGAGCTGTGCCGCCTTGTCGTTGCCAACGATGAGCGAGAGCAGGTGGGCGATGTCGAGGTCGTCGACGGTGACTGGCTGCGCGCCGCCGAGCCTGAGGACGAGATGGGTCTGGTTCGCGCCGTCCAACAGCAAATGGGCGGGAGAGACTCCATCCGCACAACAGCCGACCAGGCGCGCCTGTGTGAGATCACACTCGACCAATCGGGTATAGCATAGGTTCGCGTCGCTGAGATCGGCCTTACGCAAATCCGTCTGCACGAGATCGGCCCACGCCAGCGAGGCGCCCCGCAACGTCGCTCCGGCAAGATTCGCACGGAGCAACCGCGCCCGCTCAAAGCTCGCGTCCACGGCAAATGCGGCGCTCAGGTCTGTTCCGGTGAGATTGGCTCCGGCGAGCACAGATTGGCTCAAGTAGGCCGAACGCAGATCCGCATGGCTGAGGTTCGCGTCGCTGAGGTCGGCGCCCGTCAGCGTGGCGCTCGCCGCGCTCGCTTCGCGGAGATCAGCGCCGTCAAATTTGGCAGAGCTGAGGTTGACCCCCTCGAGATTCGCTTTCCGTAGATTCGCCCGGCCGAACAGGCGTCCCCCCGATGAACCCCTGAGGTCGGCTTGACGCAGGTCCGCGTCCGAAAAATCGGCCAGGTCGAGGATCGCTTGACTGAGATTGGCGCCGGCCAGGTTGGCCTGTCTGAAAAAACTTCCACTGAGGTCGGCGCCGCACAGAATTGCGCCGGCAAAGTTGGATTGGTCGAGATTGTAGAGCCGCAGGTCGGCCAACCGAAGGTCCGCTCCCGAGAAATCCGGCGTCAACTGGGGATGCTGCTCTCTCCAAGCATTCCAGCTCGCCTGACTCTGCTTCAATCGCGCCAAGTGTTCTTCGTTTGCCATCGTGGTCGCTCGGACGGGCCCGTGCACACGCGTGAACTGGCGCGGGTCATTGTTCCAGCCGTTGCCTGGCTTGCTCTGCAAGGCCAGCCGCATCACGCTCGCGTCGTCATCTTGTCTTTCGCTTGAACCTGACGCTCCACCAATGCTGTCCGTTCTCCTCGGTCGGCTCCCACCCTTCTTCGACGAGCTGAGCGACAAGCGCGTGAAGCACCTTTACGTTGCGCTCGACCTCTGGCGACGGTCCTTGCTTTTCGACGCCCGCAAGGTCGTCGAGGATCTCGAAAAAAGCGCCGCCGGTCAGGGCCTCGCTTCTCCCCGCCTCGTATGCCCCGCTCGGTCCGACCGCGCTCGCGATAAAACGATTGCTCGACCGGCTGTTCGTCTCGAAGGTGATCTCGCAGGTCTCCCATCCAGAAATATCGGCTTGGGGTGCCGCCGGCTGCAACGCGCCCCGGCTCGCCAGCGCATTGGACGGGGGGAGCATCGGCGACGTTTGCACGGTCGATCCAGGAACATTCGCGTGGGAAGACGGAATTCTGGGATAGATTGTGTCCTTTGGGACCAGTCCGCAGTCCCAGCAAGTATGGTTGTCTTCGGAAAGCTTTGCGCCGCAGTACATGCAGTACTCTGACATGAATGTCCTCGAGTTCGATAGGCCCAAGCCGTATGCCGCCGCGTTCGACGGGGCAACGGCACCGGCGGCTCAATTCCGCCTTCACCCGCTCGTCACGGCGATGTCACCCCGACCATATCGTTTGTGCGTATTGATAGAGGCACTGCCCCGTTTCCAGCGCGAACCACAAGTGGAGCTCGATGTGATAGTCTTCGTCTGCCGACAGGATCGGAGCTGTTTCCCGGTAGGTGAACGCCGGAATCGCCCTTTCTCCGCGCGCTTGAAGCCCGCGGCTGTAGGGAGGCGGGGACACGAAATCGCCAGCTCCAACGGAAAAGCTGCGATGCCACAGCACGTCCGGGGCCGCGGCGATCTCGCGCGCAGCCTCGAGCGTGGGCTCCAGCAAACGCGGACTGACGGACGCGTTCGGATACGGCCCCCTGAGCGCGGCGATCAATTCGCCGCCCGCCTTGGTTTGACGTTCGCCCGGACCGTGCAGGTGAATCGTAAACTCAAATCCCCGGCGAATCCGCTTGTTCAGATAGCCGGTCTCGACTTTTGGAACGCCGCAGGGTCTAAACTCGTCGACGACGAGCGATATGGAATTGGAAGATGTTTCGGAGAAGGAGGGGGACAGCGGCGCAACGCGTGCGCCGCAGTGGAGGCAGAAGGTGCTTTCGGGAGGAATGCGCTTGCCGCAAGACGCGCAGAACATGTTGACGCCTCTACGAGATTTGCCCTTGGGACCGCAAAGGCACGTATCGAATGACCCGACGCGCCGTCGTCACGAGGTGCGTGTGTCCCTGCGTCAGGTGTGGGCTGGATAGCGCAATCGCCTCTACCAATTATACGCTTGAATTCGCGGAAAACAAGATGCGATTCCAATCAGGCCATAATCGGTGGCTCAGCCACTCTTCTTCATCTGGACGAAGGCGCCGCCAAGCCGCCCGAGTAAATTCCGCGTCTCGAGAGTCGCGACCGGTATCTCTTCACCCATCAGCCGGCGCGAGATCAACGCAAATGCCTGGCTCGTTCCGGTGCGGCGCGACAGCGCCGTCGGCGTACCGACGTTGGTATCCGCTATGATGCTGGCATCTTCAGGCACGATGCCCATGAGCTCGATCTTGAGGATGTCCAGTACGTCCGCCACCCCCATCATGTCGCCGCGCTTGACCATGGCGGGTCGCACCCGGTTGATGATCAATTTCGGGGGCGGCTTGCCGGCCTCTGCCAGAAGGCCCCTAACCCGATCGACGTCGCGGATCGCAGAGACTTCGGGTGTCGTGACGAGCAAGACTTGGTCCGCCGGCGCAACGGCATTCCTGAATCCTTCTTCGATCCCAGCCGGGGAATCGACGAGCACGACGTCGAATTCCGCGCTCAGATCGCGGCACAGTTGGATCACCTGTTTTTCGTTCATGGCGTCCTTTTCACGCCACTGCGCCGCCGGGAGTAGGTGCAATCCGTCGAGCCGTTTGTCTCTGACGAGCGCTTGCCGCAGTCGGACACGCCCCTCGATCACATCGACGACGTCGTAAACGATGCGGTTTTCCAGCCCCAACACCAGATCGAGATTTCGCAACCCGATATCGAGGTCCAGGCAGACGACCTGATGGCCCTGCCGAGCCAACGCGACCGCCAGGTTGCCCGTCACTGTCGTTTTACCGACTCCGCCCTTGCCTGAAGTGACGGTCACGACTTTTCCCATCATTGCACGCTCCGCCTGTTCCCCCTTCTTATGACGACCACAACGCACGTCCCGGACTGGTCGGCCATGCATGTTTGAACAGCCGGACGCCTTGCCGGCCTGATCGCGAGAAACGGTGTTTGTAGTCAGGGCGCGGGTTCTGGCTTCCGGTCATCCTACCCGGGTATGCGAAATCACGGTCAATTTGTAGTGGAGAATGCTCGACGAGCATTCGGCAGGTCCTTTGATCGGTCCGGCAGCTACCAAATGCCGTTTTAGATGTTCCGTTGACTTTTCCGGTCTATTCAGTTATACTCAATCATGATATGTTCTGTCAAATAGCAGGCCGCAGCCTGGACGGGTGACCGAGCATGCTCACCGTGGTGACGAGGCTATTGTGAGCGGGGATTCTCTGTGTCCGAATTGCGGCGGTTCTGTCGCGCCTCCCGCACATCCGGTCGAATTTCAGTGTCGGTTTTGCGGAGCAGGCCTATTGTTATCTCCTGATAACAAGCTGATCCTGGCTCACCCGATCCTGACCTACCTTGCGCTGGACGAGCGGAGACGCGAACCGCTGACCGCAAGCTCAGCCGCGATCGCGGCGCCGGCAATTCCGCCTCTCTCGAGTCGAAGACGCCAGAAGGAAAACGAGCTCGCGAGTGAGCGAATTGCCCAGCAGAAGAAGGACCTTTCGAGAGGATTCGCGGCGAGCATCCTGTTCGCGGTTTTTGGCGCGCTGTTCGTGCTCCTGGGCTTGCTGCGATTCCTTCTCATATCCGACGACTGGCTCAATTTGCTTGCGTTTGGTATTGGGGCGGTCTTTATACCGGTGGGCGCGTACCTCGCCCGGTGGCACTGGCTCACGGCGAGGTCGTTGATTGAGGACGAAGAACAGGTCACGAGAGAAAGAGAGCAGTCGGTCCGCGAGTAATTTCCCATAACGTCCGCGACCAGATCCAGCGCGTCGTATGCCCGGTCGAGACTCGGCAGAGTCGATCACACTCGAGATACCATTCGATGACTCGAAGGAATGTGGGTAAGGTACTGCTCGCCAATGGCGGCCTGTTGCTCGTGTGCCTGACCGCGGTCGTCCTCTCGCCGCGGGTGTCGGCCTCGCCCGTCCGTCAAGCCACTCCGTCGAGCGTTGGTGTGACGCCTCCTCCCCCGGCCGGCCGTACTCCTGCGCCTTCCGACTCCCAGCCTACTCAACCCGCCGACCAACAGCAATACGTCGTTCAATCCGGAGACACCTTATGGTCGATTGCCGCCAATTTCTACGGTAACGGCTCCAAGTACACCCTGATCCAGAGCGCGAACGGCCTGTCCGACGGCGAGCGCCTTCGGGTAGGAATGACCCTCACGATACCGTCCGAAACGCAAGCCCCGCCAAGCGCGCCTGGCAGCAGCCTTTCGCCGACCCCGACGGCCGTGCCGCTGTTGACGCTCGTGGCGGAACCGACGCAAATCGTTCCGGCGGAATCTCCCTCGCCTTTACCTCAGTCGACTCTTCAAGCGGTCGCATTGACGGACAAACCGGGCGGATCCGGGAATTCGGGGATCGCGCCTCTGATCCCCTATTTGACTCTACTCATCAACGGCTTGAGCGGAATTTGTTTTCTGGGTTCATTGACCTGCGCATTTCTTTCGATCGACGCCTACAGACGTTCCAAGCGTTTTGCCGAAAGGGATTACATCAGAAGGCGGATCCGGGTCAAAGTGTAGCGAGGGTTACTCTACCAGTATCGTGATCTGAAACAGCACCCGCTTTTCGGCGCGTCTTCGCGTTGAAAGGGGTGCTTTTTCATTCACGGTGCTGTCTGCGCAATAGGGCGTGTGGAATGACTTACGAGCTGGAGCTGGCACTCTCGAATACGCGTCAGTGGATCGAAAGAAAGCTGCAAGACGGCCGCGGCATTGACGCTCGCCTTGTCCGGCGGCGATACCTGCCGGAATTGTTCGCGTTCAGCGATTGGCGCGGCAAACGGCCCTTGTCGAAAGAGATCGTCGACGAGTACGTCGACTTGCTACTCCGGTCCGGCTACAGCGCTCTGTCCGTCCGCCGAACCGTCAAATCAATTCGCTGGTTGCTCGAACGGCTCCAGGAGATCGAATCGCCTGACACGCCAAACGTTCGTGCGGTGAGACTGGAAATCTCCGATCTGGTCCACTCGCTGCGGCGGCAACCGATCCGCACTGCCATCCGACCTGGACAAGAGCGCCTTTCTTCCCCTTCAGACCTGCGCGCGATCATGCAGGTATGCACGGAGGATGCGTCCTCCCGCGGAGCGCGTGACGGCGCGATCGCCGGTTTGCTCTGGGCGACCGGGATCGGTCACTCTGCACTTGCCCGATTGACTCTGTTCGACGTACGCGCCAACGGGAACATTGCAAACGCGATCACGGTAAGAAGAAGCGGCAGACGAGACCGTACGGTCGAACTGCCGCCGCTTGCGTCTGATTTTCTCTCCAAATGGCTCAAGGCAAGAGGACGGAATCTCGGCCCATTATTCTACGCGGCCATGCCCAACGGGCGCATCCAGTGGGGACAGAGCCTGACCGAGTCTTCCGTCGGCGACATTCTGCGCCAGCGGCTGGACGAACACAAATCGCGCATCGGCCCGATCTAAGTCGACACCCTTTTTCGACAACGTACGCCAATCCCCTCGCCGCTTCTCCTGCAACCAGCGTTCTCTTCCGGGACTACCTGAACAGCATTCCCTCGTTCGTTTGCATCGCCGTCAAGGTTATTACAGATCATGCTTGGGATCGCCGCGCGTCGAACTAAAATCCAGCGCAATACCTATTTTCCTATTGCCTTTGGTTATTGATTCGGCTACACTGTGCAAAGATATCTGCGGGGGCGCGGGTTGATTTCAGATCCGTGCAAAGGGGGGCAGACTCTACCCGTGGCGCGTTGATCGAAAATACTATCGCCGTCGTCTCGTTTCGGCCTGCCACAGCGATGCTCGTGTCGCAGGTTTTTTGATTCCTTGTTTTCGTGTGAATTTTACGGATCGAATTCGAGAGCGCGACGGAAGGTCAGTGTTGGGGAATATGCATAGGGTTGCTGTTTCTATCGTATTGGTCATGCTGTTCGTCAGTCTGTCAAGCGCGGTGGCGAGTTCCAGCTCGCCTGACCCGGTATCGTGGCAGGTCGATATCACGGTCCCCTTTACACGTCAAGACGTGTCTCAGCCGGGCTGGGCAACGCGGCGGAACCAACTCCTGAGTGCGTTGTCGACTCGGCTGAAGAGTCGGGGCGCGCGGGTTACGGTTCGCGAATCCCCGCGATCCGACCAGGGAATCGACGACCTGTTTCACGTCGACGGAACAGGGACGCTGCAGCAATTCAAAATGGCCGTGTATGACGACCTCTCTCCCGTCGGCGGTTTGCTGTCTGGCCCGACCATCATGAAACTTGCCGGGAAGGTGTCACGCGGCGAACAGCTGCACGTGGCGGTTGACAGCAATCTCTCGACCGGCTATGCATGGGACCTGACGCAGGCCGACTCTTCACTCGTACAGCGAACGGGACAGCGCGAACTCGTCTCGGATACCAATCTTCTCGGCGCGCCTTTCAAGGAATACGTGACGCTTGCCGCTGTCCAGGACGGCGACGCGAGCGTGACTCTAACCTATGGGCGTCCCTGGGAAGGTCCCATCGCGGTGGTCAGTCATGTCACGCTTCAGTCGGATCGACTAGCGGCATTGGTGGACCTGGCCAACCCGACGTCTCCCCAGCACGCACCCCTGCCCTCGAACACCGAGCAGCACGCGCCGATCCTGGCTGCCCCGCAATCCCTGCCCACTTCATTCGATTGGAGGTCGCAGACGACTCTTCCCGCGATCCGAGATCAGGGATCTTGTGGAGGATGCTGGGCCTTTGCGACTGTAGGCGCGATGGAAGCCGGTATGGCGATCGCGAACGGCACGCCGAATATCAATCTATCCGAGCAGTACTTGATCTCGTGTAACCTGGACGGCTGGAGCTGCAATGGCGGCTGGTGGGCCCACGACTATCACGAATCAGAATCCGGGCAGAAAGCGAATCCGCCGGGCGCGGTGCTCGAGTCCGACCTGCCGTACGTTGCCGCGAGCACCTCGTGCAATGCGACTTTTAGCCACCCGTACAAACTGAGCAGCTGGCACTACGTCGGCAACAGCTACAGCATTCCATCGGTGAGCTCGATCAAGCAGGCGATTTACACCAACGGTCCGGTCGCCGCGGCGGTTTGCGCCGGCTGGGGTTTTCAAACGTATCGGGGCGGCGTTTTCAACGGCGACGATTCAGGCACTTGCGGTTCAGGTGAGGTGAATCACGCCATCGTCCTGGTAGGCTGGAATGATGCCAGCAGCACGTGGATCCTGCGCAACTCGTGGGGATCAGGATGGGGCGAGAGCGGCTACATGGAGATTCCGTGGACTTCGTCGAACGTGGGCTTCGCGGCGAACTACGTCACCTATCAGGCTCCTCAGGTCTGCTATTCGGCGACGCGCACGTCCAGCCCATCCAATGGCGGCGCGGTTAACGTGTCCACGTCTCCAAACTGCAACGGCACGCAATACAGCTCCGGGACCAGTTTGACCTATACTGCCGTGCCGGCGAGCGGCTATCGTTTTGCGAACTGGAGTGGGGGCTTGACGGGGACCGCGAACCCGGCAACCACGACCGTCTCCGCAAACACGAATGTCGTCGCAAACTTTATACTGCGGACCGGTCCGGCTTGGTCGTTTATCCCTTTCATCTCTAAATAGCAACCCGGTTGAAAGTGTGCGGGGCGCGCCGGAGACACGACGATCCGCCCGTTTGTTTTCGCCCGGTCCTGCGGCGGTGTACAGAGCCGCTCAGCCCAAGGTCGCCGAAACGCCCAGCTGCCAATAAAACTATGCGCGGCCGGCCATTCCCAACAGCAACGGGATAGGCCGGCCGCGTTCGCGCCCGGCGTCTTTGCCGAGGCAAGAGTCTAGCCGGGGAGTCAAGAACGAATGCTACTTTTTTCGGCCGGATTTACGGACATACGTCGAACCCGGTCGCCGGGTTTGTGCCGTCCGGTTTGAAGAATTCGTTTACCTGATTGTTCTGATCCACCCAGAAAACACGCGCGATGAACGGCATGCACTGTAGAACAGTTGTCGTTTTCCAATCCGAAACGGCGAGCGCGGAGCTATTTGGGGCAATGTCGCTGTCCACTTTAGGGGTCTCGCCGAACGACTGGGGTTCGTCCGGCTGGTAAATCTTGACGAACCAGCGGAAGGGCTGCGTCTGCCCGGTGGTGTTGAGAAACGTCACGAGGAACTGGGGCGGCTGCTCCGAGACCCCCGGGTTAGGCCGAATTTGGATCCCCGTGACGTAGATGCCCGGCGTAACGGTCGCCGTCGCCGTCGGGCGCGGGCGTGGCGTTGCTGCACGCTTGGTCGGAGCCGTCGTCGGGCCAAGAGTGGGCGTGGCTGTCCCCGCCGCCGTCGCCGTGGCCGCCGGCGTATCTGTCCCCGTCGGCGCCGTTTGCGCGGCGAGCGTAGGCACGGCAGAGACTGTCGGTGTCCCGGTGGGTGAACCGGCAAATGCGGGGCTGCACCCGGCAAGCGCAATAACGGTTATGCCAAACGTGAGCGTTGCGATCGAGCGGATGATTCTATTTTGCACGGTTACGTATCCTCCAGATTGATGGCGATTCCCGAATCGTAACGAGGTGGCGGCTGGCTTGCCCGGCACACCGGTTTCACTTGCAGTTACTTGTGGTCGCGGTTGGGCCTCTCGGCGCACACTTGCGGACTCCCAAGCGCCCGCGCCCGCATATCTTTGTACTGCCTGGCGGAACGTAGGAATGAACTCGCCAACCGCAGCAGCCTCTACAGTGATTAACGTCGCGAAGCGTTTTTTGATACGAGCGATGATGGAGACGACACAGCAAGAACGGCGGGACCATTTATGCAGTGTCCCGCCGTTCTGTGGTCTCGAGGTTTGTGTCCGGGCGCCGGGCATCGGCGCGCGGACTCGAGGGTTCAAGCGGAATTAGCAGCTGGGTCGCCCGTGCACGGGTGTGGCGGCGTCTGGCCGGCTTTCAAATAATCTCGCGAGGCTCGTGAGGGCGATCTCCGCTTGCCGCGGTTGGTTCCTGAGCGCGTCGACGAGAGTGTACAGCGCCTTTTCCACCATGTAGAACTCGAGCATGGGTTGGAGCTCGTCCTTCGGCAATAGATCGGCTTTGCGCGCGCCGTCCAGGTAAGTGGACAGGAATGCGGCGCTCACCAAGCGGTACCAGTAGCGCGCCCAGGGTCCCAGGAAGGAGAGGTCTTCACTTCGCACACGCGAGTCCTTGAGGCCGACGATCGACGCGCGCTGGAAGGAAAGGAGCATGGCGGCGACGTCCGACAGCGGCGAGCGCTTGATGCGTCGCTGGCTGACCGGCCGGCTCAGGTCCCCGTCGAAATTGCTGACAACGCAGTCCTTGCCGGTGTACAGGATTTGACCCAGGTGGTAATTTCCGTTACAGCGAATACGCGCGCCGGAGATCTTGCGGTCGAGCAGGAAATGAAAGCGCTTGTTGGTCTCCTGGGCGAGGCCGATAGCGTGAATGCGCTCGCGGCCGTCGGCGAGCCATTCCGCCTCGCGACGCGCCAGCGCCAGAGCCTCGTTGCACTGCGCGCGGACCGCCTCGTAAAGTCCGCGTTGGTAATGGAGCGAGAACGCTTCGGGCGCAAAATCCGGCTCCTTCGATTCCGACGCGAGCGCCTCGTGCAATTCCGCGGTCCGTTTCGCGAGGATGCGCACGAATTCCAGGTACGGTCCGATGATGGCGTGGATGAGCGTCGGCGTCTGCTCCGGTCCGGGCACGGTGTCCGCCCCGATCGGGATCTCGTTCAGTTCCGATCGCCGCGCGCCCACTTGCTCGAAGAAATGCGTCAGCGTGTCTTGCGTGTAGCGCCACCCGTTCTCCTCGTAGGCGACGAAGCCATTCAGGATCGCCACCGTCGTCGGCTCGTGCGCTTTGTCCCCATACTCGATGTATCCGGCGACCGGCACGATGTGGGCGAACAGAGTCTTGTCCATCAGAAAGCGCCGCAGCTCGAGATCGGGACTGGTGCCGGTGTAGACGGTTCGGTGCAGTTGGAGGAACACCTGGTCGGAGTAGACGAACGTCGCGCTGTCTGGGTCTGACTTGACGCTGGTCGGATCGCATCGGTCCGGATCGGGAAATCGAAAGCCGCGAAACTCCGGCGTCATGCAGCCCCGAATCTCGCCGAGGGCCGCTTTCTGGCGTCGATGGTGGATCATCGCGTCAGCGAGCGCGTTCGGGAGGGAGGCGGTCTGGCTGGCGTCATACAAGATCGTCTCCGGCGCAGAGCCGCCGGTCAACGCGACGATGGCCGATTGCGGGGATTCGCTCTGAATGCGGCGCGCTTGGTCGCCGGCGGCGCACCCGATCGGCAGCACGAACAAGTTTCCATTCCCCTCCGTGAACTCGACGCGCACCAGCGCCAGCTGCTCTTCGGTCGGGCTCTGCGGCACGGGCAGGCTTCCGACGATCTCGGTGGAACGAACGGTTCGCCCTGATTCGTTGAACCACGGCTGCGCCATCAAGAAGCGGGGCAACTGTTCTTCGAGCAGCCCCTTGGCCGGCCGCGCCAAGAGAGAGACCCAGGAACTCGCGTAAGCTACCGCCGGCGGTTGCGCCGGCGTTCGTTCGGCCGGTCCTGGCGGCTCGGCGCGCTGCGGCTCGAGCGAAAACCAGTAGATGTCGTGAGGCCCCAGCGTCACAAAATACATTCCATCGCGGATCGGCGGCAGCTTGGTCCGGCCGAAGATCTCCTTCGGCGCTGTCCCCTTGAACTCGGCGAGGTCGAATTCGGCGCCCTGCACGAATCGAGAAAGATTGGCCACGACCAGGATGCGCTCGTCCTGGTACCGTCGAATGAATGCCAATATCTTGCGGTTCTCCGAAGGGAGAACTTCAAAGGACCCGCGGCCAAAAGCCTTGAAGCGCTTGCGCATGGCGATCAGCCGCTTCATCCACCACAGGAGCGAATACGGGTTGTTTTGCTGCACCTCCACGTTATCCGCTTCGTAGTGATAGGCCGGATCGATGATGATCGGAAGGTAGAGCCGCTGTGGATTGCCGCCGGAAAAGCCGGCGTTTCGGTCCGAGCTCCACTGCATGGGGGTGCGAACCCCGTTGCGGTCGCCCAGATAGATATTGTCCCCCATGCCGATCTCGTCCCCGTAATACAGGACCGGCGACCCGACCAGCGAGAAGAGCAGTCCGTTGATCAACTCGATCCGCTTGCGATGGTTTCCCAGCAGCGGCGCCAGCCGATGTCGGATCCCCAGATTGATGCGCGCGCGATCGTCGCGGGCGTAAACTCGATACATGTAATCGCGTTCTTCGTCCGTTACCATCTCAAGCGTCAGCTCATCGTGATTTCGCAGGAACACCGCCCACTGGCAGTTCTCTGGGATGGGCGGCGTATTGTGCAGCACTTCGATGATCGGAAAGCCCTCTTCCATACTGATCGCCATGAAAAGGCGCGGCATCAGCGGAAAGTGAAACGCCATGTGGCACTCTTTCCCCTGATCGAAATAGGCGACCGCATCCTCCGGCCACTGATTCGCCTCGGCGAGGAGCATGCGGTTCTTGAAATTCTGATCGATCCGGCTGCGGAGCGACTTTAGGAAATCGTGCGTTTCCGGAAGGTTCTCGCAATTCGTGCCTTGCTGCTTGAAGAGGTACGGGACCGCGTCCAAGCGCAGCCCGTCGACCCCCAGGCGCAGCCAAAAATCCACTACCTTGAACATCTCGTCCCGGACTTCTGGGTTCTCGTAATTGAGGTCGGGCTGGTGCGAATAAAAGCGGTGCCAATAATAGGCTTTCGCGACCGAATCCCAGGACCAGTTGGACGACTCGGTGTCCTTGAAGATGATGCGGGCTTCCGGGAACTTTTCCGGCGTGTCGCTCCACACGTAATAGTTGCGCCATCGGCTTTCCGGCTCCGCATGGCGAGCGCGCTGGAACCACGGGTGCTGATCGGACGTGTGGTTGAGGACGAGCTCGGTGATCACGCGCAGCCCGCGTTGGTGCGCCCGGTCCAGAAACACTTTAAAGTCCCGGAGCGTCCCGTAGTTCGGATGGATATTCATATAGTCGGAGACGTCGTAGCCGTCGTCCTTGAGCGGCGATGGATTGAAAGGGAGCAGCCAGATCGCCGTCACGCCCAGGTCGTGCAAATAGTCCAGTTTCTCAGTCAGCCCCCGAAAATCGCCGATCCCATCGCGATCGCTGTCGTAAAACGCTCGGACGTGGACCTCATAAATAATGGCATCTCTGAACCACAGGGGGTCGTCGTCGACGCCGGTCACCTTGTCGTTCGGCCGCATTGCTGTTCACCTCAGGCGGATGATGGTAGTATGAATCGCGTTCGCACGCGCGGTCGCCGGCGTGTCGGAATCGCGCCGGTGTCGGCTCTCGGTCCCGTTGCCGGCCAGGTCTGGGCGCGCCGACCGAGCGCACCCGGATCGCACCAGTCGAGCGCAACCCGGTCGCACCGCTCAAGAGCGGAGCAGCGTGTTCGACAACTCTTTCAGCAGGTCGAGCAACTGCGCCGGTCCGTGCAAGTTAAAGCGCGCATACGACCGGCTCATTCCTACCTTGATGGAATAGGCGGGCGCGGGAAGGGCTTTGAAGAGGTCTTCGTCGGTCACGTCGTCGCCGGCCGCGAGGATAAACTCGTACTCCGGGTTGGCGAGCCAGCGCAGACTGGCCGCCCCCTTGTCGACGCCCGCATTGCGCACCTCGACCACCTTGCTGCCGGGCAGGACCTGGACGTCGATATTCGCCGTGAATTGGACCAGGTCATCGACGAGCTCACGCGCTCGCGCCGCTCCCAGTTCGGGGTCCGCCTTGCGATAGTGCCACACGATCGAGAATTGCTTCTCTTCGACGAGAGAGCCGGGAAGGCGGTCCGCGTACATTTCGAGGATTGGCAAAAGGTCCGGTTTCCAGTCGTTCTTGAGCGGCTTGAGCATTTCCCAGTCCGCGCCGAGCGGCTTGAGCCAGGCGCCGTGTTCCGCGACCAGGTTCAGGTCAAGGCGGCCGAGCCAGCTCTCGACCGTTTCCCTGTCCCGGCCGCTGATGACGACGACATCGGTCGCCGGCGCGATCAGTTGGGCCAACAGCTGCAACAGCTCCTTGGATGGCCGCGCGTTCGTTGGAACCGAAACGAAGGGAGTCAGAGTGCCGTCGTAATCGAGGAGCAGCAATCTCCGGCGCGCCCGTGCGAAGTCCGCGACGAGGCGCTCTCTTGCATCGCTCAACAGGTAGTGGAAATCGAACTTCGCCTGAGCGCCTTGCAGCGACAACAGCGTCTCGATAAAGTCTTCCGCCCAACGGACGACGTTGTAGCGCTCGAGCCGGGTCTGCATGATCCGAATGCGGCGGGTTTGCTCCTCCCGCGGCATCTCCAGGGCTTCCTTGATCGCCGCGGCGATATCCTCAATGTATCCCGGCGCGATGGTGATCGCTTCCGCGAGCTCCTTGGCCGCGCCGGCAGTTTCGCTCAATATTAATACCCCGGTCTGGTCCGGACGACTCGCGACGTACTCCTTGGCGACGAGGTTCATGCCGTCTCTCAACGGCGTGACGAGGGCGACGTCGCTCAGCGTGTACAGCGCGGAGAGCGGAGCCGAAGGCAGAAAGCGATACTGGTAGAGAATCGGCGTCCAGGTGACCGTCGCAAACCGTCCGTTGATCTTGCCGACCAGCTCGTCGATGCTTCGTTTGGTCTGCTGATAATGGTCCACGCCGATTCGCGATGGAACGACCACCATCGACAGAACGACCTTGCCGTGCCAGTCGGGGTTTTGCTCCAAAAACAATTCGTACCCGCTGAGCCGGTTGATGACCCCTTTGGTGTAATCCAGCCGGTCGATGGAAAGCACGACTTTGGAGTCGCGGATCGTCTTCGCCAATTCGTTCCTGAGCTTGTTTGTCTCGGATGAGCGCGCGGCACGGTTGAACTTGTCGAAATCGATTCCCATCGGGAACGTTTCGACTCGTTTCAAGCGCCCGTCGACCAACATCTGGCCCACGTTGTGCTCGTACCCGAGAACTCGCAGGGCGCAGCGTAGAAAATTCTCGGTATAGTCCTGCGTGTGAAACCCGACCAGGTCCGCCCCGAGCATCCCTTCCAGGATTTCGGCCCGCCATTGGGCCGGCAGAAGACAAAAGATCTCGAACGATGGAAAGGGAATGTGAAGGAAGAAGCCGATCGGGACGTCCGGCGAGCGCTGCCGGAGCATTTTGGGGAGCAGCATGAGGTGATAGTCGTGGACCCACACGACGTCGCCGGGCCGCAGCACCTGCATGATCGCATCACAGTAGACCTGGTTTACCTCGCGGTATTGCTGCCAATAACTGCGATCGAACAACGCGTACGGAGGAAAGTAATGGAAGAGCGGCCAGACGGTGCTGTTGCAGAACCCGAGGTAGAATTTGTCCATCGCCTCTTCGGTCAAAAAGACCGGGTAGGCGTGGAATTCGCTTGCGCCCTCTTTGAGCAGATCCCTCTTGTCTTCGTCGACACTGATCCCCGGCCACCCGATCCACACATAGTCTGATTTGGCGAAGGACGACCCCTTGAGCGACTCGAGGTATGCGCTCAAGCCGGACACCAGCCCACCCATGCTTTCGTGAAAGCCCAGTTCGCCGTTTTCTTCGGCGACGGTGATCGGAAGCCGGTTGGACACAATGAGGAGGCGATTGCGTGCGCCTGACGCGGCCGCTCGGGCGCGCGTTGGCTCGGGCGACATGTTCGCGCCGCGAGAGGCGCCGTCGCTAGCCGGTGTTATCGTTGGGGCCGTCACCGCGGTTGAATCGAGCAGGCGATCAGTTTGCATTGGATTCGCTCCTCCCCGTATCTCGTCGCCCGGCTGCGAGCCGCCGTGACGACTCGACGCAGGCCAGGTTTTCCCCTCGCGCACCACGCGGTCGCGCCCGATGACCGCGACGCGAGTATCCGCCGATTCGTTGCTCGCTCGCCCGGCAATGGCGACCTGTTGCTCGCGACGGCCGCGGATTTTCAAGATTATACACCGTTTGGAGTTTTCGCGCGTAGCGAAAAAAAAGCACGGGACCGGGTTTGCCCGGTCCCGTGCGACCGACCTACGCGCCGGTCGGCCGGCCAATGATCTGATTGGCCTCCCGTTCTGCTTTCTCCCTGCCGTATCCATACTTGTCCCGCAAAAGCCCGATCAGCTCCTCGCGTTTTCTACTGACCGGGTCGAGCAAGTATTCGGCAGCGCGACGTCGTTGCGGTTTGTTCCGCTCGCGCAATAGGCGTCGCTTTGCTTCCAGGAGTCGCATTGTCACCCCTCCCCTGTTGGTCTAGTCGACACTCGAGTCGATGCCGCTGGCGACTTGATCGTACGCCGGCGCATTGCCGCCGACCGTCATCCGATACGCGCCGCCGTCGGTCTGTCCGTAAAGATAGTCCGGCGCCGCCGGGTCCATGACCAGCTGTTTGGTGATCGCCCCCTTTGGCGATTCAGCCATCGCCGTCCAGGTGTTGCCCCCGTCATGACTTGCGGCGATTCCCAGCGAGTCCGCCGGACCCCCGCTCGGGCCGATCGTGGCGATGGCAACGTAGATCTCGTGAGAATCTGACGGGTTCACTACTGCCGCTGTCACGGTCAGCTGCGTTGCCGTCGCCGCGCCGAATGCAGCGTGCTCCCAGGTTTTGCCCCCGTCCTTGCTGCGGTAGAGCCCGGAGGCGGGAGTGGAAAGGTAGATGAGTTGTCCGTCCGGTCCCAGCGCCAACCCCACGGGGAGCGCTGGCAATCGATGGACTCGACGCCAAGTGCCCTGGTCCAGGATGTAGAGATCGTCGGACATCGCCGCATACGCTGCGCCGTTCGGCGCCACGGCCACGGCCTGAACGTCGGATCGGGGCACCTGGAGTTCTGCGGCGATGCGTTCCGTCACCTGATCTTCGCCTTCGATTGCCGCCAATTGGACGTCGCTGTTGCCCTGTACGACCTGGAGCGCCCGCAGCCGGGGCAGCGCCGAAATGCTTCCGATCTCTCCCAAAGCCGTCGCGGCTTCTTCTTGGACTTGGACGTTTGGATCGTACGTCGCTTCCAGCAGAGCGGACGTTGCCCCGTCGGCCCGTCTCCAGCCTAGCTCCTGCGCCGCGCTCACGCGAACGCCCGGATCCGTATCCTTCAGCGCGCCAATCAATTGAGGCACGGTCAGCTCCGCGGTTGCGCCTCGCACAATCTCTTCGTGCGTCATGGTCGACCGGTCGGCAAAGGCCGTGTCTGCCGGCGCAAGGAGTGTTCCCAGGTCGGTCCGCAAGGACACAACGCCAAGCACCAAGATCACCGAGATGAGAACGACGCCCTCCCACACAATTCGACTCTTGAGGCTCGAGCGACGGATCGGAAACGCTATGTGTGCATGTGGAATCGCTGCCATTTGCCTTCCCTCCTGCAAATCGCTTCCTGGCAAACCATTCGCCAAGGCTGCCCGACAAGTATATCTGGACGTCGACCGCGGGGGTATAGAACAATATGCGAATTCGCTGTAGCAGGCCGAGCAATCTGTCTGTCGTCCTTTACGCGACACGGGCTCGACCGGGCAGGTCGATGCGTGTAGGACTACGCGTCCTTAGAGTTGAGTCAGGGGACCTGGGAGGTCACGTGCACCTCCCAGGTCCGCGGCGTTCGAGTCTATCTGCCTACTGAGTCCCGGTCGGGCTGGCGCTCGGGGTCGAAGGCGTAGTCGTGCCTGCGCCGCTCGTCCCCGCGCTGGAAACCACAGCCCAGATCCCGTTCACACCTTGGCCGTTCGCATCACCCGGCTGTTGGTCGCCGCCATAGTAGTACAGCGGCATCCCATTGAACGTTACCTGATTCGTTCCGTCGGGCAGCGCCAGTGTGCCGAGCTTTCCGGTCACGGATGGATCGAGGGAGGCCTGCCCGCCATTCGAGATGGTCAGGGGAGGCCAATTTTGAGCGCACGTCCCCGTACAAGTGCTCTGGACAGGCGTGTCGTTCTTGTTGATGTACAGCGTCATCCCCCGGTTGTCGGTCAGAATTTCTCCCAAGGCGGAATTGCTTACCATCTTGAGAGGGAAGACATCGCCGGTGGCGCCGCTGCCGGAAGTGGACGACGTCGCAGTTCCTTCAGCGTACGGAGCGGCGCCAGTCGCGGGTTCGGTCGTCGGCTCCGAGCTGCTTGGCCCAGTGGTCGCTTCCGTCGTGGGAGCTCCGCTCGCCTCGGTTGGCGCTGCGCCGGACAAGGTGGGTTGGCCCAGCGGCGCAGACGTCGGTTCGCTGCCGTACAGAGTCGTAGGATATTCAGACGGCGCTGGGCTTGGCTCCGAGGCTGCCGCCGGGCTGCAAGCCGTGAATGCCAATGCAGCCATCACGGCGAATGCAAATACGACCAAGGTTCTGCTCATCTTCATTTTGTTTTCCTCCTTACGGACCTTACTCATTGACCGATCGACGTCGCAGGCCAGAGCACGCCGACGGATCGGTTGTGATACCAAGGTGCTCGTAAGATCCGGCTTTCACCGGTCCAGTATAGGCTCACTGCCAACTGGTCGGAATAGATCAATACTCATTTTCGTTGTAGCAAGTAGGAGAAACCGCTTGTCGGATTTGTTGCGACATCTCACCCGATTGGAAGAAAACGCGGCGGCTGTAATGGAATTCTAACAAATGGCGTTGCGCCTTCAAGATACGCGGTCCGGGTAGGAATCGAATGGTCGTCGGGGTATTTCTTCGTCAAGCGGAGAGGGAAAAGTAATCCGTTCCTGGGTGAATTTACGTATACTATCAAAGGCTGATCGAATCTAAACGTCTATCTTGATGTCCTCGTTCGAGCGCGGCACGGCGGCTGGCTTGAATAGATCGCGGTGGCGCGAGCCACGGGCCAGGATGCAGTCGTCGTCAGCCTTGGTGTGCGACGGCGGTGTAACGAGACTCGAACAAGCAAATACGAACTGGGAACAGAGTGGAAGTTGTTACGAGGAACACGAGGGATGCAACCTATGAATAACACTAGAGTGCGACTTGAAGCAGGGGCTGGACTAGGGCGTGAGCCCGTTGGACGAAAGACGGTGAGGCTGCATAGACTGGCCTCACGCGGGCTGCCGTCCGCCGCTCGCACGGAGCCTATCGATTTGATGGATGCGGTCGACCAGTTCGCGCGCGAGATATCGCGGACGCGGCTCTTGACGGCGGCCGAAGAGATCCAGTTGGGTAAGACGATGGAAACGGGCAAGCAGGCCGAACGCCGGCTTGGCCGTCAACAGACCCGGCCGGCCGAACGCGACCGGCTGACGCGCCTGGTACACGAAGGCGAGCAGGCGCGCGCGCGGCTCATCGAATCGAATCTGCGCTTGGTCTTTTCGGTGGCGAAGCGATACCGGGACATGGGGATTCCATTCTCCGACTTGATTCAAGAAGGAAATGCCGGCTTGATCCACGCCGTCGACAAGTTCGACTACAAGCGAGGTTTCAAGTTCTCCACGTATGCGACGTGGTGGATTCGGCAGTCCGTGGTTCGTGCGATTGCCGGTCAAGGCCGGCTCATCCGGCTTCCGGTACACCATTGGGAAAAGATCAACCGGATGCGGCGAGTGTCGCAGCAGCTAACCCAAGAACTCGGTCGCAAGCCGTCCAACGCCGAAATCGCGGAAGAGCGCCACACAGCGCCTCACAAGTTGGAGCGGCTTCTCAACTCGGCCGATCAGCTCTTGTCGCTCGAGATGCCGATTGGCGAGGATGAAGACACGACGCTCGGGGAGTTCATACCAGACGACGAGACGCCGGGTCCGGACGAAATGGCATTGCGACAGCAAGTCCGCACGGACATCAGCGGCGCTTTGACCACGCTCAGCCAACGAGAACAGCAGGTCCTGAACCTGCGTTTTGGACTCCAGGACGGTCGCGCCCGCACGCTTGAGGAGGTGGGGCAGGTGCTGGGCAAGACGCGGGAGAGGATTCGGCAGATCGAATCCAAAGCTTTGCGCAAGCTGCGGCATCCAAGCCGCAGCCGCCGACTGCGCGGCTATCTTGCCAACTAATAAAGTCGCCGACGATATCGTCGGCGACTTTATTGGCGGCGGGTGGACCGCGCTGTTTGGGGATCGCCGCTCTCGACACGCGTTAGAGATTGCGGCCTGTGCCGGGTCGCTGCGTTCGGGCACGACGTGCTTATGGATTCCTTGTCGCACATACCGGACGAGAATCAAGGGGCCGGAACAAAGTTGATGAGAGCCAACCAGCAGGACGCCGGATCGTCGGGGTTGAGTATTCCGTTCGTCGTAAAGCGGCCAAGGCTCGGATCTGACAACGGTTTGCCGCTCGCGTCAGTTACCCAAACGTAGAACGTCCCCGGGAGAGAGCGGTCTGGGCTGAGCGTAAAAGCGTAATAGCCCGGATTCTCCTTTCCGCCGGTGACTGATGCCTGAAGCGTGCTTCCGCCCGGCGCAGCGCCAAGCGAAACGCGTGAGCCGGCAGCTTGACCCGACGCGCCGATCACCATGCCCTCGACAAAAGTGCCTGCCGCGTATTGACACCCTCGATAGACCGGGCGGTAGACGAATTGGCTTGCCTGAGTCAATGTTGGGGTTGGGATACTCGTCGGTTTCAGTGTGGCCGTCGGAGTCCTGCTGTTGGCCGGCGCGAGCGTCGGGGTAGCCGACACACGGGGCGTGGCCGTCCATGTCGCCGGCCAGGTTGGCGCAACGAAAACCTCGACCTTGGTGGCGGTCGGCGTGCTCAGCGTCGCGGCGAATATCGGGCTGCGGGCGATACCGATCAGCGCGATGAGGCACAGGAAAAGCACGCCGGCTGTGACCGCCAGAGCGAGAACAATCAAACGGCCCGAGCGGTCCGCGGCCTGTGCCTTGGGCTTGGATCCCTTCACCGAGCGGCCGCGCCGCTTGTCCTTCTTCGAAGGTTTACGGACGGGACGCTCGCTCGTGGCTTGGGTCGAATCCACCAAGTCGAGGCGCTTGAGCCAAACGGGCTCTTCGACGGGACTCGTTTGCCGCTGCGGGTGGGTCGGCGTTGTCGCTCTGAGCCACGCCGGTTCGCTTTCGTGAGACGAATCTCCTTCCGACGCCTGGCCATCGCGTCTTTCTTGTGTTCGTCCTCGATCTCGTCGAACTGGATCATCCTCGCCTCTTCAGTCTAAACCATCTCTATCGCTCGCTCGAACCAGAATAGGGCCGCTTCGAGTCGAATCGTTTCCTGCGGTCGGGTGTTTGAGCAGGCAAAGCACGTGACGGACGGCGGACTCTGTGACTTTACGTTTCGCGTGCGTCGTGCCACTCGAAGCATAGCACTGGCGGGGCCGGTTGTCAGCAAATGAAGCGTGAAAACCGCGTGAAGGTTGCGTGAATGCGCTTGCTCTGAGGCGCCGCCAGGATCGGGGCACGGCGGGCTGGTGATTGTACACATCGCGTAGGGGCAGCGCCTTGTGCCTGCCCAATTGTGGGCGACCACAAGGGATCGCCCCTACATGTGGGTAACCACCAGACGGCGGGCTGGTGATTGTACA
>JAMCRS010000006.1 GCA_023380675.1 Chloroflexota bacterium
CCGCCCAGATGTCGATGCCCTTGCGGTCGGAGACGATCTTCAGCTCGTTGACGAGGGCGATGTGGACCGCGCGGAAGATGTTCTCGGTGAGCTTGGCGGCCTCGGCGGCGCGGGCGGAGGACACGCGCACCGAGCGGACGACGATCTGGTCGTAGAGCGCCTGGGCCAGGTCGCCGCTCGTCTCGTCCACGCCGCCCACGACCTTCGGGATTGTGGTCGTGCCGAAGTCCTTGTTGCCCGGGTCCTCGCGTTCGGGCGAGAAGGCCAGGAAGAAGTCCGTGCCGCACTTCAGGCCGCCACGCTCAAGGCAGTTCTTCACCAGCTCGTCGGTCGTGCCCGGGTAGGTGGTGGACTCGAGGATCACGAGCTGGCCCGGCCGGGGCGTGGCACAAATCAGGCGTGCGGAGCTTTCGACGTAGGTCATGTCCGGCTGCCGTTGCGGCGTGAGCGGCGTCGGCACGCAGATCAGGACGGCGTCGGCCTCTCCCAGCCGGCCGAAGTCCGTCGTCGCGTCGAGGCGTCCGGTCGCGACGGCCGCCGGGAGCCGGCCGTCCGCGATGTGCTTGATGTACGACTCCCCCGCGCACAGCTTGCGGACCTTGGTTTCGTCCACGTCGAAGCCGATGACCTTGAAGCCGCGCTCCACGAACGCGAGCGCCAGCGGCAGGCCGACGTAGCCCATGCCGATGATGCCGACCGTGGCGTCGAGGTTGTGGATCCGCCCGAGAAGCTCTTCCGCTGTTGATCCCTTGTACACCGTCAACGCGTCTCTCCGTTCATCTTCCGTACGTAGTGCTGGCCTTTAGGCGTCGTCAGAAAATCACTGTTCCATATGTGGGGCTCGTCATGTTAAGCTGCCCCACAGATGGTGGTCACCGACTCGGGCACCGCGCGCCGGTTCAAGCTGCTCGAGAAGCAGCTTGACGAGCGACTGCGGCGGTGTGTTGCCGCGGCCGAAGCGGAGGCGCTGGGCTCGCGAGGCATCTCGATCGTGTCGCGGGCGACCGGCGTGTCGCGCCGCGCGATTCGCCGCGGATTGAGGGAGTTGCGCGAGACGGCCCCCGCGGGCCCGTCGACACGGATTCGCCAACCCGGTGGTGGCCGGAAACGGGCGCAGGACAAAGACCCGACGTTGCTGCGCGATGTGGAGCGCTTGGTGGAGCCCACGACCCGTGGCGATCCCGAGTCGCCGTTGCGATGGACGTGTAAGAGCGTCCGCCAACTGGCGACGGAACTGCAGCGGCAAGGTCATCGCGCCTCGCATCAGTTGGTGAGTGAGTTGCTGCAGGCGTTGGACTACAGTCTGCAGGCGAATCGGAAGACGATCGAGGGCGCCAGCCATCCGGACCGGAACGCGCAGTTTGAGTACATCAACCGACAGGTGCGCGCGTGTTTGCGCACAGGCGACCCCGTGATTTCGGTCGATACCAAGAAGAAGGAACTGGTCGGCAACTTCAAGAATGGGGGCCGCGAGCGTCGCCCGGCGGGCGCACCGGAACGCGTGTTGGTGCACGACTTTGTCGTCCCCGAGTTGGGCCGCGCGATTCCCTACGGCGTCTACGACATCAGGTACAACCTGGGGTGGGTGAGCGTCGGCATCGATCACGACACCGCCAGTTTCGCGGTGGAAAGCATCCGGCGCTGGTGGCAGCAGATGGGCCAGCCGCGCTATCCGAACGCCACGCGGCTGTTGGTCACGGCCGATGCCGGCGGCAGCAATGGCCCGCGCATTCGGCTGTGGCGGGTCGAGTTGCAGCGGTTGGCCGATGAACTGGGCGTGCCGATTACGGTGTGTCATTTTCCACCGGGCACGAGTAAATGGAACAAGATCGAGCATCGGCTCTTTTCGTTCATCAGCATGAACTGGCGCGGAAAGCCCTTGCTCAGCTACCAAGTCATCGTCAGCCTCATCGCGGCCACCACGACGCAGGCTGGCCTGCACGTCCAAGCGGCCCTCGACCGCAGCCGGTATCCCGCCGGCGTAAAGGTCCCCGACGCCCAGGTGCAGCGAGTCAATATCAAACCGGCGCGCTTTCATGGAGACTGGAACTACACGGTGGGGCCCCATCGCACTTCATGAGCCCCACCAAACGGGAACAGTTATTTTCTGACGGCTCCTTAGGCCAGCCCGACCCGCCGGCCGGTGAATCGCAATCGCCGCCAGCACCGTGAATAGTTCAGCATTCCCGGGCATCTGCAGGCTGGACTCCACGCACTCCTGCAGCGCGATCGCCACCAGCCCCGTGACCGCACCAATTCTAAGCCAATAGCTGGTCGTGTCGTCCGCGCCTTGCGCCCTCTTTGAAGCGCCCGCGGATCGGCGTGGAGCCCGGCCGCGCGCGACGCCGCCGTACTCGGCCAGGTATCAGCTCGGCGGGGCCGACGGTGCCGTCGACGAGCCCGCGGACCAGACGGAAGTCGCGCGCAGGCTGCACACCGTCGCGTCAGGCCACATCGCCTGCCGCAAGCCTCCCTGACACGCCGCGGCGTTCACGGTCCCCCGTGCCGAGTCCCAGAAACACGACGAGCGGGGCTACCCCCGCGCGTTGTCCTGCCCGACCGCGGCTCGACGCCGGCCTTACCCGGTTCGCGCAATCAACAGGCGCACTTCGGTCGTCAGCTCGACCTGATGATCTTCAAGGGCCGACTGGCGTTCTTCAAGGCCCGACTGGCGCTCTTCCAGGCGGCCCTGCCGTTCCACCACCTGGGCGAGTCCGTCCTCCACGCCAGTCTGCCTCTCCTCGAGACGGGTTTGCCGAAACTCGAGCGCTGACTGACGAACCTCGAGCCGCTGCTGCCCGGCCTCGAGGCGCGTCTGGCCGGATTTGAGCTCGCCGACGTCCGCTCTCAGTACGTCGTGGCCCTCGGCTATCACACGAATCTCGTGACGGAGCCCCTCAGCCACCACATCGAAGTGGCGGCGCGTTGTCACGGCCTCGGACTTCACGAGGGTTTCGATCCGGTCAAGCCGTGCGTTCACGTCGTCGTTGGTCATGTCCGCCACTGGTGGCAGGAAACGTGCCGCGGCGCCGCGCCAGTGTCGTTGGCCAGCGCCGTGGTGGTCGAGTAAGGAACGTCGTGCTGTCGGAGGAATGCGTCCACGAGCCCGCCGGCACGAGCCACACTACTTCTGCCCCATCATCTCCCGAACCGCGGTAACCACGGCGCGCTGCCCGACTTCGAGGGAAGTCACCTGGCCCCGGAGCGACGTCACGTGTTCCTGCAGCCACATCACCTTCAGATCCATCGACTCGACCCGCTCGTCGACTTTCGTGACCGTCCCGTCGACCGACGCAATCTTCTCACCGAGGGCCTCGTGCCCTTCGGCGATGAGCTTGATGCCGCCTCGGAGATCTTCGGTCACCGCCTTGAAATGCCGGCGCATCTCATCGAAGCCCGCGGCCATCTCCGCACGCATGTCGGCGAAGCCAGCCTTCGTGTCGGCCTGGTGCGTCTCGATCAGCCCCTTCAGCTCGCGGTGCTCGTCGCTCGTCATGAAACTCCCTCAGGATACCGTCGTCCGTTCATTCGGGCAACGGATCTAATCGGGATGTGAAAGCAGCGAGCATGCCACGCGATTTTCCGAGGACAACAGCGCCCGGCGAACGGCGCGTAGCAGTTCTTGCCCTCTCGAGCCGAGTCCCCGATCGCAACTTTGGTGCAATGGCGGCGAGTAGCTGCCGCCTCCGACTTCACGAGGATTCTCGAGTCGCGCGATATCGTCGCTGGTCATGGCGTGCTCGAACAGCACGTGCCGCGGCGCCGCGCCCTTTTTCTCGGGCCTTCCGGGTGCGCCCTGGCATTTGTTGCACGGATTCGGGCAATAAGGCTCAGAGTTTTCTGCCATGCGCGGCTCTGATGACGACGGCATCGTCGCGTGTGGCATGTCAAGGCGGCGTGCGCTCGTGTCAGGCGCTCCGCTCTCCCAACCGCGCCGTCGCGTGGTGCTCCAGGAACCACTCGTAC
>JAMCRS010000007.1 GCA_023380675.1 Chloroflexota bacterium
CAGGCCGGTTTCACCAACGTCGTCGCCTCGCTGGGGACTGCGCTGACGGAAAAGCAGCTGGGGCTGCTCAAGCGCCTGACGAATCGCTACGCACTCGCGCTCGATCCGGACGCGGCCGGCGAGCAGGCCACCATTCGCGGCTTGCAGGTCGCTCGCCAGGCGCTCGGCCGCAAATCCGAGCCCGTCCCAATGGGAGCGGGTCTCATCGGCTTTGAGCAGCGGCTGGAAGCGGAGCTGCTGGTGATTTCGATGCCACCCGGCAAAGACCCGGACGAGCTGATTCACGACGATCCGTCCCGTTGGACCGAGCTGGTGGGCGCGGCCGAGCCGCTCGTCGACTTTAACTTTCGCGTCTTGACGCAAGAGTTGGACCTGCCCGCGGCGCGGGACAAGTCCGTCGCCGTCAAGCGGCTCGTGCCGATCATCCGTGAGATCGGCGATCCGGTCCAGCGAGCGCACTATGCGCAGCGGCTCGCCCGGCTGGTTCAGGTCCCGGACCAAACGATCGCGCAGCAGATCAGTGCGCGGCCGATCCAGCGTTCCGCTCCCGGTTCGGCGTCGTCCGAAGAGAGCGCAGACGATGCGTTGCCGCGGGGTGAACAGGTATTGGAAGAATATTGCCTGATGCTTGCCCTGCGATCGCCTGAATACTTGCCTCAGATCGACTTCCTTGAGCAAGGGGATTACGCGGACCCTTCGATTCGCGCCTTGTTCTTTGCGTTGGTCGAGGCCCAGCGACAGGCCGGCGAAGCATTTCAGGTTGAGTCCCTGCGCGAAACGCTCGACCCGGCGCTCGTGCCGCTGTTTGACCACTTGATCGCCCGCGCACGCCTGGAGCCGGTATTGGACGAGCCGGAGAGCGCGCGGGATATACAGACCGCCGCCTATCGTCTCCGTCTGCAGCGAGACCGCGCTGAGCTTGCTCAGGTTGAGGTGTTGCAGCGTGACGAGGAGGACGAGCAATCGACGCAAGACCGGGCGTCGCTGCGGGAACGGGTGGAATTTCTGCGCAAGCGAATCAATTTCAGTCAAAAGGCGCTCAATGCACGCACGCTGTTCAAGCCGCATTCGTACGGAGTGGGGTTCGGGTAGGGTCGGTTTGACCGAAGAGACTATGGCGGCAATGAAGAAATTGGCTCCAACCAAAAAGAGCTCGCAAAAGCCTGAAGGCAAGAACGCGTCCAAGGCGCTCGAGCTCGCGACTTCGCTCGGAGGACGCGCCGACGCGGCGTGGGCGCGCGCGGCCGATCTGCCGGACCAGGACGCCGCGCTCGACATGCTGGTCAAAAAGGCCGGACCGCACAAGCGGCTGACCGTCGAGCAGATTCGGACCGTTTTTCCCGAGATCGAGCAGGACCCTGAGCAGATCGCCGACTTGCGCCACTTGCTCGGCGAGATGCACATCAAGATCATCAACAACGGATCGGCGCCGCCGCAGGAAGAGTCCGAGGACGGTGAGTTGAGCGAGGACATCGACGTTCGTGCGCCGGTCGAGCTGCCGACAGAGATCGGCAGTGATCCGGTCCGCATGTACCTGCGCGAGATCGGCCGCGTGGCGCTCCTCGACTCGAACGACGAGTCTCACCTCTCGGGACTGATGCACAAGGGCGAAATGGCCAAGGAGGCGCTGCGGCGCGGCAAGGTTGGCGCCAAGTCGAAACTCCGCCTCAAGCTGGCCGTCGACGCCGCCGAAGGGGCCCGGCAGCGTCTCGCGGAGGCGAACCTTCGCCTCGTCGTGAGCGTTGCCAAACGCTACATCGGGCGCGGCATGTCTTTCCTCGACCTGATCCAAGAGGGCAACATCGGCTTGCTCCGGGCCGTCGAGCGATTCGATTACTCCAAGGGTTACAAGTTCTCGACGTACGCGACGTGGTGGATCCGGCAGGCGATCACGCGTGCGATTGCCGACCAGGCGCGAACGATCCGTATTCCGGTCCACATGGTCGAGACCATCAACCGGCTCATCCGCGTTTCCCGACGCCTGACCCAGGAATTGGGCCGTGAGCCCACTTCCGACGAGATCGCGCTCGAAATGGACATTTTGCCGCCCGAAGACCGCCGGGCGATTCTCGAAGCGCAGGCGGAGGGCGAGACGCTCGAACCCGGGCTGGAGCGTCGCCTCAAGCGCGCCGCGCTCAAGGTGAGGCGAATCCTCAAGGTATCTCAGGAACCCATGTCGCTCGAAACGCCGGTGGGCACCGAGGAGAATTCCTCGCTAGCCGACTTTATCGAGGACGAATCCGTTCCCGGGCCGGCGGATCAGGCTTCGCGCCAACTGCTCAAAGAGCAAATGCAGGACGTGCTGGATGGTCTGAGCGAGCGTGAGCGCAAAGTACTCGAGCTTCGGTTCGGACTGCGGGACGGACAAACGCGGACGTTGGAAGAGGTGGGACAGGAATTCGGAGTCACGCGCGAGCGCATCCGTCAGATCGAAGCCAAGGCCTTGCGTAAGTTGAGGCATCCGCTGCGCAGCCGCAAACTCAAGGACTATTTGGGCTGAACCAACGCAAATCGCCATCGAATGGCGATTTTGCTTTTTCCCCCACGACGTCTCCGTTGCCTGACCCGCCTCTGCGCGCTTCCGCCGCCGCGTGCGCCGCGTGGTAGAGACGTGTCGGTGACACGTCTCCACCGCCCGACCTGCCTCT
>JAMCRS010000008.1:0-2365 GCA_023380675.1 Chloroflexota bacterium
GCAAGACCGGCACCGCCGAGGTGCTCAAGGAGGGCGAACCGCATTCCTGGTTCGCCGGCTACGCGCCGGCGGACAGTCCCAAGATCGCGGTCGTCGTCTTTTCCGAGCACGGCGGCGAGGGATCGACTACCGCCGCGCCGATCTTTCGCGAGATCGTAGACAAGTATTTCGCGCTCCCGCAAAAGTAGCCGCGCGCCGGCTGTCGCGCGGCCGCTCGCACCTTGTAACTACGGGACCACCACTGCGACCAAACAGAGACCCCCCGCCTTGCGGGCGAGGGTCTCCGTTTGGTTTGTCCCATCCACTTGCGAACGGATTAGAAAAGGAGCGCCGCGTTTGCGGCGCGCGCTCCGTCCTCGACGCGGTAGGGGATGTGGTCCGTATCAATCGCGCCCAGGTGTCTGGAGAATTCGGGAACGATCGGAATCAGCCGGCGTCTCCCATCGTCCGGCGCAAGTCTTCGGCCTGCTGCCGCAGGCGCTGAAAATAGTCGGATTCGGTGATCTCTTCGACCTGCTTGGAGAGCAGCGCTTCGTCCAGCTCGATCCGCAGTTGATCGATCTGACGCTGCAAACGTGCCTCGCGCTCCTGCGCCTCACGCAGCGTCTTTTCGTAAAAGATGGCGCTCTCGATCGCCGGCCCCGCCTGAGAGGCGAGCGTATCCAACAACTTGAGGTCCGCGGCGGCATACGCGACCGCCGGCGCACTGAGGAGCACGATGACGCCGATCACTTGCTGCTTGGCCTTGAGGGGCGCACACACCAACGCGTTCACCGCGCCGTCGCAATCGACGTAACGGGAATCCAGCCGGACCTCGTTGACGATCTCTGCTTTGCCGCTCTGCGCCACGTATTCGACGATCCCCCTGACGCACGCGAGCCGTCCCGACACGGCCTCCGGGTCGCCAACGGTAGCTGCGCTCTTTATGACCTGCGTCTCTTCGTCTAAAAGCATGACCGAGCCCTCGGTCGCCTTGATCGCGCCCGCAGCTTGCGTCAGCACGAGCTGTGCGACGGCAGCGAGCTCGCGAGAGGCGGCGAGCTTGTCGGAGAGGTTGTACAACAGGTTGATCTCGCGATAAAGACCCAGCGCTTCGTTTGCGAGCGCCTTTTTCTCGCTCTCCCTGGCCGCGACCTTAGCCAGAAGCGCGGCGACACTCTTCGACGGCTTGCCTCCATGCACCCACCCGATGGTCTCCCCTTCGATCTCGATCCCATGCTTTTCGGCCGCCGCGCTCAAAGCGCCGATCACGAACTCACCCTCGGCGTCCTGGATCGCCAGGGTGGAATCGACGGTCTGACCCAGCGCAATGATCGCGTGCGCCAAATCATCCTTCTTTAGAACGAGACGTTTCAGATTCACTCGCGCCATATACGCATTTCCTGTTCGAATGGTTCGCCGGGACGTGTTGCACCGGTGCTACACCGCCGCAAACGTTCGACCTCCGTTTACGGACTCAGGCCGCTCTATTCTAGCGGTCCTCGAAAGTGGGTATCCAGCCGGCTCCGCGGCCACCCTTGTGCTGGTGTGCGAGCAGGACACGGTAAAACACGCCGCCGTCGACTTCGACCCGGCAAACATAGCCCTTTTCCTCCAGCGCCGCCAAGAGCGACCGGGCTTGCGATTCGTCCCCGCCGAGGAAGGTGACGATCGCGGACAGGTCCACTTGCTCCTCACGCAGCATCCAACTCAGCAGACCGCGCGTTGGCTCCGGCTGATCGAGTATCTCCACGGCCGTCAGTCCGCGCGGAGCCGGCGGGCCGCTCCCTTCAGCCGGAAAACCATCGCGCGCGTCGTGCGGCATCGTTTAGCCTCGACCTTCTACTCGCGCGCGCCGCGTAAGTCCGTTTCGAACCGCCGCGGCGGCGAGACGCTTACGAGAACGATAACTCGACCAGGCAGGGACCGTCGCCAACCGGCAGTACGACCTGGCTGCGTCCCGGCTCGAGCCCGAACTCCTTGCTCGTTCCGTCAACGCCGACCTGTACCCGGGCGTTCAAGCCTTGCGAGTTCCCTTGCGGCGTGATCTGATGCGCCCACACCTTGAGCTCGAGGGCTTGGCGCAATGGCAGACGGAAAGCCGCCGAGCGCAGTTGCGTGAACGCGCCCAGTTCTCCGGCCGCTCCCCGCAAACTCGATTCGCCCTCTCCGTCTGTCACCTGCACTTGAGCCTGGAGCGGCTCTCCGTTCATCGTGACGTTAAAAAACGCGACCGGGTCGGGGTCGCGCTCGACGCGAACTTCCAACACCGCGCGCGGCCTGAACGCGCCCCGCCGCACCGATAGGAGCGTCATGCCGAACATGACGGCCCCGGCTGGATACCCACTTTCGAGGACCGCTAGAATAGAGCGGCCTGAGTCCGTAA
>JAMCRS010000008.1:2375-2684 GCA_023380675.1 Chloroflexota bacterium
CCGCACCGATAGGAGCGTCATGCCGAACATGACGGCCCCGGCGACCAGCGCGGACGCCCGTTCGAACGGGCTCTGCCAGATGACGAGCCCGTGCAGCAAGATCGTCACCAAGAACAGCGAGTAGATTCCCAGGATCAACACGGGGTGACCGAGCCACCGGAAAATCGCCGCAGGTACATAATCTCCCTTTCTGCGGCTCGCGGCCAGCATCAGCATCGGAAAGATTCCGCCGAGCAGCGGGACCGCCAGCGTCCCGAGGAAGCTGAGCGGGGCGGCGACCGATTCCTGTCCGACCACGAGGAGCAGCGC
>JAMCRS010000009.1 GCA_023380675.1 Chloroflexota bacterium
TCACGAACTGGATCTTGCTCGTGTGGAAATAAATATCGCGCGCCGCCGGTGTTTGCTCGGACGACTTGGCCTCGTGGTGCGTCACCTGAGCGGAAGGAAAATACGCAATCTGCCAGCCGGCTCGCTTGGCGCGGCAGCACCAATCGAGCTCCTCCGAGTACATGAAAAACGCTTCGTCGAAGCCGCCGATCTGGTCGTATACCTGCCGCCGGACGAACAGCGCTGCTCCGTTGACCCAGTCCACCGGCTGGACCTCATCGTCGGGCGTGTCCAGCATGTAATAGCGCGTGAGGACGCGGTGGCGCGGAAACCACTGCTGCAGTTTGGTCGACTCGAGAAAGAACGTGGCGAGCGTGGGAAAGCGGCGCCGCGACGACTGCGGCGAGCCGTCGGCATACACCAGCCGCGGTCCGGCGATACCGATTCGCGGGTTCGCGTCGAGGTAAGCCGTCAGGGCGGAGAGGGCGCCAGGGCCCAGCTCCGTATCCGGGTTAAGCAGAAAAAGATAACGCCCCTGCGCCTGCGCAAGGGCTAGATTATTCGCTCGCGTAAAGCCGACGTTTTCAGAATTCGCAATGACGCGCACGCCGGGATATTCGGCTCGCAGCATGTCGAGCGTGCCGTCGGCCGAAGCGTTGTCGACGACCCAAACCTCGGTCGATAACGCGGCCGCGTCCGGCGGCGCGCCGCCGGTCTGCGCGGCGATCGACCGCAGGCAGCGGCGCAGCAGTTCGCACACGTTCCAGCTCACGACGACGATCGACAGGTCCACCCGAATCTCTAGAGAGACCGCTCGACGACGTACGTAGCCAGGTCGATCAGGGCGCGGCGGAATGGATTGTCCGGAAAGAGCGTGAGCGCGTCCTTGGCGACCTGGACGAAGCGCCGTGCCTCAACCTTGGACGCCTCGATGGCCGGCGAGTTACGGATCGCGTCGACCAACGCATCCATATCCTCGCTGAGAAAGTCGACGATCCGGGCGCCGCGCGCGTCTTGGTCGATGAAATAGAACACCGGCAGCGTAAACGTCCCCTGCCTCAAGTCGCTCCCCACCGGCTTGCCAAGCTGGTCAGAATCCGCGGTGAAATCGAGAATGTCGTCGACGATCTGAAAGGCCATTCCCAGATTGTGGCCGTACGACTTGAGCGCGGCAATTTCGCTTTCCGGCGCGGCGCTCAACACAGCGCCGCCCTCGGTGGCCGCCGCAAAGAGGGATGCGGTCTTGCTCCGGATGTGGCGATAGTATTGTTCGCGGTTGGGCGGCCAATGTGCGCCCCCAAAGTCCTGCCGGATCTCCCCTTCGCAAATGTCCATCAGCGTGCTGGCGAAGATCGACATGACGCGGAAATTCTGCACCGTGGCGGCGATATCCGCCGCGCGCGCGAGGAGGAAATCGCCGGCGAGGACAGTAGCCGTGCCGCTCCAGCGCGAGCTGATCGTCGGGCTGCCGCGGCGCAGCGGGGACTTGTCGATCAGGTCGTCGTGGATCAACGTCGCAGCGTGAACGAGCTCCAGCGTAACGGCGAGGGTGAGCGCTTTGTCCGGGTCCGCCGGATGAAAGCGCGTCGCCAGAATCGCCAAGGCCGGTCGGACCCGTTTGCCGCCGCTGCCGATCAGCGCCTCGAAGACGTTGGCCAACGGCTCGAATTCCACTCGCACCGAATCGCGCAGACGGACTTCGACCGCTTGCAGCTCGTTCTGAATTGGTGAAAAGATCGAATTGAGACCCAAGAGTGCCTCTGAGAGCAGCTATGACAAACCGAACAATGCTCGACTGTTTTGCGCGGCAGCCTGCGCCACGAGGGACTCGTCGACGCGTTTGAGCTCCGCAAGCCGCCGGGTCACGCAGGCCACGTTGGCCGGCTCGTTCCGCTGCCCTCGCCGCGGCGACAGGTACGGCGCGTCCGTCTCGACGACGACGTGCTCCAGCGGGGTCGCGCGGGCCACCTCGTGGAGCGCGCGTGCATTCTTGAACGTCAGGTTCCCGGCAAAGGAGATGCAGTAATCCAGATCGATCGCCGCGCGCGCCATGTCGAGATCGCCGGAAAAGCAGTGCAGCACCCCGCGACCCCGTGGGCCGTCTCCCCGAATCAACGTCAGCACGCGGTCGTGCGCCTCGCGATCGTGGACGACGACCGGCATGCCCAGTTCGGCGGCGAGTTCAAGCTGTGCGACAAAAACGCGCTCCTGCAGCTCGCGCGGCGCGCCGTTGGCGTAATGCCAATCCAGGCCGATCTCGCCGATCCCTACCACCTTGGGCTCGCGCGCCAGCGCACGGATCGCCGCGAGCGCCTCGTCGTCGAACGAGCGCGCGGCGTGCGGGTGTATTCCCACCACCGCGTAGACGATCGCGTGCCGTGCGGCGAGCGCCGCGGCGGCCCCGCTTGACGCGACGTCCGTCCCGGCGGTGACGACAGCGTCGACGCCGAGGTCGGTCGCCCGGGCGACCACCGCGTCGAGGTCGGCGGCGAACTGCGCGTCGTCAAGATGACAATGCGCGTCGATCAACATCGAGCCGACCGGAGCCGGTGTAAGCCGCTCGACCGCGGAGCCGTCCGCGACACTCGAGTCGACCGGGCGTCACCGCAAACCGGCAAGCTTGAGGCCCGCGTCAAGCACCTCCTCGCGCTTGGTTTCCTGCGTCGTCTCGACGTAGAACCGCATGATGGGCTCGGTGCCGGAGAAACGGATCACGAGCCAGCCGCCGTCGTCCAGAAGATATTTGTAGCCGTCCATCGTGTTGGCGCCCGTCACCTTGAAACCCGCAATCGAACTCGGCCGCGCGTCCTTCAGCCGCTGCGTGATCGCGCCGCGCTGTTCCTCCGGGAAATCGGTGTCGATGCGTTCGTAATAGTGCGGGCCGACCAACTCGAATAGATGGTCGATCAACTGCGACGGCGTCTTGCCGGTTTGGACGATAAAGTCGAGAAGGTAAAGGCCCGCGACGATCCCATCCCGTTCCGGAATGTGCCCGCGAAACGCATAGCCTCCCGATTCCTCGCCTCCGATCAGCGCGTGCGTCTCCAATATCTTGGGCGCGACGTATTTGAAGCCGACGCCGGTCTCGAACACCGGCACCTGGAAGCGCTGGCCGAGCGCGTCGAGCATCGAGGTCGTATTCATCGTCTTGACGATCGGGCCGCGCTGCCCGCGCACCTCGAGCAGGTAGAGCGCCAGGAGCGCGTACATCTGCAGCTGATGAATGAACACGCCTTTTTCCGTCGACCCTCCGACGCGGTCCGCGTCGCCGTCTGTTGCGATGCCGACGTGGGCGTGCTCACGCTTGACGAGCTCCATCAATCCGTTCACATTCGGCGGGATCGGCTCCGGGTTGTTCATCTCCGGGTACGCCGGATTGCGGTGGTCGTGAATCTCGACCACGCGCGTGGCGCCGCCGGCGAGGAGCCGGCCCCAGGCGTCATCGACGTGCCCGTCAAGGGCCAGTGAGGCCGCGGCCTCCATGGCGTCGGCGATCCGGGCCG
>JAMCRS010000010.1 GCA_023380675.1 Chloroflexota bacterium
CGCGCGGCATCGTTTGAAAGCGCGTGGGGGCGCGCCGGTCGCGGCTCACCGCGGGCCGTTATGCCGCACGTGGACTCGGGGGTTGACATACCATATTACGTATAGACATAATATGGCATGTGGCGAATCGAAGAACATCGGCGGGTCGACAAACGGCTCTCCGGTGCTCCTAGAGAGATCTTGAAGCGCTACGAAAAGTGGAAAGACATCGCTTCAATCTCTGGGCCTCCTGGCCTTCGGTTGATCAAGGGATTCCATGATGAGGCGCTATCCGGGGAATGGGCCGGTTACCGCTCCTCGCGGCTGGGGTTGCAGTGGCGGGTGATCTATCGTGTGGTGGCCGACGAAGGTGTGTTTCAGGTCGCCTCGGTGACGCCTCACGACTATCGGAGGTCCTAGATGAAGGGATATCGTCCGGCGAAGAAGCGGATCTCGGTCTCTGTTGGGGAGTCACTACGAATCGTCCGCGAGTTTCAGGAGCTGAGCCAGAATCAACTGGCTCAACTGACGGGTATCCCCCAGGCGACAATCTCGGCCATCGAGAACGATCGTGTGCATCTTGGCGTTGAGCGGGCGAAGGTCCTCGCCCGAGCGTTGAAGTGCCACCCTGGGGTGCTGGTCTTTCCGGGCTGGGAACTGCCCAGGAATGCTGCGGCATAACAACCGCTTGGAGCCGGCGCGCCCGACGGTCCGTGCGATCATGTCGCCACGGCGCGCGGCTCAAGCGGCACGTTAGGCGCTCGGGCGTGGAACCTCGAGATCCTTGCAGATCTTCCTGGCGAGGTCGTCGTTGAGTTCCCGGTGGCGGGGAACAGTCGAGACTTTTCGGGCGGCGCGATTCACGTAGACGGTGTGGTTGCCACCTTCACGGAGGAGTGCACAACCGTGGGCCTCCAGATGGCGGATCAGATCGACGCGTTTCACGCCGAGACCTTGATGGGCTCCCGGATGACGTCGATGTCGCCAAGGTCCTCACGGGCCAGGGCTCGATTCGCATCGAGTACGAGGCTGACGGCCTCTCGGAGGTTGGTTCTGGCCTCTTCGAGTGTGGCGCCCTGAGTGTTGGCACCGGGCAATTCCTCGGCGAAAGCGATGTAGCCTTCAGGAACGCGCCGGAATACGGCCGTAAATTGCAGTTCCATTGGGGTCTCCACACTCCTATGATACTCGGGGAGGGGGCCGGCGCCTAACCACGCGGTGGAGCCGGCAACCGGTGCGGGGCATCGTTTGAACGAGCGTTGAGGTGCATCGGTTGCGGCTCACCGCGAGCCGTTAGACCGCTGAATTCGCAGCGACTTGGGCAGGACTTGTTCTTTGAGTTTTAGCGGGTCGAATTCGCGGCGCATTGCGGGCGTCGTGGCTCTTTCGGCGCGGCGCCGGCCATTTGGGCTTGGCGCGCTGTCCGGATCGTCTCGGGGGCGGGTAACCCCGGCGTGAGCAATCGGGCAGGGTCCGTACGCGCGCGGGTCCGGGCACTACGGCGGCTTGAAACGCGCTCGGTCCTTCGTTGGGTTGGTCGGCCAGCGAGTCACGCGGTCTAACCACGCGGTGGAGCCGGCACCGGCGCGCGGCATCGTTTGGAAGAGCGTTGGGGCGCGCCGGTTGCGGCTCACCGCGAGTCCGTTAGACAGCGCGAACGGCCTTTCCCCTCGTCTTGACACCTGTATGGAATAGTCATATACATTAGGCATGGGCGTGCCTGACGAGTTCCTCGCCGGTCTCGAGGGGTTCGAGTGGGACGCGGGCAATTCCGACAAGAACTGGCGGAAGCACCAGGTGCGCCAGGCCGAGGCCGAGCAGGTCTTGCTGAATCGCCCGGTGGTATTCGCGGCCGACCTCATACACTCGCGGGCCGAAGCGCGGTTCTTCACGCTGGGCCGAAGCGATAGCGGCCGGCATCTCGCGATTGTGTTCACCACACGCGGCAAGCGCGTGCGGGTCATCTCGGCTCGGCCGATGAGCCGGGCGGAACGAAGGGCATATGGCCAAGTCGAAGCGAAGTCTCAAGCCGATTCCTAAGTTCGCCTCCGAGGCCGAAGAACGTCAGTTCTGGGAGACACACGATTCGGCTGCCTATGTGGACTGGTCGAAAGCCACGGTCGTGTCGCTGCGCAATCTGAAGCCGTCGACCGAGACGATCTCCCTGCGTTTGCCAGCCCCGCTGCTCAGCGACCTGAAGGCGCTGGCCAACAAGCGCGACGTGCCGTATCAGTCGCTGCTCAAAGTGTTCGTCGCGGATCGCGTCGCGGAGGAGTGGCGGTCATCGAAGCATCGGGGCGCGCTGTCTAACAAGGCACTGCAGCCGACGAGCCGCCGGCGGCCAAAGGCCGCGGTCAAGCGCGTCGCCCGTGCGGCTCGCGGCTGAGCGCCAAGCGTTAGCCAGCGTGGCGTACCTCTCCGTGTCGTAGATCTGGTGTGGTACGACGACGAGCAGGGCTGGCGGCGCGAGCTCCTTGATGTGTCATGGACGACCGACTCCAAGGATCGCTCAATTCACAGATACGTGAAGATCTGTGTGAAGTGTCGCGAGACCTTTTCGATTCAGCCGTGCCGCAACTGTGAGAAAACGACGTTCCAGGGGGCTAGCTTCAGGGAAGGGCCGGACGGCATCGTCTGCTGGGACTGCAAGACGGCTAGGCAGTGGTGGAAGTGCGGTTCATGCGGCACGCGCAACCCGTACGAGGGTCGTGTGTTTAGGGTCGACTACGCCGAGG
>JAMCRS010000011.1:0-1245 GCA_023380675.1 Chloroflexota bacterium
CGCTTGTGCCGGTCGATCATCAACGACGATGTCTTGACGAATCGGTCGTCTCCTACGTCGGCACTGCGCGCCTTGAGACCCTCCCGCTTGAGCTCGTCGAGCGTTTGCTCCAATTGGGTGATGATCTGCTGCCGGCGCGCCGCCTGCCGTCTTCTGTCCAGTCCCTGCTCGACGCTTTCGACGATCTGAGGGATGCTGGCCGGCTTGGTGAGATAATCGTATGCGCCGCGTCGAAGCGCCGCAACGGCCGAATCGAGCGTGGCGTATCCCGTCAGCACGATGACGACCGTCTCCGGCCATCGCTCGACGATCCGGTCGAGCAGCCCCATGCCGTCGACCGGACCCGGCAGTTTCAGGTCGATGAGCGCCAGGTCCCCGCTGTCGCGCTCGAGCGCATGCAGCGCCAGGTCGGCGTTGGAAACGCAGCGCACGTGATACCCGCGCGCCTCCAACGCCTCGGCGAGTACCGTACGGATCGTCTCCTCGTCGTCCACGACCAGAATCCGCCCGTCTGCCATGTCTGTTACCTCAGCGAGCTTGTCCGGCTCGATTCCACGCGGGTCGGGAGCCACACCGTGAACGTGGTCCCGCGTCCCACGGCGCTCTCGACCGTAATGCGACCTTCGTGATTGGCGACGATCTGATGGCATACGGCAAGCCCGAGGCCGGTTCCGAAAGTCTTGCCGGTGTAAAAGGGTTCAAAGATCTTGTCGAGCGCTTCTGTCGGGATTCCGCTGCCGGTATCGGCAAAGGCGACGGTCACCCAGGGCGGTTCTTCGGTCGTCGACAGCACGGAGATGCGGAGGCGGCCGCCGTGTGGCATCGCTTCGACCGCGTTCAGGATCAGATTCAAAAAGACTTGGCGCAGCTGGTTCCCGACCCCCTCGATGCGCGGGATTTGAGCGGCGAGGTCGGTTTCGACGTCGACCTGCGCACTCTGTAGCCGCTTTGCGCTGAGCGCGAGGACGTCCTCGACCAGTTCGACGACGTCAATCACGGTGCGGTCCCCCTTGCCCGGCCGATTGAACTCGAGCATCTGCTGAACGATGTGGGCGAGACGCTCGAGTTCGCCCGTCGCCATATTCAGGTAGCGCTCCTGCTTGACCGCATCGCCGGTGTTGTTCTTCGCCAGCTCCAGACAGCTCTGGATCGCCTGGAGCGGATTGTTGATCTCGTGCGCGAGCGACGCCGCACGGCGGCCGCCTCCGCATCTCCGTGCTGTCGACGACCGAAGAACCGCCCTGG
>JAMCRS010000011.1:1255-6294 GCA_023380675.1 Chloroflexota bacterium
CGGATTGTGGATCTCGTGCGCGAGCGACGCCGCCAATCGCCCCGTCGCCGAGAGTTTTTGGTTCTGGATCAGCTCGGCCTGGAGCTGCTTCTCCATCGTGATATCGGTGATGACGTTGACCGCGCCGATGGGTCTGCCGTCTGGCTCGTGGAGAGGAAAAGTGGAAAAATGGAACGTCCCCTTGAGGTGCTGCTCTTCCATTTCCCATTCGAACGATGAGGCCGGCCCGCCTGCCTGCTTCGCGTTCGCGCAGTAGGCGAGCCTTTCGTCCCGACCGTAGATCGCGCGGTAGCAGTACTGACCCACCAGCGCGGCGGGAGTCGTGTTCAGCCACTTGGCGAGGGTTCGGTTGACGCGGAGAATCCGGCAGTCGGCGTCGACCAGCGAGATGCCGGCGGCGAGGGCGTCGATCGTGTTTTCCCATTCCTTCTTCGCCCGCTCCACCTTGTCCAGAAGCTCGGTGACTTCGACGATCTGTTCCTGGACCTTCTGGTCGAGGCGCGCGTTCTGAATGGCGACCGCGATCGGCGCGGCGATCAGCTCGAGTAGGTGGAGATCGTCTCGATGAAAGCCCCCGTCACGCTTGTTGAGCAGCTCGATCACGCCGATGATCTCGTCCTTGACGACCAGCGGAACGCATAGGATCGATCGAGTCCTAAAGCCGGTCTGCTTGTCGATTGCGTACAGGAACCGCGGGTCTGTCGCTGCATCCTCGACGAGCGCCGGCTCTCCGGTCTCGGCCACCCAGCCGGCGACGCCCTGACCGACCGCGATGCGGATTGACTGGAATTGTTCCTGACTGCCACGCAGTACCTTGGCAAAGTGGAGATCGTTGGAGCCGGACTCTCGCAGCAGGATCGAGCCGGTCTCGACGTTCACTTTCTCGTTGACGATCTGGATGACCGTCTTGAGGACCTCGTCGAGACTCTGCCGGCCGATGATGGTCCGAGCGACCGTACTCCAGACCGCTTCCGCTTGTGTCCGCTGACGCGCCTCGTCGAGCAGACGGGCCCGTTGGACGCGCTCGCATTGGAGCGCTGCGCTCAGTCGGCGTACGAGCAGCGCGGCGATCGCGAGACCCAGCAGTGCGCCGAACCCGAGCGCCGCCCAGAGCGGCGAGCCCGATTCCATGCGTCTCCTATTTCTTGGTCAGGCCGGCTAGACGGACGATAAGCCGCTTGACGCCCTTTCCCTCGAACGCCACTTCAACTTGCTCGTCGTTGCCGCTGGGCTTGCTCGTGACCACCACCCCGTTACCAAAAGAAGGGTGCGACACCTTATCCCCGGCGTGATATTCCAGATCGGATAGCGTGGAGCGCCGCGGCGGTGGCATCGCGCGCGGTTGAAACTCTGGCGCGTCTTCGCCATCCGGCTCAACGGCGAGGCTTCTCCGTCGACCGGTTCCGGCGGTCCGTCCCTGACGCGAGCGGTCGCCGGCGTACAATTCGCGCGGAATGTCCGCAAGAAACTGCGAGGGCTTGCCCGGCTCGGAGGCGCCGTAGAAGGAGCGTCTGAAAGCGTAGACCAGATAGAGACGCTCTTTGGCCCGCGTGATGCCGACGTAACACAACCGCCGCTCCTCTTCCATCTGGGCGGGGTCTTCGAGTGACCGGGCATGGGGAAATAGGCCGTCTTCCAGTCCGACGATAAAGACGACCGGGAATTCGAGGCCTTTTGCTGTGTGCAGCGTCATGAGGATCGGCGCGTCCATATTTTCGTTCATCGAGTCGATGTCCGCGACGAGCGAGACCTCTTCCAGGAACTGCACGAGCGCAGTCTCGGGCTCGGCTCCGGCGTACTTTTTCGCCGCCCGGCGCAGTTCCATTACGTTATCCCAACGGTCATCGCCTTCGGTCGTGCCGTCTCGAACGTACGACTCGAACCCGGTCTTGAGCAGAATATAGTCGATCAGGTCGGGCAGGTTCTTGTTTGGCTGGACGCCGCGTAGATCGTCCAGCAGATCGGCGAACGCCAGCAGCGTCTTGCGCGAACGCGTGTCGAATTCAGGCGAGAGACGAGCGGGCGCTTTGCTCGCGCCGGCGGGATCGGTCTGCGTGGACTGTTGCAGGCTCTGCAGCACCGCATACGGTGAGACGCTCAGGCGCTCTGCCCAATGGCCCAGCTCGTCGACCGATTTCTTGCCGATGCCGCGTGGCGGAATGTTGATTACCCGGGAGAAGGCGACGCTGTCGTTCGGATTGTTGATCAGGCGCAGGTAGGCGAGGACGTCTTTGATTTCGCGGCGCTGGTAGAATCGGACCGAGCCGACGAGCTGATACGGCAGCCCGCGCCGGACGAATGCATCTTCGAGGTTGCGGGACTGGGCGTTGGTGCGATAAAAGATCGCGCAGTCGCGCGGGTGATAGCCGTCCGTGCGGGTCAAACGCGCGATCTCGTCCACGACGTACTGCGCTTCTTCTTCTTCGTTGTACGCCTCCCGCACCGTCAACGGAATTCCGCGCGGGTTTTCGGTCCACAGCTCCTTTTTGTGGCGGGATGAGTTGCGCCGGATGACTGCCTGGGCCGCGTCGAGGATCGTCTGCGTCGAGCGATAGTTCTGTTCCAGGAGCACGACGCGCGCGCCGGGAAAGTCCTCGCGGAACCGCCGCACGTTCCGATAGTCGGCGCCGCGCCAGCCGTAGATGGACTGGTCCTCGTCGCCGACGCAAAAGAGGTTCTGGTGCTTGTCCGCCAACAGCTTCATCAAAACGTACTGCGCCTGATTGGTGTCTTGGAATTCGTCCACGTGCAGGTAACGATAACGCTCCTGGTAGCGGTCCAGAACGTCGGCGTTCTCTTGAAGCAGCCTCACGGTCGACATGAGCAGATCGTCAAAGTCGGCGGCGTTGTTTTCGATCAGCAGCTGCTGATACCGGACGTAGGCGCGGGCGATCGCCTCGTGCCAATACGATGGGGGCACGTACGCCTCGGGTCCGATCAGCTCGTTCTTGGCCTTGCCGATCGCGCCGAGCACGGATCCCGGGCGATACTGTTTGTCGTTGAGGTTCAGTTCTTTGAGGATGCGCTTGATGAGCGCGAGCTGGTCGTCTTCGTCGTAGATCGCAAAGCCGCGTCCCAGCCCGACGCGTTCGCCGTCCCGACGCAGCAAGCGCGCGCAGGTCGCGTGAAACGTGCCGATCGTGAGATCGCGCGCGCTCTCTTCTCCGAGCAGCCGGTTGAGCCGATCCCGCATTTCGCGCGCCGCCTTGTTCGTGAACGTCACGGCCAGGATCTGATAGGCGGGGACGGGGACCTGGCCGATCAAATAGGCCACGCGGTGCGTCAGGACGCGTGTCTTGCCGCTGCCGGGGCCGGCGAGGACCAAGACCGGGCCGTCGACGCTCTCGACCGCCATGCGTTGTGCTGGATTGAGCGATGAAAGGACATCCATGATTCAAATGTGAGGAGGGTGCTGCGGTTCGGCGCCGTGGGCGTCTCACCCGTCAGTTTCGTCGAGCGAGTCGCCAGTCTGAAGGATAGGTCGCGCCACCGGGCATTCGATTCCAAGGTGAGCCTGGCAGGCGCGGTCTGGCTCCGCAAGGGGCACGCCGAATCTCTCGAGGGCCAGGTAGAGGTGGCACAGCGGCAGTCCCATCACATTCGCGTGACACCCCTCGATGCGCGCCACCGGGTGGAATCGATCGTGCTGGATCGCGTACGCAGCCGCCTTGTCGAACGGGTCGCCGGTCGCGATGTAGGCATCGATCTCGTCAGCGCCATAGTCGCGCATCCAGACCGTCGTCGCCGCCGTCTGCGTGATCTGACGTTCCGAATTAGCGACCGTAATTCCCGTGTAGACCGTGTGCGCGCGGCCGCGCAGCAGCAGGAGGATCCGGCGGGCGTCGGCGCCATCGCGCGGCTTGCCGAGGATTCGACCGTCGATCGAGACGACCGTGTCTGCCGCAACTACGATGGCGATCGGGTGCGCTCGCATCGCACGCTGAGCTTTGGCCCGGCTCAAGCGCCGAACGAGATCGGCCGGCGCTTCGGCGGCGAGTGCGGTTTCGTCGACGTCGGACGACGTTGGCTCGAACGCGAGCCCGAGTAGCGTAATCAGCTCGCGGCGCCGCGGGGACGTCGACGCCAAGATCAGAGGCGGTCGCTGCATACCAGAACATCATAGGAGAACGGGGAATATTTGTCAAACACACGCACAGCTTGAAGCGACTGTGGACGCGTGATATAATGCCGGCCAGCGAGAGGAGATACAATTATGGCTGCACTAGTAGCGAAGGAAGACAACACCACCGGCACACTCACGTTGACGCCCGCGCTAACGTCGCGGCTCGGCAGCCTGGTTTTCGGCCTGGTGTGGCTCGGATTCATCGGCTTCTTTATCGTTCCGTCGATCCTCGAGGGCAGCGTCGACTCGATCGCAACAGCCGGACCATTACGAGCGTCCGCCAGCTCCTCGTCGCGCCGATCGGTACGACGAGCCTTCCCTTCGGCGACATTGCGAGCATCGAGGAACAGGCGATGCGAGCCTCCCGCGGGGGTTCGAGGAGTTTTCGGGTGAACGCGGTCGACCAAAGCGGGAAACGGTTCCCCATCAATTGGAATGGCTCTCAACGCGAGATGGACGATCTCGCCCAAAAGATTGCCAACTTGACCGGCGCGCCGGTCTCTCCGAGCCCTTACGGCAAGCCGCTCACGGCAGACGCGCCGATGCTGCCGAACACCATCGAGGTGGACGAGACGCCGCCGGACGAGGCAGGGAGCACTGGCCAACCGCCGGCCGTTCCGGACGTGGGCGAGACTCGATCTGCTCCGGCGACAATCCCAATGTCCGATACGGGAGATACGCTGTCGTCGCCCATGTCGCAGATGCCGGTCGACTACACCTCGCCCGCGCCGTCCAGCAGCGCCGGGGGTGAGATGTCCGTTGCCGATCTTGCTTCGTTGAGCCAAGACGAGCTGCAGGAGCGGATCAAGGGCGACCCCATGGATAGCGACTCACGTTACGTGCTGGGGCGAAAGCTTCTGGTGCAAGGCCAGCCGGACCAGGCGATCTCGCTCTTTCAGGAGACCATGCGGCTCGA
>JAMCRS010000012.1 GCA_023380675.1 Chloroflexota bacterium
TGCAGTCCGCGCCGCGCGATCGAGAGCGCCGCGCTCAAGCCGGCCACGCCGCCGCCGATGACGAGCGCATGTTTCTCGGCATCCAGCCGCACCGGCTGCAGCGGCCGCATCCGCCGGGCTTTGGCGATCCCCGCAGACATCATGCCCACCGCTTTCGCCGTCGCCTCGGCGGGGCAGTCGTGATGCACCCAACTGTCCTGCTCGCGCAAGCCGATGTGATAGTAGAGGTAGGAGTTCAGCCCGGCCCGCTCCACCGTCCGGCGAAACGTCTGCTCGTGGAGGAAGATCGAACAAGCGCCGACGACGACGCGGTTGACGCCAAGCTCCTTGATGTCGTCCGTTATCAACTTTTGACCCGGGTCCGAGCACATGAACATGTAATTGCGGGCAACCGTGACATTGGAGAGTTTGCTCAACGCGCGCGCTACTTGCTCGCAGCGCACCGTGTCGCCGATGTTTCCGCCGCAGGCGCAGATATAGACGCCGACGCGGGGCTCTTCTCCCGGCGTCGTTCGGCCAGCCTCAGGCGCGTTGAGTTTCTCGTTTGTCTCAGGCATAGGCCAGGCTCCTGTTCGCACTCGTTTCTTGCTCTTCACGCGCGGCGCCCGACTCGAGGTACGCGGCGGCTTGCGCCGCGGCGGCGCTGGCCGACACGATGCTGTCGACGATGTCCAGCGGACCGGTCGCCGTGCCGGTGGCGAAGATACCTTCCCTCTCCGTTTCGGTGGGCGCGAGATTGGAATTGGGGATGCGGACAAAGCCATCCTCCGCCGTGGGCACCGAGAGCATCGGCTGAGGGTTCCACCCCGGCAGCATCCCGACCGAGAGCACGACCAGGTCGTGTTTTCGTTCGACCACGCGCGAGCCGTCGTCGATCGCTTCTACGCGAACGATCGGATTTTGGTCCGCGTCCTGGGCGATCCGCGCGACCTTGCCTTTGACGAACTCGATCCCCATCGATTTGGCGCTCTGGTAGAACTGCTCGTACCCCTTGCCGAAGGTGCGGATGTCCATGTAGTAGATCGTAATGTCCGCCATCGGGAGCGTGCCGGAGAGGAGCATCGCCTGCTTGATCGCGTACATGCAGCAGACCCGCGAACAGTACGGCACGCCGAGCGTCTGATCACGCGAGCCGGCGCACTGTACGTAGGCGATCGAGGCCGGCTGTTTCCCGTCGGACGGCCGCAGCACGCGGCCGTAGGGTCCGGTGGGCGCCAGCAATCGCTCCATCATCAATCCGTCGATCACGTTGCGGAACTTGCCGGCGCCGTACTGTTCCTTGGCGTCGACCGGTGTGACTTGATACCCGGTTGCCAACACGACGGTCCGCGCTCGTATCTCGACGTCCACCGGCGACTGGTTGAAATCGATCGCGTCCGCCGGACAGGCTTGGATGCATTTACCGCAAAAGAGGCAGTGCTGGATATCGACGACGGCTTTCTGGGGCACGGCCGTTGCAAAGGGCACGTAGATCGCACGGTGAGCCGTCCGGCCGAATTCGTTCGCATCGTCTGACAGGTCCAGCGGGCAGACGAGCTCGCAGGAACGGCAGCCAGTGCAGTCGTCTTCGACGACGTAGCGCGGTTTTTTCACGACGTGCGCGACAAAACCGCTCGCCGTCCGGTCGACCGACTGCAGGTCGCTGTAGGTCAAGAGTTCGATCCGATCGTGATGCGCGACCGCCGACATCTTGGGCGTCGTGATGCAACTGCAGCAGTCGAGCGTAGGGAACACCTTACTCAGGCCGATCATCTTGCCGCCGATGCTCGGGTCTTTTTCCACCAGCGCCACGCGGTAGCCCTGATCGGCCAAGTCGAGCGCGGACTGCATCCCGGCGATCCCGCCTCCGATGACCAGGGCGTCCACTTGCAGCTTATTCGACCTCATACAACGCTCCTTGCTCGGGATTGGACTGTGCGGCAAGCGGCAGGGACGGCTCTCGCGGTATCGGACCGATCTCGTCGAGCAGCGCATTCATCTTCTGGATCTCGTTGAGAAACGGCCGCACACATACCGTGCAGATCGCCGACAGGCGCAGGCGCCGGGTGTCCAGCGCGCGCGCCTTCATCAAGGCATAGGTCTCGTTGATGATCTCGGCCGTTCGCTCCGACTCGCCTTTGAACGGGCTGTCGGTCCCGCTGTACATCACGACGATGGCGTCCATTCCCTGGCGGAACGCGTTCAAGTAGAACTGCGGTGGAAAGATGGCCGCGCTCCTCACCGGCAGGATATAGGTGTTGGGTGGGTATCCCAGGTGGGACTGCCCCGCGGCGTCCGCGCCCCGGTAGCCGCCCGACAAGGTTGCCAGGATCAATATCCGGGGGCGGCTCGTCCTAATGCTCGTTGTCATTAGCCTATGTCCTCTTCCTACAAAATCCGCGCAGCCCAATCGCTGGCGCTTATTTCTTCCTCCGAATGAAGAGCCGGTCGTAGCCGTCGGCGGTCACCGCGCCCAGGTATTCGTGACCGACCTTGGCGCACCAACCCGGCATGTCCCGCTTGGTGTTGGGATCGCCTGACCAGATTTCGAGGATCTCGTCGATCTTGACTGTACCGATGCTCTTCTTGGCCTCCAGCAGGGGACCCGGGCACGCCATCGCGCGCGCGTCGGCGGTCTTGGCGGGTTGGATCGTGGTAAGATCGATGGTTGGCATTCTAGTTCTCCTTCGTGTTACGAGTATTATCTCAGAGTGTAACTGCCTACGATCCAGGGGCACGCCCTCCGGCGGCTAGTCTTTGGCTTACTTGGCCGAGAATGGCTCTGGAATGAAATGACGCTGCGTCGGCTGATCGCGCGAATCGCTTGGACAGAGGATGAGAATCGCCCGCGCGGGCGCCGCTTCCACATTTTGCCAGCGGTGCGGCAGGTGGGACTCAAACAGCAAGCTGTCCTCCGGTTCCAACAAGTAGGTTTGATCGTCGACGGTATAGACGATCCGGCCCTCCAAACAGAAGACGAATTCGTGCCCGGTATGGACGATGGGCTGCGTCCCGCTGTTGGCATTCGGATTCATCGTAACCACAAACGGCTCGACGACGTTGTCGGGCATTCCAGCGCCCAGGTCTTCGAGCGCGCCGTGTGCAAATGCTGCACCCACGCGCTGACACGCTTTGATGTACACCACCCGGCTCTTGGGCGAGCCGTTCGCAAAGAACGACGTGATGGGGACCTCCAGGGCGACCGCCAACTGCTGCAAGGTCGCGACACTCGGAGAGCTCTTGTCATTCTCGATGAGGCTGAGCGTATTCACGGCCAATCCACTCTTTTCCGCCAATTCGCGGATCGACAGGCCGCGTTTCGCGCGCAGCGTGCGCAGCGTAGGCCCGACATTGACTTTGTGGCTGCACGTCGCTTTGGCAGGCATCGGCGCATTGTCCTCCGCCGGGCCGTGACGGACCCGCATCGTACGGCTGACGCGCGGGCGCGCGGGCAAGCGTTTTTCAACCATGGCGGGATTCCATGTCTATATTGACCATCAACCAATATTATAGTATAATAGAGTCCGAAAGTCAAATTTCCACACAGTATTATGATACAACTAATCTGTTTGTTTGTTCTCGCATCCTCTCTGCGATTGCGTTTCCTTCCGAGGGCTAGTCCCTGAAGATTCGCCGCATAGAGGACGCGACGTCCGAATCCATAAACCCACAGGAGAGAATGAATGAAAATCGCCGCGATCACGGATGACGGCCACGCCATCAGCCAGCACTTTGGGCGCGCCCCATACTACTTGGTGCTGACCGTCGAAAATGGGCAAGTGGTCAAACGGGAATTGCGCGACAAACTGGGACACGCCAATTTCTCCGACCAGCCGCACGATGCTGAGGTGCCCGGCCAGCCGCACGGCATGGGTCCGGCCGCACAGAACCGGCACATGCTGATGGCCGAAGCGATTGCAGACTGCGAGGTCCTGCTTTGCGGAGGCATGGGCATGGGCGCGTACGAGAGCATGCGAACGCGCGGCATCAAGCCCGTCGTCACGCAGATCGTTTCGATCGACGAGGCTGTGCAAGCCCACCTCGACGGTAAGATGGTGGATCGCACTGATCTGCTGCACTAACAGGTCGACGACTAGGACCTGGGGACAAAACTCAGCGAGTGTTCGCCGACTCTCCCGACTTGGCTCGGGCGAAAAAGGAGGTGGCTGTGACTGAACCGAAAGATGGTTGCGTCAAGGCGGCTCGCGGGCCGATTTTGCCGTCGGCCGAAACGGCGGCTCGGTCCGGATCCATGGCATCCCCGGAGGTGAGTAAAATGCTAGCGCGCGTGGGAAAACCGGCTCCTGATTTTGAAGCCAATGCCTTTGCCGGCGACGGCTTCAAACCGATCAAACTCTCAGATCACAAAGGAAAGTGGGTCGTCCTTTGTTTCTACCCGGGTGACTTTACGTTCGTCTGACCAACCGAATTGGCGGCGGTCGCCGCTCGGGACGAGGAATTCAAGGCGCTGGGAGTTCAAGTACTGGCAATGAGCACGGACAGTCGCTTTGTGCACAAAATTTGGCAAGAGCAGGAGCTCTCGAAAATGGTGAAAGGCGGCGTGCCTTTCCCGATGCTCTCGGATGGAGGGGGCAAGATCGGCGCAGTGTATGGCGTGTACGATGAGGACGCCGGCGTGGACATTCGCGGGCGTTTTATCATTGACCCGGACGGCATGATTCTCGCGATGGAAGTGCTGACGCCGGAAGTCGGTCGCAATCCCGACGAGTTGATTCGGCAGATCAAAGCGTACCAGCACGTCAAGAACAGCGGTGAAGTGACGCCCTCTGGCTGGCAACCCGGACGGGTTACGCTGAAACCTGGTCCAGCGCTTGTCGGCAAAGTATGGGAGGTATGGAAACCGTAAGGTATGGTTTTGAGAAAAGACCGACTGGACGCAATCAACCGGCGCATCGAGCAACTGGAACACAAGTAACACGGACGACGCATGAGCAGGGGCGGAACATCAAACGTCCCTGCTCTGTGAATCACACGAAAGGTGAACGATGAGTCATGAAAATCGTCATCACCACAGTCGCACCCAGCATCGAGTCCCAAGTGGATCCCCGCTTTGGGCGCGGCGCCTACTTACTGGTGGTTGATCCCAACACGCTCGAATGGCAGGCCCATCCGAATCCGGGCGTCCACGCGCCGGGGGGAGCCGGGATCGCGGCGGCGCAATTCGTCCTCGAACAGAAGGGAAACGCGATCATCAGCGGCGATTTTGGCCCGAACGCATTCGATGCTCTCAGCGCGGCGAAGATGCCGATCTATCGCTTGGGTACTAGTCGGACCGCGCGCGAGGTGGTAGCACGATTCCAAGCTGGCCAGCTCGAACGCGTCGACGCGGCCACGCGTGGAGAGGGCCACCCCAAGAGCGGGACGTAGTCGATGCGGATCGCCGTTGCCAGCGGCAAAGGGGGCACCGGCAAGACGACGATTGCCACCAGTCTCGCATTGAGTCTCGCGAGCACTGCGCATCCGCCGCCGGTCTTCCTCGACTGCGATGTGGAAGCGCCGAACGCGCACCTATTCCTCCAGCCGGCATTCGAGCAGCGCCGACAAGTGGGGATCTCGATCCCGCGCGTCGACGAGGCGAAATGCACGTACTGCGGAAAGTGCGCCGAGGCGTGCCAGTATCACGCCATCGCGGTGCTGGGCAAAAAGCTTTTGGTGTTCGCGCAGCTCTGCCACGGCTGTGGGAACTGCACGTCGAACTGCCCCGAACACGCCATCACGGAAGCGCCCGACGTCATGGGCGTCCTGGAAGCCGGAACGGCGCGCGGGGACGTCGCGTTTGCACACGGCGTGATGAACGTCGGCGAGCCGATGGCGGTACCCGTGATCCGCCAGCTCAAGAAATGGGTGACGCCGCCGGCGGGTCAGATCGTGATCGTGGATGCGCCCCCTGGCACATCCTGTCCCGTGGTCGAGTCCGTGCGCGGATCAGATTACTTGGTACTCGTGACTGAACCCACTCCCTTTGGCTTGCACGATCTGAGATTGGCGGCGGTGATCGCGGACGAATTGAGCATCCCTGCCGGCGTGATCGTCAATCGTGACGGAACCGGCGACGCGGGCGTGGAAGAGTTTTGCGCCAACGAAGGGCTGCCGATCCTGATGCGGATTCCGCTTGACCGTGCCATCGCGGAGGGGATCGCACGGGGACGAACGCTCGTCGAGATTCGACCTGAATACTCCGCGCGGTTTCGGCAGATGGTCACGTCGATCGCGGACACCCTAGAGGCCCGGTCGTGAAACAATTGGTGATCCTGAGCGGCAAAGGGGGCACCGGCAAAACGAGCGTCGCCGCCGCCTTCGCGTCGCTAGCCCATTCCGAGTCGCTGCGCGCCGTTCTCGCCGACGCCGATGTGGATGCCGCGAACCTTGAACTGGTGCTCCATCCGAGGACGCTGGAAACGCACGATTTCGTCGGCGGATCCATCGCAGTGATCGACCCGGACCGATGTGACGGCTGCGGCGTGTGCGCGTCGACGTGTCGATTCGACGCGATCGAAGTAAGCGACGGAGTATTCCAGGTTGACGGGATTGCATGCGACGGTTGCGCCGCGTGCGTCTACCAGTGTCCCGCCCATGCGATTGACATGGAGCCGCAGGTGGTCGGACGTTGGTTTCGCTCGGAAAGCCGTTACGGACCCTTGTTTCATGCCGCGCTGCGTCCCGCGCAGGAGAACTCGGGCAAGCTGGTGACGTTGGTCAAGCAGCAGGCGCGCCTCCTGGCGCTGGACGAGGGCTACGAAGCTGTGATCGTCGACGGTCCCCCCGGGATTGGCTGCCCGGTTATCTCTGCCGTGTCCGGAGCGGATGTCGCCCTGATTGCGACGGAGCCGACGGTGGCTGGTATCCACGACCTGGCGCGAGCGATTCAGACGACGAAGCATTTTCATGTGCCCACATTGGTGTGCATCAACAAAGCCGATATTCACCCGGCGGGCACGGCGCAGATCGAGGCGTACTGCGGCGAACAGGCAATACCGGTCGTGGGGCAGATTCCGTTTGACGAGTCGGTGACAGAGGCGATGATTCGCGGCGAGCCGGTGACGGCGTATCACCCGGAGGCCCCGGCGAGCCGCGCGATTCGAGCGATCTGGCAGCGCGTCTCGACTCACGTAATTGGCGGGAGCGGCAATGGGTGAACCGACTCAACTGCGCCACGCGATACTGAAACGTCTCTCTTCGGTGATCGATCCGGAAACCGGGGTAGACGTCGTGCGGATGCGGTTGATCGAAGACCTAACCGTGGACGAACAAGGGCACGTCGCGTTCAAGTTCCGCCCGTCATCGCCACTGTGCCCGATCGCCGTGCCCCTTTCGCTGGCCATTCAACAAGCGGTGGCGCAAATCGACGGGGTGACCGGGCAAAGTCTGGAGATCGTCGGCTACATTCAAGCCGAAGAGCTTACCGCCCTGATAAAAGATGCGCTGGCCGAAGGAACCGCCCACAGATCGACTAAGAGCCAGGGAGCGCAAGAATGACACGACCAAGAATCGCCGGACAGTCGATGAGATACGTCTTCGGTCCGGTTCCCTCGCGACGGCTGGGACGGTCGCTGGGGATTGATACGGTCCCGCTCAAGACCTGCAACTGGAACTGCGTCTATTGCCAGTTGGGCCGCACCGCGCCGTTGGTCGGTCAACGGCGCGAATACTATCCGCGCAAGGATATCCTCGCGGAAACTCAGGCGGCGCTGGCAGCTCTAAAGCCCGGCGAGATCGACTGGGTAACCTTCGTCGGCTCGGGCGAGCCCACATTGCATTCTCATCTGGGCGCGTTGATTCACGAGGTCAAATCGCTGACCGATCTCCCCGTGGCGGTCATCACTAACGGCGCACTCCTATTCCGGCCTGAAGTTCGCGTCGCGTTGTCCGCGGCCGATGCCGTACTGCCCAGTTTGGACGCAGGGAGCGCGGAACTGTATCGCTCGATCAACCGTCCCTGGCCGAGATTGACTTTTGAAACGCTGATCGAAGGACTGATCGCCTTTCGGCAAACGTATCGCGGCAAACTGTGGGTGGAGATCATGCTCGTCCGGGGGCTGAACACGACCGAAGAAGCGTTGGGCGAGATCGCGGCGGCGCTGCGCCGTATCCGGCCCGATCGCGTCGATCTCAACGTCCCCACCCGTCCCCCAGCGGAAACGTGGGTGCAAGCGCCAAGCGAAACCGAATTGGCGATGGCATTGGCGGTCCTTGGCGATGTGGCTCAAGTCGTCCGCCCAATCCATAGCGGACTCGTCCTTTCCGGTCACGGAGACGTGGTGGACAGCATCTTGGCCATCATCACGCGGCATCCGATGAGTGAGCAAGAACTGACGCGAGCATTGGAACGATGGATGCCATGCCAGGTAGAGCAGGCCCTCGCTGCGCTCGCCGAAAGCGGCCGCGCACAGGTGGTAGAACGCTACGGCCTGCGTTTCTGGAGCGCGGTGGCTTGCATCTACCCAAACTAAGATGAGTCGCCGATTCTGTCACTCACTTGTTCTGTTGGTCGGAGTGATCGCCTTTCTCAGCGTCGCCCGGCCGCTGCCGGTCTTGGCAGATGAGCCTGTGGTGCGCGCCGTGCTGTACTATTCGCCCACCTGTGCTCACTGCCATCAGGTGGTCGAGCAAGACCTTCCGCCCTCGCTCGACAAGTACGGCACGCGACTGCAGATTCTCGCGGTGGATGTAACGGAGCCAGCTGGACAGAGCTTGTATCAAGCGGCAGTCGTTCAGTTCAAGATCCCGGACGACCGGATTGGGGTACCCACGTTGATTGTCGACCACGTGGTATTGGTAGGTTCGCTCGAAATTCCAGAGCGGCTTCCAGGCCTCGTCGAGCGCTATCTGGCGCAGGGTGGCACAAATTGGCCGAACATCCCCGGCTTGGCGGAGGTGTTGCCGGAAGTGCCGACGCCGACGACTCCGGCTGCCGCAGACCCCGAGCTGCAGGAATCAAACGCTCCGATCGACACCGCGACTCTTGCGCCGAGTGCATTACGGGCGGCCGTCGACGCGGGTACGCGGCTGGCTCGCGATCCGATCGGGAACGGCGCGGCGGTAGTCGTGTTGATCGGAATGTTGACCATGGTGGTCCGCGTGGCTCTGTTCTGGAGCCGCAAGGTAACGACAGGCAAAGCGCTGCCGGCCTGGCGCGAGCGAGCGGTCCCGATTCTGGCGCTGGTCGGCGTGGGCGTCGCCGCCTATCTCGCATACGTCGAGACCGCACACGTCGCTGCCGTATGCGGTCCGGTAGGCGATTGCAACATGGTGCAGCAGAGCGAGTACGCTCGGCTGTTTGGGTCCGTCCCCATTGGCACGCTCGGTCTCTTTGGTTACACCGCCGTCCTGGCGGCATGGCTGGTCGGCCGCCTGGCGCGCGGCGGGCCATTAGCCGACTGGGCGGCGCTGGCACTCTTCATTACGGCGTTCGGCGGGACTTTGTTTTCGATCTATCTGACCTTCCTCGAACCATTCGTCATCGGCGCGACTTGCGCCTGGTGCTTGACGTCGGCTGTCGTCATGAGCGCGCTGCTCTGGCTGAGTGAGGCACCGGCAAGACGCGTCCGATCCAATCGTTCTGTGGCAAGCGCGGGTTGAACAAGGAGGTTCCCATGAACACGTCGTTCACGATCACGCCAGTGGAAAAGGGAATTCTTCGGTGCAAGCACACCGGGGCTTTCCAGCCCGAGGACGTGAGGACTCTGGCCGGTTTTCTCTCGGATTACCGCGGTAAGCTGCTGGTCGATCTTACTGCGACAACCGCAGAAGAATGTAGCAGACACATCCAGCAGTTTCGCCCGATGATGCCCACCACGGCGATCTTTGGGGCGGACCTGGATCCAAAGATTCTCGAGATTTCCGAAAGTTACTACACTCACGACGTTCGCGAATTCGAGAACGAAGGTCAAGCCCTCGACTGGCTCAGGAATCAATAGCCAATCGCAGAAATGCCTTCGCGCTGAAGCATCTCGTCGGCTTGACGCGCTTGCACGAAACGTTGTTGATCAGGCTGCCTCGCAAGAGCGCGTGCCGCGAACCGGGCTTTGCCGCGCGCCGTCGCGGCGCGTTAAGTCGCGCGCACCGGACACTCTGGAATTTTCGCGCCGTGTGACCGAACCGTCGGGGGGCCATCGAGTCACCCATGCACCGCTTTCACTTGCTCGGCTACGTTCTCTCAGTTGGCGCTATCGTCTTTGGCTTTGTCGGCAGCTTGGCCGACTATGCCCCTAGCGTGACGCACTTGCCTATGCCCGCAGTTTCGCAAGATGCGACCTCAACACCACCCTCCAAATCGACAGCCGTTATCGCAACGTCGCATGCGCCTGCCGAAAGTACGGCTGCGCCAGCACCCCAGGCTCCGAATATACCGGGCCTGACCCGTCTGTCTCAAGTCGATGCACAAGGAAAACTCGTCTCTGCACAATACCAAAATTCAAATGGTGTTTTCATCGCGAGATTCGAGCCCCAAGACGAGCTCCACAACAACGGCGTCACGTGGTATTGGGAGAAAATGGCGGGAGAGGAAAAGGAACAGGCGCTCCGATGGCTCTTTGACCGGCAGCAGATGCAGTACGCCGATTTCGGCGGCCTGGAGGACCACGTTGCGAATGCCGTAACCAAATGGATCCCGGCGATCGGTCCGCTGTCCAACCCAACGGATCCTCGGATCGCATCGCACTGGCAGACCGATGGTCCTCCATTAGATCAGGTTACGCTCTACGAGGCCCTGAGCCGGATCAAGAGTCTGAGCCTGGCTCGCGAGCGGCGGATGTGCAGTTACGGATACAGCCAACTGGGACTGGTTGAGTACGGAGGAGAAATCATGCTGTTCACGGCTCCGGGCTGGCAGCAAGTCAGCGCGGAGACGAGGGAGATCGTCACAGCGGTCTGGACGATCAAAGAAGCGATGGTGATCTACTATCCTCAGTCGCTGGGCTGGGCAAACGCCTGCCCTTCTGAATCAGCTCATTTGAAGAACGAATACTATTCGACGATCTGGCTGCTCGAAACGGAGCAAGCGCTCTCCCGATTCGTCCCCACCGACAACTCGTACTGGCTGGAGCAGGAGATTCCGTTCCAGGTCCGGAATATCCAAACCGCCGCATTCCCCAGGTGCCTCGCGCCGGCCCGACTGCCTGTTCCCACCAGCACTGCCGAGTCAGAAGGATGCACGTCAATGCCGTAAGAGTCGAAGGGTGAAGCAACCGACTCACTCCAACCGGCAGCCCGGGAGCTCGTCTTTCACGCATTCGAGCGACTCACACACGGAGCGCATTGCGGCTGACGCAACGACTGGCCGTGTCCCCGGCGGAGCGAGTCGATGACGGAACGATTGAGGAGGCGTCAAGCGGTCGTCCCATTTTTCGTCAGATGGGCCCAATTTACTGTCGCAATCGGTTGACAGTCAGGCGTGATCCGTACTATAATATTGCAACACGATAGGACACACGGAGAGGTCGATGCCTGCCAAATCCTCGGCTCCCGGACACCGAGCCAATTCGGCACGGGGGCAACGCAAGAAGGTCCATAGTTCGCCGGCGAGTGGACTGGCGAGCCGGTCCTCCACTCCCGAAATCAATGTTGGGCGCCGCCTACGCGCGCTCCGCGATGAACGCGACCTGTCGGCGCGCGTCCTGGCCGAGAAGAGCAGCCTGGCGGTCAATACGCTGAGCCTGATCGAGACAGGCAAAACGTCGCCAAGCGTCAGCACCTTGCAGCAGATCGCCTATGCGCTCGACGTTCCGATCACGGAATTCTTTGAAACGGATGCGCCGAAGAGCAGCGTGGCCTACGTCCGGGCCGCGGAGCGGCCGCGTGCGGCGTTTGCCCACGGTACGCTGGAAGACCTGGGCGCAGGGATCACGCACCGTGCCGTGGAGCCATTCGTCGTGACGCTGGAGCCCAACATGGGCAGCGGCCCGAATGCGATCGTCCATACCGGGTACGAGTTTGTGTATTGTCTCCAAGGCCGGATCGCCTACACCATCGAAGAGCGCACCTATCTGTTGGAGGCAGGCGATAGCGTGCTGTTTGAATCGCATTTGCCGCACCGGTGGCACAACGTCGACACCGCGGCGTCACGCGCCATACTCGTGCTCTACCCCACCGACGAGCGTGACCATCCCACCGAGCGTCACTTTACGCCCAAGGAAGCGCAACAGTGACCGAGACGGTGCGACCCGGCATTGGAAACGCAGTGGCATCCTTTTAGAGCAGGGCCACTGCGTTCTGTTTTTGTCGAGCAAACACAGTTTACGACGATGGGTCGTTGTTAGATGCCGCGTCTAGGTCTGGTTCAATAGTTCTTGGACGCGCCGGACCGCGGCGCTTGCATCCGGCGCGAACGCATCCGCCCCGATCCCCTTGGCAAAGTCGGCCGTGACCGGCGCGCCCCCCACGAGGACCCGGACACGCTCGCGCAGGCCGGCTTTTTCGAGCGCCTCGATCGTCACCTTCATGTTGGGCATCGTCGTCGTCAATAGCGCCGACATGCCGACGACGTCCGGATTCGACGCACGCACGGCCTCGACAAATCTGGCCGGCGCGACGTTCGTGCCCAGGTCCGTGACTTTGTAGCCGGCTCCTTCAAGCATCATCACGACCAGGTTCTTGCCGATGTCGTGCACGTCCCCTTGCACGGTGCCCACCAAGACCGTGCCGGCCGATTGGCTCTCGGAGCGCATCAGCTGCGGCCTCAGGACCGCGACCCCGGCCTGCATCGCGCGTGCAGAGACCAACATTTCCGGCACAAAGCATTCACCTCGCTCGAACCGACTCCCGACCTCTCTCAGCGCGGGAATCAGGCCTTGTTTCAGTATCGTACTTGCGTCGAGGCCGCCTTGCAAGGCTTGAGCGACCCCGGCAGCCACCTCGTCCCGGCTCCCCGCGATCACCGCAGCGTATATCTCTTCAAGTATCCGGTCCATCCGTATCCTCTCACCGCCGGTCCGCGCCCGGCGGTGGCTCACACGCCTGCGGCCTTGCTGCCGGCTAAACGAACGAATCGTGTGTCAGTTCTCGCTTCGCCGTAAGTCCAGCTGATACATCGTCAGAACGTTCTCCAGCGGGGTATCCGATTGAATGTGATGCGAGCTGCACATGACATAACCGCCGCCCCGGCCCAGGACGCGCACTCGGTCCTTCACTTCCTGGGAAACGTCCGCCGCCGTCCCGCGCGGGAGCGTCTTGATAATGTCGATTCCGCCGTGGAACGATAGCCGATCGCCGTAATCCTTTTTGAGCCGCTCGCATTCCATCCCTGGAGAGTCGGGTTGGATCGGATTCAAGACACTAATGCCCAAGTTGATGAGGTCGGGTATGAGGGGAGCGACTGCACCGTCGCAGTGATACATCACCGGCTTGCCGTACGATTGCGCGACCTCGACGATGCGCGCGTGGCGGGGCCTTACATAGTCCCGCCACATGGCCTGCGAGATCATGAGCGACTTTTGAGTCGCCACGTCGTCGTAGAGATAAACCATATCCAGACGATCGCCGACCAGCTCAAGAACGCGTTTCAGGTTCTCCACGTGGACGTCGGTGATTCGATCCATGATGTAGAGCGGGATGGCCGGATCGACGGCCAGGTCCATGAGGAACTCTTGCAGTCCGCGCAATTGCCACGCGAGCTCGAACACCGAGCCGACGCGGAACCGCAAATGATAGGGACCCGCTTCGTCAAGCCGACGAACCACGTCCGGCAGGGGAGCAAAGTTCCACCAATCCGGCTGAGGCCAGTCAAACGCTGCCAGGTCGCTCACCGAGGTGGCCGGCTGCAGCGGCCAATCGACATACTCTTCGTACGCCCCGGTAGGGTTTTCGACGTTCCGAATGTGGTGCCCCCATATGTCATAGGCGGTGCCGTCGGGGAGATTCTGACGCCACATTCGGTTCGGAGTCGAGCGGCTCAGCGCGCCCCACCAGTCGATCGACGCGCCGGGCTGGAGCGCCGGCGGGTTGTAGAACATGTCATAGGAAAGGACGCGGCAGTCCACGTCGAGGAGCTGGAGAACACGCTCCCATCCGGGCTGGAAGAATTGGGAATCCTGCGGAGGCTCGGACTCTATGCCGTAGTGGGCGACGAGCCGTTCCCATATTTCAGGCGTTGCTAGAAAATCCACCGGAACTCGATCGGGCTCGCGGTGTCCCAACGCCGTTCGGACGCGCTCGCGCGGACTGGATCGTTCGTTTTCACGCGTGTGCTGGACGCGATTGATTGAGGTTGAATCAGTCACTTGAGCTCCGAGCTATTTCATTCGGCTGGCGTAGTATTCTGGCACCTTGACGCCGGGCCGGGAGAACCATTTCGGTACGTCCACGCCGGAATAGAGCAGGATATTGCCCCACGGGTCGAATGCGCCCGTGCGGACAATGACCTTGGCCTTCAGAGCCATCTCCGTCAGGATCTGCTCGTGCGGCACCGTCGAATGCTCGCTGTCTTTGAAGATGCGTTTGACCTTTTCCAGAAGCGGCGGATTGTTCTGGGTCATTTCGGCGGCGTACGCGACCTTCTCGGCAATAAAGGCCTGGCTGATCGCCGTGAGGACCGTTTCCAGGTCCGGCACATCCTGTACGAGCGCTAGGTCGACCCGCCACGCGTCGTCAGGGATCGGAAATCCCGCGTCGCAAACGATCATCAGATCGCCGTGGCCCATCGACGCGATGGCGTGAGCAAGCTCTGCATTCAGAATTCGACCGCGATTCATGGTGTTTACTCCTTTTTTAGCGTATTCGAGCCAGACCAATCTAGGCTCGGAGATCAAACAGCTTTGATTCGGCAGATTGGAGCGCCTCCGCATAGTCCCCGCGATAGAGCGCGCTGAGGTACTGCAAGTAAGAGGGAGTGGCGATCGGCGGCGCCTGCGATTTGGGCTTGACCTGTCGTTCCACCCAGATCGCCTCGAGTACACGCACGCCGGCCGCGACGGCTTGTACGTATTGCGCTCGCTGCACCGCTGTCGTCGCCGACAGGAACTGCTCCGTCAATTCGGCCAATCGAGTCGTGATCGCTTCGGCCGTCTTTTCTCCCAGCTCCGGCGAGGCGCTTTGCCGCGGGTCGTCGCCGATGATCCCGTCCAACGGCGCGTTGGCATCGACCTGCTGCAGGTGTACGAGCTCGGGACGCATGGACCAAAGCAGCGAGGTTTCCCATTTGGCGGCGTGGTCTCCATGATACCCGAGCTCGGTCACGACCTCGAACTCGCCGCCCGCAAAGATGGTCAAAGGCGTCTGGCGCATGGCCCGCAGCGCGGCGCGCTTGAGCGCGAGGGTCTGCTCGAGGCCGTAGTGCCCGGTGAGTGCCACGACCACACGCAAGCCCATTGCCGCCAATTGAACCAAGATGTTGTTCGCCAGACTCTCGAACAGTTCCAGGTCGAAACGAAACGTGTATGGGAACGGAACACCGCCCACCGCCCAGCTCGTCGACGGCAAGAGTATGGCCCCGGTCATCGTCGCGAGACGCTCGCACAAGACGTCCGCTTTTATCGTGTCGAGCCCGACGGGCAGGTGGTAGCTGTGCCACTCGATCGTGCCGAAGGGGAGGATGGCAGCCGGTTTTTCTGCAATGCACCTTTCAAGCTCGCCGGGAAGCATGTCCCTCATACGGTATATCATACTTTGAATCTCACTATCGTGCGGATGCCGGCCGGGGCGTGGTTTGGGGGAAACTGGGCCGGCAGCTGTTCCAGTTCGATTACGTCGGAAAGCAGCTCGTCCAAGTGTAGCAGGCCACTCAGATACCATTCGACGATCGACGGAAAATCGACGGCGGGGCGCGAGGACCCGTAAATGCAGCCGCGGATCGTTTGCTGCCTGCTCATGAACGCGCGCGGCTTGAAGGAAAACTCCGCGTCGCGGGCCGACGCCCCGATGAGGGTCAGAACGCCCCCGGGCGCCAGTACCACCAAGGCTTGCTCCATCACCTGAGGCACGCCGACCGCTTCAAAGGCGTGGTCGACCCCGCGTCCGTCCGTCAGCTCTAGAATGGCTTGTCCAGGGTCAGCGTGACCTGCATTCAACGTGTGCGTGGCACCGAGCGCGTGTGCGAGCTCTAGCTTGGACTGCAGGCGGTCGACGGCGACGATCATGCCCGCGCGTGCCAGACGCGCGCCCTGGACCACGTTCAGTCCGATGCCTCCTGCGCCGAAGATCGCGACGCTTTCGCCGGCCTGAACGGCTGCCGTCCGCAATACGGCGCCCACACCCGTCGCGACCGCACAACCGATTAAAGCCGCCCGGTCAAGGGGCATGTCGCGTCGGACCGGGACCGCCGCATCCGCCGGAACGACGGCGTACGGGCAGAAGGTGCCGGCGTTGAGCATCACGTGGAGCGCGCTGCCGTCGAAGCGATGGACTCGCGGCTCCCGGGTCCCTTTAACGCTCTCGCAGAGGTCCTGACGGCCGGCAACGCAGCGACGGCAGCGGCCGCACGGCACTTTCCAGGAAATCACCACGTGGTCGCCGACGCGAACCGTATCGACGTCCGGGCCGACGGATTCGACAATGCCGGCGCCTTCGTGTCCCAGCACGATCGGGTAAAAGCGGGCGTCGCGCACGGCGGACACGTCGGTGTGACAAACGCCGCTCGCGAACATTTGGATCCGAACCTCGCCGGCGCCGGGCTCGTCGACGAGGACCGGCTCCAGTTTGGGCGCGGTCTGCGATCTGTCGAGCACGAAGGCCGGGAGCTCGAGGGGCATCAGAACGGTCCTCTCACTTGGCGCCGTAGCAATCGGAATACATTCGGTCGACCGCCTCGCGCGCCGGCAGCCCCGGGATGACGCCAAGCTTGGTGCACTCGAGCGCGCCGGCGCAGGACGCGAACTCGACCGCCGGAATCAGATCGCGGCCCTCGGCCAACGCGACTGCGAGCGCCGCGTTAAAAGCATCCCCGGCGCCGGTCGTGTCGACAACCTGGACCTTGACGCCGGTCACGTGAGTCATGCCGGCATCGCTCAGGACCAGGGCGCCTTCGCCGCCCATCGTCACGACGACATTGCGCACACCGCGCGCCTGCAGACGCCTGGCGAGGTCCGGCGTCGGAGCCGGATCGTCGGGCGCAAGCCCAAGGAGGATGCGCAATTCCGTCTCGTTCGGCGTCAAATAGTCTACGTTCTTGAGCACGGCATCGTCAAGCCGGACGGCCGGGGCGGGGTTGAGCAGCGTGCGCACCCCGTGTTGGTGTCCCAGTTCCATCGCACGCGCGGCTGGTTCGACCGGCAGCTCCAGCACGGACATCACGATATCGCTCTGTGCGATCTGCTCTTCGACCAGGTCTACAGAGTGCCGGTCCATCAGTTTATTCGCGCCCATGTCCAGGATGATGCCGTTATGGCCTTCCGGGTCGAGTATGATAAATCCGACGCCGGTCGCCGCATCGTGCCGCTTGCGCAGGTAGCGAGTATTGACCTTTTCACGCGCGTATAACTCGACCGCGATCTCACCCAATTTGTCGTCGCCGATTATGCCGACGAAGTAGGACTCGGCTCCCAACCGCGCGCTGCCGACCGCTTGATTCGAGCCCTTGCCGCCCGGCCCCATATCAAAATCGGAGCCGAGAAGTGTTTCGCCGAAGATCGGCATGCGGCGGGTGCGCAGAGTCATGCCGACGGCGAAGCTGCCCACAACCGTGATCAATGGTTTTTTCATCAAACGCCTCCCGAGTGGCTAGGACATCCCGGCGACGCACGCGGCGGCCAATCAGGCCTCGGCAAGGTGCTCGAGCCGGCCCATAGCGCAGCTGAGAATGGCTTCCTCGCTCGCGTCACGACGGCGGAAATCGCCCGTAATGCGGCCGGCGTGCATGACGAGAATCCGGTCGCACTGGCCGATCAACTCCGTAAGTTCCGACGAGACGACGACGATCGCCGCGCCCGTCGCGGCCAGGCGCTGGAGAATGCCGTAAATCTCCGCCTTGGCGCCGACGTCAATACCGCGAGTGGGCTCGTGCAAGAGGAGCACCGATGGATTGGTCGCGAGGCCCCGCGCCAGGATGACCTTTTGCTGATTTCCACCGCTCAGCGTCCCCATCGATTGAGCGAGCCCCGACGTCCGGATGTCCAATTGCGACACGAACCTGGCGGCGAGCAGCCGCATGGCGGCGCGTCGAACGAGGCCAACCTCGCTCACGGCCTTGAGGCTCGCCGCCGCGATATTCTCCAAGACGTTCATGATCAGGAGCGAGCCGGCGCCGCGCCGATCGGCCGGTACCAGCACGATCCCTTGCGCGATCGCGGAGGACGGTGCATTGATCGCGGCGCGCTTGCCGTTCACCCGGATCTCGCCGCCGTCGCGTTTGCGCAGGCCAAAGAGGCACTCGACCAGCTCGTCTTTGCCGGAATCCGGCAGCCCGGCGATGCCGACCGCCTCACCCGCGTGGACCTGGAACGATACCTCGTGCAGCGCGCGGCCGCTCGACAAATTGCGCACGTCCAAAACGGCGTTCGCGCCGATCTCCGATTCGATCCTGCGGTCGAACAGCCCTTCGACGGAGCGGCCCACCATCTTTTCGATCAGCGTCTCTATCGTCGCGGCCTGCCGGTCGATCGTCTCGATCAGCTTGCCATCGCGCAGGACAGAGATCCGGTCGGCGAGGGTCAGGACCTCCTCCAGGCGGTGGGACACATATATAATGGCGACGCCGTCCTCGCGCAATTGTCGCAGTATGCTGAAAAGGTAAGCGGTCTCTTCCGGCGTCAAGGCGGAGTTGGGTTCGTCAAGAATGAGCGTAGAGCTCTGCGTCGATATCGCTTTGGCGATCTCGACCAACTGTTGAAGCGCGACGGAAAGTTGCGCGACCGGCTGATTCACGTCGACGTCTCGAATTCCGAATCGCGCCAGGCCGCTTTGCGCGCTCGCCCGGAATCCACGACGGTCTACGGGCGAGAGGGCCGGACGGGACGCGGCGAAATGCAAGGACATATTTTCCGCGATCGTCAGATTCGGGCAAAGCGCGAGCTCCTGGTACACCACGCTGATCCCGAGCTGTTGCGAAACAAATGGATTGGGGATAGTCTGGCGCTTGCCTTTGTATATGATCGCGCCCGAATCGGGCTGAAGGTCGCCGGCCAGGATATTCATCAGCGTGCTTTTGCCGGCTCCATTCTCGCCGACGACCGCGTGGATCTCGCCGGGCCAGATCGAAAAGCTGACCTGGTCGAGGGCTCGCACCCCTGGGAATTCCTTCGTGATATTCTGCAATTGGACGATCGGATCTGGCATCGTTTGAATCTCGATTTCGGACAGTCTATCCAGAGAGACAAGGCTCGCCGCGCTGTGAAGAGGCGGGCGGGTGCTGCCCGCCTTTTCACAGCCCTTCCCGTCGCTCGTCACGCACCGAACAAGGTACGGGCTCCAATGAATCTGTTTGCGTCAATCACGTGCCCTCGGCATGGAACGCGAAAGCGATATTCCGGGCGCTCGAAAGCGTGCTGGCGAACGAGTTGCCCGCGCCCTTTGAAGACGACTTGTCGAATCGCATTGCGTGGCACCCATTCGTTCACGCGCGATTCTCAGTCGGCAAGGCGACGCCTTATGGCGCGCTGGTGGGCGTAGGGAGCGCGGCGAGATACTTGTCGATATTCGTCGAGTCGACGACCTCGGCGCCGGTGTCCACGTTTTGCACCGCTTTGCCGTGGATCGCGTCCACCAAGAGCTTGACGGCGTCGTACCCTTGTTCGTACGGGTTCTGCCCGATCGTCGAGGCAATGTCACCGTCCTTGACCAACTGCAGGGTCTGCGGCAGCAAGTCAAACCCTACGACCGTCACCTGACCCTTTTTCCCATTGCGCTGCACCCACTGGCCCGCCGCCGGATTCGAGCAGCACTCGAGCGACAGGATGCCAGTCACGTCAGGATGCGCCAGCATCGCATTCTCGATCGCCGAGTAGATCGCCGCCGGCTCCGTGCCTGTGTTCACCGTCTGGACCACCGTGATTCCCGGATATTTCCCCAGGGACTCGCGCGCACCTTTTTCCCGGTCCAGCGACCACTGTGCCGCGGCATCCAGCGTGGTGATCAAGACCTTGCCGCTTCCGTTCATCTTCTTCGCGATCAGGTCGCCCGCGATCCGGCCGGACTGCACCAGGTCCTGCCCCACGAACGCGAGGCGGTGGCTGGCCGGGTTATCCGTGTTGAAGGTCACGACCGGCACACCCTCGCCCAACGCCTTGTCGATGACGGGGGCCAGCGCATCGGTGGTCGCCGACGAAACCGCTAGACCGTCCACGCCCGACGACATCAGCGTCTCGAGCTCCGCAACCTGTTTGTTCGCATCGGCACCTACCGGACCCACCATCACCGCATCCACGTTCAAATCCTTGGCGGCCTGGTCCACCCCCGCTTTGATCTGCGGGGCAAAGTCATTCGACACGTCATGATACGAGACCCGAATCATGAGCTTTTTGCCGCTCGACGCATCTTGCGCAACCCGATCCGCCAACTTGAACGAGCTGGCGGCGGACGGCGCAGTCGTCGGTTGAGGCGCCGACGTCGGCGAAGTGCCTTGGGCCGTCGGGGTGGGCGTAGGGAGCGCGGCGAGATACTTGTCGATATTCGTCGAGTCGACGACCTCGGCGCCGGTGTCCACGTTTTGCACCGCTTTGCCGTGGATCGC
>JAMCRS010000013.1 GCA_023380675.1 Chloroflexota bacterium
GTGTGGATTGACCGTGGGCCTGACTACTTCCCGTTCCATGCCGACAATGTGCGCTACCATCTGGGCAACGGGCTGGTGGTGACCAATCTGTATCCGATGTTGCATGAACAAGGCTTTTACGAGGGAATGCGCGCAGAGGGTGAAGAAGAGATCGTTACGTTGTGTCGCTCCGCCTGGGCCGGGAGCCAGCGCTACGGTGTGGCCCTTTGGTCAGGCGACATTGAATCGACCTTTGAAGTGTTACAGGCCCAGGTGCGTGCCGGGCTGAACGCCGCGCTGAGCGGAATTCCCTGGTGGACGACCGACATCGGCGGCTTCTTCGGCGGCGATCCCGCGGCACCGTACTTTCGCGAACTGATTGTGCGCTGGTTCCAGTACGGCGTATTCTGCCCGATTTTCCGATTGCACGGGTGCCGGCAACCGGCCGAACGATTCGCATTCGACACAGGCGGGCCGAATGAGGTGTGGGCATTTGGCGACGAGGCATACGCAATCATCAAAGAAGTGCTGTTCTTGCGGGAACGGATGCGACCCTACCTCATGACGCAGATGAGACTTGCGCACGACAAAGGGGTTCCGCCAATGCGCCCGCTCTTTTTCGATTTTCCGAAGGACGACGCGTGTTACCGGACTGAAGACGCGTTCATGTTTGGTCCCGACTTGCTCGTCGCACCGGTGTTGCACCAAGGCGCTGAGAGCCGCCCAGTGTACTTACCCGCTGGAACAACGTGGACGGATGCGTGGACAGACAAAAAACTGGAGGGCGGGCAATCGATTCGTGCTAACGCGCCGCTCAATCGCATCCCGCTCTACCGGCGCGGCGATGCGCGATTGCCGATTCACGCTTAAGTGGACATCGCGAGCGAAGCAATGACGGGCGACCCGGCAGGGCAACACGCACCAACGTCGCCGAGCCAAAATGCTTTGGGGATCGCTGCGCAAACGGCGCTTGCCCAGACATATCGGAGGCGGATGGACATCATCCTACTTGGCGATCAAAATCATCCCGGCATCGGACAGGGGTCCATTGCCAATAGAAGATTTCGAGCGAAAGGGTACGCCCGGCAGCACAAATTCTGGGCGTAGCTATTCCGGGTTGACGAAAGGAGGAGGCGCGCGAAAACAGGTCAAACAGCTACTTGATTGTCTAGTCTGTCCATCGTTCGACTCCAAAGGAGGAGCGAAATGTCGAAGAAAACCGCTCTATTTCTGATGCTGCTGGCCCTGGTGGCGCTGGCGGCCCTGGCCGCATGCGCTCCTGCGCCGGCCGCGCCGCAAGTTGTGCAGCAGACGGTGGTCATTGAAAAGCCCGTGCAGCAGACAGTAGTCGTCGAAAAGCCGGTCCCGCAGACGGTGGTCGTCCCTCAAACGGTGGCTCCAACCAAAAAGACCGTAGTGACCATCGCCTACAACGGCTACTTTAACAAAACCTTCGGTCCGGCGGATCCGCCGATCAAGGCGATCCAGGATGCGGTCGCGAAAAAGTATCCGGATATCGAGGTTGTGCTGAACGTCATGCCGTACGAGGCTGGCCCCTGGCATGATACGTACGTGGCTTGGTTCCAGGGACAGGACAGCTCGATCGATCTGATCGGGGTCTCCAACTATTGGCTGCCCGAGTTCGGTCAAGCCGGCTGGCTTTTGCCGCTGGATGGCAAGATCAGCAAGGATGTGTTGTCGCACCTCAACCCGGCTTACGTGCAGGCGTTCAGCTACAAGGATCAGATCCTGGGGCTGGGGCCGTGGTGGGGCGGAATCGGCGGACTCTACTATCGCAAGGACCTGCTGACGAAGTACAACTTGCAGGCGCCCAAGACCTACGACGATCTGGTCAACGACGTCAAGACCATCCAGGCCGGCGAAAAGGACATGAGCGGATGGACCTGGCCTGCGCTCAAGGACCAGGTGCTCGTCAATCGCTGGATCGAGTACTTGAACGGCTTCGGCGGCACCTACTTCGACGCCAATGGCAAGTGCGCCATGAACAGTGCCCAGGGTGTCGCGGCGCTCAAGTTCATGAAGAGTCTGTTCGACACCGGCGTCACGCCCAAGGAAGCGCTCACCTGGAAGGAAGAGGACTCCATGGTGCGCTTCGTCAGCGGGCAGGCGATCTTTCACACCGGGCGCCAAGACATGAGCTTCTGGCTTGACGACCCCACCAAGTCAAAAATCGCCGGCAAGTGGGGTTTCATCCCCAATCCGGCAGCGCCGAACGGACACGCGGCCGGCTACCTTGAAGCCTGGGCTTTTGGGATCAACAAGTACTCCACGAACCCAGACGCCGCGGCCAAGGTTCTCGAAGTGATGTTCTCGTTCGATGTGCAGAAGGCGTTCGAGCTCTCTCAGGGCCCGCTTCAAGCGAACATGGACGTCTATACGGACCCGGACGTGATCAAGAACACCCCCAGCATGCCGCTCATTCAGCCAGTCGCCGCCACGGCGGTCACGCTCCCCTCGCCCAAGTTCTCCGACATCTCGCTCATTCTCCAAGAGGAGCTGAGCTCTGCGTTGACGGGAACGAAGACGACCGACACTGCGTTGAACGATGCGTGCACCCGGATCGACGGACTAAAGTAGCACAGGTCAAAGACCGGAGCCTTGAGACGCCGTGGTCATTCGCGGTCGTCTCAAGGCCCACCCTGATCGAGTGGTTGCATCGAAGTAGAGGCTATTCATGTCGCCAACCGATACGATCGGAGCATTGAGTCGAATACTGATCTTTTACGCCGTCGTCGTGGGGCTGCTTTTCCTCGAGCTCATGCTGCTCGCGCGAGCCGCGGCGGCGACGCGGGGCAAGAAGAACGCCGCTCGGGCAGTGGTGATCCTGACGGGCGCTTTGACCGTGATTGCGGCGGCGGTATTCGTGTTCGATCCCCGGTTAGCCATCGCGCCGGCAATCGCAGCCATACTGCTCAGCCTCGTGCTCGCCGTCGTGTTACGGCTCGGTCCATTGGGTCTCTCGGAACAGGAACTCTCGCTGCTCTTCATCATACCAGCCGCCCTCGGCATCTTTCTTTTCTATTACTATCAAATTGGGCAGACTGCCATCTTCAGCTTGAACCACCTCGACCATGTGACGACATGGTCGTCGGACACGTTCGTGGGTTTGGGGAACTATATCGACGTCTTTACCAGCAAGACCTTCGTCGGCGCTCTGTTCTTTACCCTCTACTTTACCCTGGTTGCCGTCTTTCTCGAGTTCTGGGTGGGATTGGGGATGGCGATGAGCGCCTTCTGGGTGACTCCCAAGTTGCGCGGCTTTGTCCGCTCGATCATCGTCATTCCCTGGGCCATTCCTCCAATCATATCGGCAAACATCTGGAAATGGCTCTTCAATGCGGACGTGGGATTGGGTTACATTCTCAAGCAGGCCGGGTTGGTGAAAGACGCACCGATCTTTCTCGCGGATCCCGTGCTGTCGATCTACAGCGTGATTCTGGCCGATGTCTGGAAAATGTCCTCGATGATGGCGATTCTTCTGATCGGCGGGTTGGCGGTCATTCCCCAGGAGATCTACGACGCGGCGCAGGTGGACGGAGCGCGGGCCTTTTATCGCTTCCGCCGAATCACCCTGCCGATGCTGGCACCGACGATCCTGGTGGCTCTCCTCTTTCGATGCATGGACGCATTGAGGACTTTTGATCTCATCTATGGATTGACGAACGGCGGGCCGGGGACGACCACGGAAACCTTGAGCTCTTTTACGTACAAGTTCTACTTCACGAGCGCCCAATTCGGACTGGGCTCTGCGTACGGCATGGTGGTCTTTGTGATGATTCTGTGCCTGAGCGTATTCTACGTAAGCCGGATCAGCCGGAATCTGAGGTTTAGGCAATGATCAACCAGTGGAGGCTGAAGAACCGAACGAAGATCAACGGCGTCTTGTCGGGGCTCGTAACGATTCTGATCGTGGCATTTTGCCTCTCGCCTCTATACTGGACCCTGATCACCTCGTTCAAACCGATGGGGGCGGAGTATCTGATACCGGTCCAGTTCTGGCCGCAAGAGCCGACGCTTCAAGCCTACGAGGCCGTCATCGGGCAGCTGAATTTCCTCACGCCGGTGCGGAATAGCTTCATCGTTTCGCTTGCGACCGCGGCGCTGTGCCTGGTGGTCTCGTCAATCTCCGCGTATGCGATCGCCCGGATGCACTTTAAGTACAAAATCCAGTCGCTGTTGATTCTGCAAATGGGCGCGATGATCCCTCCGGTCGTCACGATCGCGCCGACCTTTGTCCTCTTGAGGTCACTGGGCCTATTGCGCACGCTGCCGGCGATGATCATACCGAACGTGTTCTACAACGTTCCTCTGGCAACCTGGCTGCTGGCGAGTTATTTTGTCGAGCTGCCCTTCGAGCTGGAGGACGCGGCCAAAGTGGATGGCTACAAACCGCTTCAGATCTTTTACAAGGTCATCCTCCCCCTCTCCGCGCCCGGGCTTTTTGCCGCCGGCGTCTTTGCCTTCATCGGTTCGTTTGGAGAGTTCATGCTGGCGAACGTCGTCACCATGGGGCTGCCGGACGTGCAAACCGTGCCGGTGGCGATCCAGAACTTTTCATTCCAGTATCGGACGCAGTGGACCTGGATTTCCGCGGGAGTCGTACTGGCGCTCATTCCGGTCGTTTTCCTGGTCGTGATATTCCAGAGGTGGGTGATCCGAGGGTTGACGGCCGGCGCCGTCAAGTATTGATCCGCCGGCCTCAGATTCGTCGACGACACGACAGAGGTCAATATGGCAGAGGTTCACGTTCGGGGTCTCACGAAGAAATTTGGGGGCACGGTTGCTGCGGACAACGTCTCGCTGGAATTTCCGGACGGACAGCTTTCCGTCCTGGTCGGGCCGTCGGGGTGCGGTAAGACCACGCTATTGCGGATTTTGGCGGGGCTGGAAGAGCCAACCCAGGGAGACGTTTTCATCGGCGACAGCGCGGTGACGTACAAGCCGGCGTGGGACCGCAATGTAGCGATGGTCTTTCAGAGCTACGCGTTGTATCCACACATGAACGTCTTCAAGAATATGGCCTTTCCCCTGGAAGCGCGCCGCATGCCCAAGGCAGAGATCAAGCAGCGCGTCGAGCAGACCGCGGGCACTTTGGGATTGGACAAGCTGCTTGGCCGCTTCCCGCGTGAGCTCTCCGGCGGTCAAATGCAGCGGGTCGCCATCGGACGCGCGATCGTCCGCAAGCCCGAAGTGTTTCTCATGGACGAGCCGCTGTCCAACCTGGATGCGAAACTGCGTGTCAACATGCGGTCGCAGCTCAAGCGCCTGCAGAAAGACCTCGGCGTGACGACCATCTACGTCACGCACGACCAGGCCGAGGCGATGACGATGGCAGATCAGATCGTGGTGATGAACAACGGCCGCGTTCAGCAGGTGAGCGATCCAATCGCCCTCTACAACTGCCCGCAAAACACATTTGTGGCCGGTTTCATTGGCAGCCCGCCGATGAATCTGGTCGAAGGCCGTCTCGAACAGAATGGAGCGCATTTCAAGTGCGCGTCTTTCGATTACGAATTTCCAGACTCGATCACCGCCGGCCTCGTGCACGTCGGCGCGGGCCGCGAGGTCATTCTGGGGATCCGGCCTGACGACATTCTCGTCGACCACGCGCCGGCTCGCTTCGCCATCGCGGGAGAGATATATATTTTCGAAGTGCTCGGTAAGGAGACGCTCCTCACCGTTCAATGCCGTGACATTCAGCTAAAGGTCTACGTGGCCACCTCGCGGCACTTAGCCGTGGGCGAAAAGGTCTGGCTTCGGCCGGCGCCCGAGGGAATTCGCATCTTCGATCGCCAGACCACCAGCTTGCTAGTCAATGGCGCAGCGGTCGCAGAGCCGGCGCGCGAAGCTTGCTGAATTTTAACCGGCGACGACCGGACCCGCGGTGGCACTCCGGCGGCCGATGCCCGAAAATGATGAAAACCTATCCCTACAAAGCCTTGTGTAATTCGGTAACGGCTGAGAGATCGAGCCAAAGTGCCATGCTGCCCGTCATCGCAAAACACGGCGCGGCGGTAGGAACCGCGCTCGTCTACGAGAAAGGGATTCCGCAATCGACTTTCTAACGGACAGAGACCGGTTCGCCAAAGGGTACCTGGAATACTACGGGGCGAAGCGAAGCGCCGCGTCAGCCAACGAAACCGAAAGGCAAACCGCCGACGGACCCGTCGGGTGCGTTGCCCTTCCGGGCCGGAGCCCACGCCATCGCGGCGCGCCAATCTCAATTCCTAGCAATCCGAAGGAGAAAAATGAGTGACAAGCCAGACCTGCTCAAGCAGCTCGAGACGGACATTCTGAACTACGATCCGGCTTCGTCCGTCAACACGGCGAAAGCGATCGTCGCAAGCGGGATGGACGTGTTGAAGGCGATTGACTGCGCCTCCGCGGCCATCCAGCGAATTGGCGATCAATTTCAACGCGGTGACATTTTCTTGCCTGAGCTGATGTTGGCGGGCGAGACGATGAAGCAATGCATGAATGTTTTCGCGCCGCAGTTGAGCGGCAAGGCGGGCGCAAAACGGAGAGGCAAGGTGATGGCGATGTCGGCGCGGTGGCCGGCGACATTCACGACATCGGAAAGAACCTCGTCGGCACCATGTTGTCCGTGAATGGATTCGAAGTGGTGGATCTGGGCGTGGACGTCCAACCGTTCAAGCTGGTGGATACCGCGATCGCCGAGAACGCGCAGATCATCGCTCTCTCGGCGCTGATGACGACCTCGATGCCTTACCAGAGGGATACCGTTGCCTTGTTGGACGAGATGAAGTTGCGTGACAAATTTTACGTCGTCGTCGGTGGAGGACCCGTGACCGCCGAGTTCGCCCGAGACATTCACGCGGACGGCTGGGGGTTGAACGCGGTGTCGGCGGTGCGCGTCTGTGAGCGTCTGATGGAATCTCGCTTTCCGCCTCCAATCCAAGATCTGTTCGCAGAACGATAGCGCCCAAGGAGAATCACCATGACGATCAATCGAGAGCGATTGCTGGATGTACTTGCAAAGGCACACAGCGGCTCCGTGTGTAGGCAGTTTGACTGGGATACGCGCGTCATTCCACAGACGATTGCCAAACAGGCCAAGGAGTTCAAACTCGAAAAGACGTGTGATCCAAACAATCCGGTGAACCAGGATCTGGAGCTGGCGGACCGGTACTTTCAGGCGGGATTGCAGGCCGCCGTCGAGACTGGCATGTTGTGCACGGACACGCAGCGCGTGATTCGCTACAGCCGGGAAGAGTTGCTCGCGGGGCTGGCTGCGGCGCCGGACGCGTTCACGCTCGGCGAAGGAAAACAACAGGTCCAGTTCAAACATCGAGGGCTGGGGGATCCGACGCCGCCGGTATGGGTCGCGCCGCTGAGCATTGCCGTCAGCGAGGACGTGTTCGTCCCGTTGGTGCACGGGATCGCGAGCGCGCCGGAAGTCGACTGCATCGAGGGCCCTTCTTTGCAAAAGATCTGGGGCGCCGACCTTCGAGCCGGCTCTCCCTACGAATTGCTCGCCGGCAGACTGCAGGCGGATCTGGCGACTGAGGGCATTCGCCGGGCCGGCCGCGAGGGCATGGGGCTGTATGCCGTCGGCACGTCGCCGACCCACTACGGCGTCCTGGGCGGCTATGGGATCGCGGGAGGCTACAAGCCCTCGCGCGACATCGTGCTGATCTTGTCCCAGGTGGAAATCAAGACCTCGTACGAATCGCTCTTCAAGTTGAGCCAAACGTACAACTGCGGCGGGATCACGTACGGCGGATCCTGGTCGATGATTGGCGGTTACGCGGGAGGCCCGGAAGGCTCCGCGATATCGTGCATCGCGTGCACGATCCTTCTGTACAACGTCTACCAGTGTTCGAATGGGGCGGCATTCCCATACGATCTGCGCACAATGGGGAACTGCGGACGACAGGCTTTGTGGGCTTTGAGCGTAGTGTTTCAAGCCTTGAGCCGGAACACGCATATCTGCGCCAATTCCGTCCTCAACCAGACCGCGGGGCCGGCGACGCCGATGCTGCTTTACGAATCGGCCGTCGGCATGACGGCGCTGGCGGCTTGCGGCGCGACATCATGCACCGGTCCGCGTTCAGCGGGCGGCAAGTTCTCGGACCACATCACCCCGTTGGAAACTCAGTTCGCCGGCCAAGTTTTCAAAAAGGCGGCAACGGTCGGACTGAGCAAGGCCAACGACATTGCCAATCGACTCCTGCCCAAGTACGAGGAGCAGCTGGGGAATCCCCCCAAAGGCAAGAGTTTTCAGGAATGCTACGACGTCGCCAAGCTTCGCCCGACGGACGAGTGGAAAAAGATCTACGACGATGTCAAAGAGGATGCAATTCGCGCCGGAGTCCCGCTCTAGCGCAGGCGATCTGGATGCCGTGCTCTTTGCTTTGGCGGCACGTTGATCGACGGTGCGACTACCGTTCAGGCTGATCTGGGCATCCGGGATGGGACCATCGCCGCTATCGGAGATGGCTTGCACGCGCCACAGATGATCGACGCGCGAGGCAAGCTCGTCATCCCCGGGGCGGTTGACCCGCACGTCCATCTCGAGATGCTCACGCCGTCGACCATTTCAAGCGACGATTGGGAGACGGGAACGATTGCCGCCGCGTGCGGCGGAACGACGACCTTGATCGATTTTGTCGAACCGCAGTCTGGCGAGCGACTGCTCGACGCTTATCGAGCCCGACGGGAGCCG
>JAMCRS010000014.1 GCA_023380675.1 Chloroflexota bacterium
ACAGCTCAACAGACGGAGTTCCCTATCGAGATCAAGACGGTGCTGCAACACCTGATTGTGAGCCACCACGGCGATCTGGATAAAGGCGCTCTTCGCTTGCCGATGATGCCTGAGGCCATCGTTCTGAATCTAATGGACCTACTGGACGCACGGATGGAGCAGGTGTTTCGGCTGATCGACCAGACTCCAGCGGACGAGGAGTTCACGGCATACGTGCCAGCATTGGGGCGGCAGCTATTTCGGCATTTCGGTAACCCGCAGCCATTGCAATCGCCGGAGGGTGACTCGAATAGAGCGGTAAGCGGAGGGAAAGCGGCATGAGTGGAGTGATGGCGCCCCGCGCAACGGCACGGGAGCTCGCGCGCAACATGAGCCTGTTCGAGATCGACGAAGCCCTGGCAGCACTGGTCGAGTCGGCTCAGGACGAGGCCGCGGCGAATGACGGAGAGTTGTCCGAATCGCTGAGGACGGCGCTCTCCGATTACGTCGAAGCATTCGGGGAGAAAGTCGATCGTATCGCGCAATACGTGAAAGCCCAGGAGTCGTTTGCAGAACTCGCGAAAGAGGAGGAAGAACGGCTCCACGCCCGTCGCAGGTCTGCGGAAAACCGCGTGAAGGGCGTGAAGAGCTTTCTTTCGTTCTGGATGTTGTCGCGTGGGCTCAAACATCTGAAGGGGCGTCTCAACACAATCACGCTGTCAAAGAACAGTGCCGACACGCTGATCATAGATGAGCAGGCGGCGATTCCGGATCGGTATCACAAGGTCACGGTGCAGATGTCGTGGGATGAGTGGACATTCGTGTTGAACTGTCTCGCGGAAGGCCCTCTACGCGAGCGTTTGGCGAGAATAGAAGAAACTCAGAGAGAGCTGAATCGTCCTCATCTTCAGGAGGCCATCGCGGACGGAGTAGTTCTCTCCGGCGTACGCCTTGTGCGCGGCCACCACGTACGAATGAGCTGAAGGCATCAATCGGTCGGTCAGAGGTTCGTGGAAGAGAGCCGGTAGCCGATCGGCTCGCGGTCCAGGTTTGATTCGAAAATCGTTTCCCATTGAAAGACCATTTGACAGTCGATTCGCTTGACAGGCCAACCAGGCCGGAAAGGAGGTGAGAAGCGCCTCATGCCACAGACGGCAAGCGAGGTGCGCGTCGCCCACACGGGCGACGTGCACCTGGAAGAGGATCGGTACTTCGGGGACACGGCGCAGTGTCTGGAGTGGTTTGTGTGTGATGGCATCCGCGCCGGTGTCGATCTGTTCGTCATCAACGGCGATCTGACGACGTATAAGGCGACAATCAAAGAGCGGAATCTGTGGATCGACATGCTGATCCGCATGGCGGACCACGCGCCCGTTATCGTCACTGCCGGAAATCACGGCCGTGAACTGACTGGGGACCTGTACGTATATTCGAGAGCCAAGGGGAAGCACGCAATTCGACTTTGTACCGAACCGGAATTCGTTGAGGTCGGGGAGTTCGCCGTCGGGGTGTTCCCCTATCCGCGAAAGGCGGAGTTGATGGGCACTGCCGGTGAGGCGGGTTTCCAAGCGGCTTTTGCCGAACAGATCAACGAGTTCGGCCGGCAATTCGCCCAGCGGCCGGATCGCTACAAACTGTTCTTCGGACACTTCGGGGTGGCCGGAGCACGAGTGAGTTCGGGACAGCCATTGGCAGGACGATGCGCGGAGTATCCGCTCGAGCCTTTAAGGACGCTCGCAGCGCAGTATGTCGGCCTGAGTCATATCCACCTGCGGCATCAGCTTGCGCCCAGGGTGTGGTACTGCGGATCTCTGTCGAGGTGCGACTATAGCGAGACCGAGGAGAAGGGCTACCATTTGGTGCGCCTAAGTGCGCCCGAGTTGCGGCCCGACAGCTCGGATCTCAACGTGGAGTTCCGCGCCTCTCCAACCCGGTCCATGATCGAGATCCACCTTCGTTATGAGAACGGGGAGTTCCAACTGCCGAAGACAATGTCGACCGAGAGGCTGAAGGACTCGCGGGTGAAGGTGGTGGTGACGGTTGCCGAAGGTGCGCACCAGAAACTGGGCCGTGACGCCCAGGAGGACCTCCGCGAGCGACTACTCGCAGCCGGACCGGCAGAGCTGAAGCTGAAGATCGAGCGGGAGGCGGAAGGCGAAGATGCGGCCCTTCCGGTGAGCCAAGCTCATTCGGCGGAAGGGAAGCTGCGAGCCTATTGGGAGATCAAGGGAGCGCCGCCGGCGGACGAGCAGGCGCGGCTACTGGCCAAGCTCGCGCATCTCGAAGCGCGACTGTACAATGAAGAGCAACGCTGACATAAGTAGGCATAAACAACCTGTCGGCAAATCGGGCCACGCGAGCTCGGCCGGCGGCACTGTGGGAGTCGATCCTAGCTTCGTTCGATTGCCGTAGAGGATGCCGGGCATGTGACGGCGGTTGCTCTTAGCTTAGCGCGAAGGCCTCGGTCGGGAGCTCGGTCACAACAAGGCGACGTCGGTGCATAGAATGGCGACGGCCAGCGCAGCAGCCACCATGGCGTCTAATTTCCGGAAATCACAGAGGCACCTTCCTCAACCGGAGTGCGTTCAAGATTACGGATACCGAGCTAAGCGTCATTGCTGCGCTCGCAATCATCGGACTCAGTACTAGCCCGAAAAGCGGATATAGGATGCCCGCCGCGATTGGAACACCCATCGAGTTGTAGATGAAGGCGAAGAACAGGTTTTGCCGGATGTTGCCCATCGTCGCCTGGCTGAGCCGGCGGGCGCGCGCAATACCCCGCAAATCGCCGCTAACCAGCGTCACCCCGGCGCTCTCGATCGCGACGTCCGTGCCTGTGCCCATCGCGAGCCCCACGTGGGCTTCGGCCAGGGCGGGTGCGTCATTAACACCGTCGCCGGCCATCGCAACTTTGCGTCCCGCGGATTTTAGCCGCTGCACAACATCGCGCTTCTGGTCGGGCAGAACCTCGGCTTCCACGTCGTCGATGCCGAGCTTGCGCGCAACCCCAGTCGCTGTCGATCGATTGTCGCCGGTCAACATGACGACCTGGACGCCGGAGTTGTGCAGGTACTGAACGGCTTCGGAGGTCGATGGTTTAATCGGATCGGCAACACCGATCAGCCCCACAGTGCGCCCGTCGATACCCACGAGCATGACGGTCTGGCCCTTGGTTCGTAGCGCTTCAGCCTTAGCTCGCTCCTCACCCGCTGTAAGCGAGAGCGTTTCCATGAGTCGGGCATTTCCGACCGCGACCTGATGCCCCTACACGCTCCCATGGATACCCTGGCCGGTGATCGACTCAAATTCCGACACTGGCTCGAGCGGGAGCCCTTTCTCCTGCGCCGCGGCGACGACGGCGCCGGCAAGAGGATGTTCGCTCGAACGCTCAAGGCTCGCCGCAAGGCGCAATACGTCAGTCTCGGTGATGTTTGGACCGGAGCCTAGGTTGGCACATGCGCTCGTGAACGCCGTAGCGGTCCTGATCATCGCCTGCCCGTGTGCCCTCGGCCTGGCGACGCCGACGGCGATCATGGTCGGCACGGGACGGGGTGCGCAGGGCGGCGTGCGGATACGCACTGCCGAGGCG
>JAMCRS010000015.1:0-2700 GCA_023380675.1 Chloroflexota bacterium
GGTCGGCATGCAGTAGACGCACCGATAATTGCAGCGGTCCGTCAGCGAGACCCGCAGATAATGAATGCTTCTTCCGTACGAGTCGTTCACTTTCGATAGACCTCGATCATTTTCTTCGGCCGGCCGGTTTGGGAGAGACCAGGAATTGGCACTGGCCGTCCTGCCGCGCGATACAGTGCGTCATCCTGGCCGGCGCGCCCAGGAGCGCGCCCACCATGGCCACGTCCATATCGCACACTTCGCGGTGCTGCAGGGCGACCTGGCGAAAGGGGCAGCTGCACGCGCTGAGCTTCAAGCCGTCCGCGGACCTTTCCCAGTGCGCCAGGTAGCCGCGCTCGGAAAGGAATCCGGCCGCGCGATTCAGCCGCGATTCGATGCCGGCCCCGGCGCGGAGAGGGGGCGCGGACTCGGCCGCGGCGCGTCCGGCGCGGCGAAGGATGGAGCGCGCCTCGCGGTCGCCGTAGGCCGCGGTGACCTCTTCGATCAGGCGGCCGGCCAGGGCGTCGTATCCTTTGGGCAGGCTCTCGTGCGCGCGCTCCGACAGTGCGTAGCGCACCTGCGGTCGCCCAACGCCGCCGTCCCGCTCGACATCGTAATGGACGATCCATCCCTGCCGTGCGAGCAGCGCCAGGTGGTAGCGCATCGCGACGACCGAGCGATGCGCCGCCCGGGCGAGCGCGGCGACTGGCAAGGGGCCCCGCGCGCTCAGGGTATCGATCACCGTCTGTCGAATGTCCGGCATGTCCACTCTATTATAGCACCCCGGGTCGGCCCTTGTCAATTCCTATAAGGATTTTTCGAGAAATTACCTCGGCGTGGACGCTCCCCGCCGCCGCACGTCGAGGGCCCCGCCGGCAAGGCCGTCGGTTTGGACCGGCGTCCGGAAAGGCCGAGCGGAGAATCCCGACGAGGATTTGTGAGGTTTTCCTCAATTACAGCACGTAACCGGCCTTGGCCGCGTCGCCGTGGAACATCTGGACCGTTTCGAGGGAGAATGCGTCAAGGTCCTTGCCGACCAGGTCCAGTTTCTTCAACAGGTCGTTCGTCACCGTAATGACGTGGCAGCCGGCGTCGTCCGCCTGAAAGATGTTGAGGAGCTCGCGCGGGCTCGCCCAGAGCAGCTCCACGTGCGGATAGGTGCGCAGGTACTCCACGGCCACCTGGATCATCGGCACCGGATCGCGGCCGGTATCGGCGACACGCCCGGCGAAAAGGGAGACCAGCGCCGGCGCGCCTCCGGCGAGCGCGGCGGCTGCGTGGAGGAGATCAACGCAGCGTTGATGGAGCGGCTGCCGCTGGACGAGATTCGCGCCTCCGGCGAGCGCGGCGGCTGCGGTGCGGATCTGCTCGAGCGTAGTCATGGCGGTGATGTTGAGCTTGACGCCGGCGGCGGTCAGCCGGCGGATGAGATCGGCCGACGACTCGGCGCGGGTGTTGGTGATGGGTATCTTGACGTAGACGTTCGAGCCCCACTGCGCGATCTTGCGCGCCTGGCGCTCCATTTCGGCAAAGTCGTCCGAAAAGACCTCGAAGGAGATCGGCCGGTCCTTGATCGTCCGCAGCACCTCGCGCGCAAAAGCCTCATAGTCGGTCACTCCCGCTTTGCGCATGAGGGTCGGATTGGTGGTAAACCCTTTGATGAGCGGGTTGCGATACATCTCCAGCATCCCGGCAATGTCCGCGCCGTCGGCGAATATCTTGACGCGCAGCTCCGATATACTTTTCAATGTGCCCCCTTTACGCCGCGGACCGCTCGAGGATCCATCGCGCCGCTTCGTCCATCGAATGCGCCGTGTGGTCCGGTTCCGTCGTTCCCGGCTCGTTATATCCCTGATCGATCAGAATGGTTTGGCACCCCGCGCGCCGGCCCGCCTCGACGTCCTTGCGCCGGTCGCCGATCATGAAACTGGCGGCGAGGTCGATCCCGAACTTGTCGGCCGCTTGCAGCAACATGCCGGGCCGCGGCTTGCGACAGTCGCAGTCGTCCCGGTCGTCGTGATAGCAGACGCGAATCTCGTCCAGCGGCAGCCGCTCCATCAACGCTGCGTTGATCTCCTCCACCACTTGGCGCCGCTGAGTGCCGCGGGCGACGTCGGGCTGATTGGTGACGACGACGAGGAGGAGTCCGTGAGCCTTGAGTGCGTCGAGCGCCTCGCGCACGCCGGGCGGAATCTCGAGCTGGTCCACGGTCGCCGGCGGATGCGGCTTGCCGTCGACGACGATCGCGCGGTCCAAAACGCCGTCGCGATCGAGGAAGACGGCGCGACGAAAGCTCACTTGACCGATTCCCATTTCGTCGCCGCGGCTTTGAGGCGCGGGTGCGAGACGAGCAGATGGAGGATCACGCCCTGAAAAGCCTCGGTGTGCGGCGTGACGTTCTCCGGGTCGACGGTGGGAACGATAACGCAAGCGTCCGCGGCCTGCGCGGTATAGCCGCCGTCCCGCCCCACGATCCCGATCACGCCGGCGCCCACGCTGCGGGCGTACTTGACCGCCGCGACCAGGTTGGGGCTGACGTTCTTTTCCAGGTTGCCGCCTCCAACCGAAAGGACCAGGACCAGGTCGCCGGCGCGGAGCCGGCTTACGCGCAGCCAGCCCTCGAAGACGCTCGCCCACCCCTCGTCGTTCGTGCGCGCGGTCAGCTCGGACACGTTGTCGGTGGGCGCGTAGGTCTCGATCCCGACGATCTTGCGAAAATCG
>JAMCRS010000015.1:2710-3161 GCA_023380675.1 Chloroflexota bacterium
ATGAAGAGGCGCGCGGCGCGGCTACGCGCGCCGGCGACCAGGTCGACCGTGTTCTCGATCTGGTCCCGATCGAGCCGGCGGATGATCTCCTGCGCCTGGTCCAGGTACTGCGCGGAAAAAGTCACTCTTTCGCTCCTGCCTGTTGCGCCAGATGGCGCTCGAGCTCTGCGATCCCTTGCCACGAACCGATCTCGTAAAACCGCTGACGGACCTCAAACGCCGCCAAACGACCCTGGCGCAGCAGGTCCTGATAGACGACGGCCAGGTCGATCGGAACGCCGGCCGGCAGATTCTCGAACGCGGCGCGGTCGAAAACGCCGAGCCCGTAGTCGATGTGCTGCATGCGGGGCGTCCGTGCGGCCTTGTCGTAGGCCAGAATCTGGCCCGCAGTGAACTCGACGTTGCTCGTATCCCATTGGCCGTCGTTGCGGGAGACCGTCCTCCGGCCCAA
>JAMCRS010000016.1 GCA_023380675.1 Chloroflexota bacterium
GCCCACGGGGAAGAGGGGACGGGGGTGATGGGGCTAGATTTCTCGACGGCACTGCCGCCCGAGACGCGCATTGTCGATCCGAACCAAACGGGGACGCGGAGTGTCGCGGCTTTTTAGAAGCCGCAACACTCCGCGTCCCCACGTTGCCCATTTTCCTCATTCTGTGCTATAAATGGTATATACCAATTGCTGCAAAGGAGACGGGACGATGAGACTCACCGGCAAGGTTGCCCTCATAACGGGCGCTGGGAGCGGCATTGGACGTGAGACGAGTTTGCTCTTCGCCGCCGAAGAGGCGAAGGTGGTCGCCGTCGACGTGAACGACGCGGCCGGCGAAGAGACTGTGGCAATGATCAAAAGACAAGGCGGCGACGCGGTCTACGTGCATGCCGACGTGTCCAAGGCCGCCGACTGCGAGAACATGGTGGCCGCGGCCGAAAAATCCTTCGGCAAGCTGAACGTCTTGTTCAACAACGCCGGCATCATGCACAGCGACGACGACAACGCGGTGACGACCTCTGAAACGGTCTGGGACTTGACGATGAGCATCAACCTGAAAGGCGTGTTTCTCGGCTGCAAGTACGGCATTCCGGCAATCAAGCGCGCCGGCGGCGGCTCGATCATCAACACGGCGTCCTTCGTCGCCATCCTCGGCGCTGCCACGCCGCAGATCGCCTACACCGCCAGCAAGGGCGGCGTCCTCGCGATGACGCGCGAGCTCGCCGTCGTCCACGCACGCGAGAACGTTCGCGTCAACGCCCTCTGCCCCGGCCCCCTGCGCACGGAGCTGCTAATGAAATTCCTTAACACCGAAGAGAAAAAGCAGCGGCGCCTCGTCCACGTTCCCATGGGGCGCTTTGGGGAAGCCAAGGAAATGGCGCAGGCCGCCCTCTATCTCGCCTCGGACGAATCGTCCTACGTGACCGGCACAGAGTTCATGGTCGACGGCGGGATCACGGCCGCCTACGTTACGCCCCAGTAAGAATTGGCAAAAAGACCGAAGGCCAAGGTTGCAAGTCGCCGTTAGGGTGAGTGTTGACACGGTGACTCTCAACCGCATCTGCTATACCCGTGCAGTGTGACCGGGGCTCTGCGCTGCGCCTTCTGCCTTTCGGAAACAGGAGACTCGGATGTCTGACAATATTCCATTCGAAGGCTTGCTGATCGACGGCAAGCGCGTCGCGGGCTCGGAAGGCAAGACGACGGATGTCTACAACCCCGCGAACGGACAGGTGATCGTACGCGTCGCGCAGGCGTCGCGCGAGGACGCCGATCGCGCCGTGCGTGTGGCGCACCAGCGCTTTGCCGACGGCCCGTGGCGCAAGATGAATTCGCGCGACCGCAGCCGCTTGCTCCAACGCATTTCGGATCTGATGCGGGAGAATCTGCCCCGCTTCCGGCAGCTCGAGTGTCAGAACGGAGGCAAGCCGATTTCCGCCACCAGTTGGGAGCTCGAAAGCGTCGCCAACACCTTCGAGTATTACGCCGGCGCGGTCAACAAATTCCACGGTCAAACGATCCCTGTGGCGAAGGACGGCCACGCGTTCACATTCCACGAGCCGCTCGGCGTCTGCGTCCTCATCACGCCGTGGAATTTCCCGCTCATGATCGCCGCCTGGAAGATCGCGCCCGCGCTGGCGATGGGCAACACCGTCGTTCACAAGCCGGCCAGCGTGACTCCTCTGACCGCGCTCGCTTTCGGCGAGCTCGCGCTCGAGGCCGGGCTGCCCGAAGGCGTCTTGAACGTCCTTCCCGGCCCCGGCAGCCTCGCCGGCCCCGCGCTTGTCACCCACCCACTCGCCCGCAAGATCTCTATCACCGGCTCGACCGAGGTCGGCGCGAGCGTGATGAAGCTCGCATCCGACGGCATCAAGCGAGTTTCCGCTCGAGCTCGGCGGCAAGTCCGCAAACGTCATCTTTGCCGACGCCAACCTGGATACGTGCGTCGAGTCCTCGGTCTGGTCGGTCTACGACAACGCCGGGCAGGACTGCTGCTCGCGCTCCCGCTTTCTGATCCAGCGTCCGATCTTCGACGAATTCGTCGATCGCTTCGTCAAGCGCGTCAAGACGATCAAGGTGGGCGACACTGCCGACGAGCAGACCGAGATGGGACCGCTCATCACGCCGCAGCACCGCGAGACGGTCCGCAAATACGTCGAGATCGGCGAATCCGAGGGCGCGCGGCGTCTGATCGGCGGTGATATTCCCAAGCAGGGCCCGCTCGCTCAGGGCAGCTATTTGATGCCGGCGGTCTTTGTCGACGTCAACCCAAAGATGCGTATCATGCAGGAAGAGATATTTGGACCCGTCGTAGCGATGATGCCGTTCGACACCGAGGAAGAAGCCGTCCGCATCGCGAACGACTGCAACTATGGATTGTCCGGCTCGCTCTGGACTCGCGACGTCGGTCGCGCCCTCCGCGTCGTCCGCGCGCTCGAGACCGGTATGGTGTCGGTCAACAGCAGCAGCAGCGTCCATATCGAGGCGCCGTTCGGCGGCGTCAAGCAGAGCGGCGTCGGGCGTGAGCAGGGCATGACGGCTCTCGAGCATTACAGCGAACTAAAGAGCGTTTTTATCGCGAACGATTAAGCCTCGAACCGGCGAGCGACGCGCCGCACGTGCACTGCGCGCCGCTCGCTCGATATCAATTCAATTCTGGAGGAAACAAATATGACTGTCGACGCACCGCTTGCCATTTGCGTCATCAACGGCTACCCGGCCGCAAACCGCCAGGTCTTGGCCGACGCCGGGATGAAGCAGGCTCACGAAATGTATGTCGATTTCCTCAAGACGTACACGCCCAAAGCCAAGCTGGATACGCTTTACATTGCCGACCCTGAGACGGCTCTTCCTAGCGGCGCCAACCTTTCGTCGTACGACGCTTACATCTGGACGGGGTCGAACCTGACCATCTTTCATCACGACGATGCGCGCGTCACCCGGCAGATCGAGTTCTGCAAAGCCATCTACGACGTCGGCAAGCCGCAGTACGGAAGCTGCTGGGGCGTGCAGATGGCGGCCGTTGCCGCCGGCGGTGAGGTCCAAAAAAACCCCAAAGGACGCGAGTGGGCCTTTGCGCGCGATATCCATCTGACCGACGCGGGGTCCAAGCACCCGCTTTATCGCGGCAAGCCGAAGCAGTTCGACGGATTCATCATGCATCTGGATGTCGTGACCCGGATTCCTGAGGGGGGCACCCTCCTCGCCTCGAACGCGCATTCGAACGTCCAATCGCTCGAGGTCAAGCACGGCAAAGGCACTTTCTGGGCGACCCAGTATCACCCGGAATACAACCTATACGAGATGGCGCGGTTGCTCATCGCGCGCAAACAGCCGCTGACCGACGAAGGTTTTTTTCACTCCACCGACGAAGTCGACAAGCTGGCGGAGAACATGATCGAGCTCTACAAGCGTCCGGATTCCAAGCCGCTGCGCGACTTGCTCAAGATCGGCGATGATATTCTCACCACCCAGATTCGCCAGCAAGAGCTGCGCAACTGGGTCGATTATCTCGTGCTCCCTTCCATGTCCAATTGACGATTCATGCCCCTGACTCTCGAACAGGCCATCGCCCGTGTTCCCCAATGGCGCGGCGCGCGCGACCTGACGACCACTTCGCTCGGCGGCGGAATCACCAACAAGAACTATCGCGTCGACGTCGGCGGTGAGTCGTTCGTCCTGCGCATCGGCGGCGAGAATACCGAGCTCCTCGGCATCGACCGCGCGCACGAGCGTGCTGCCAGCGAGACCGCGGCTCGCCTTGGCATCGGCCCCGAGGTCGTCTACTTCGTCGAGCCCGAAGGGTATCTGGTCACGCGTTTCATAACGGGCCGTCCTCTTCCGCGCGAAGAGATGCGTCAATCGGAGAATGTGCAGCGCGTTGCCGCGGCGCTCAAGCGTTTCCACGCTGTCCCCAACATTCCCGGCGCGTTCTCGCCGTTCCGCACCGTCGAGGACTATGTCGCGACCGCGCGCCGCTACAACGTTGCGTTTCCCGCCGATTTCGATTGGCTGCAGGAGCGTGTTCGGGCGATCGAGGTTGCGTTCCAGCGCGACCCATTCACGCCGCGACCGTGCCACAATGACCTGCTGAACGAGAACTTTATCGACGACGGCGCCATCCGCATCCTCGATTGGGAATACGCCGGCATGGGCGACGTCGCGTTCGACCTGGCCAATTTCGCTGTTCATCACGAGTTCGGCGACGACCAGGACCGGCTTTTGCTGGAATCCTACTACGGCCCGACCGCGGAGTCGCGCTACGCGCGGCACAAGCTGAGCAAGATCGTATCCGACTGCCGCGAGGCCATGTGGGCCTTGGTTCAGATCGGCATCTCCAAGCTCGACTTTGATTTTCGCGCCTACGCCGACAAGCATTTCTCTCGCATGGCGCAGATGCTTCGCGACGAAAACGTCGCGAAATGGCTGGCCCGGTACTGAAAACGCGGCTGTCCGTCACCTGCTAATATTGTGTTATCGCCTTTGTAGCACCAAGGAGTATCCCAGATGCCTGACCTGCCTACCCAGGCCCGCGTCGTCGTCATCGGCGGCGGCGTCGGCGGATGCAGTATAGCATACCACCTCGCTCACATGGGCTGGCGCGACGTCGTCGTCCTCGAGCGGAGCGAGCTGACCAGCGGCTCCACCTTTCACTCCGCCGGCCTCGTCGGTCAATTGCGCACGGACGTCAACCTGACGAAGATGATCCGCTACAGCGTCGAGCTCTACCGCAAGCTCAAGGTCGAGACCGAGTACGACCCGAATTGGCGTGAGGTCGGCAGCTTGCGCCTCGCCTCGTCGCCCGAGCGTATGGAAGAGCTCAAACGCCAGGTTGCGCTTTCCCGCTCCTTCGGACTGCCGTTGGAGTTGATCAGCACGCAGGAGGCGCTCAAGCTTTTCCCGGCGATGGATCCGGAAGGCGTGCTCGGCGCTGTCTATCTCCCCACCGACGGAATGGTCGATCCCAGTGGCCTGACGTACGCGCTCGCCGAAGGCGCGAAAAAAGCCGGCGCGCGTTTCTTCACGCAGACCCGCGTGCAATCGATCACTCTCAAGAACGGTCGCGTCTCGGCAGTCGTCACCGATCGCGGCGCGATTCAGACCGAGGTGGTCGTGAACGCCGGCGGGCAGTGGGCGGGCGAGATCGCGTCTCTGGTCGGTCTCTATTTGCCGGTCACTCCCATGGCGCACCTCTACCTCATCACGCGCCCCATTCCCGGCCTCCCCAGGAATCTGCCGACCATGCGCGATCCGGATAACCTGGTCTATTGGCGCGAGGAAGTGGGCGGTCTGATCGCCGGGGGATACGAGCGAATGCCCGCGCCTTGGGGCCTCGACGGCATCCCACCGGATTTCAACAACAAACTGCTTCCGCCGGACTGGGACCGTTTCCAGCCGCTCATGGAGAGCCTCATCAAACGTACGCCCATTATCGAGCAGGCGGAAGTGAACATGCTGCTCAACGGCCCCGAAGGTTTTACGCCCGATGCGGAATTCCTGCTGGGTCCGACGACGGTCAAGGGCTTTTGGGTCGCCGCGGCGTTCTGCGCGCACGGTCTCGCGAGTGCGGGTGGGATCGGCAAGGCGATGGCGGAATGGATCGTCGACGGTCACCCCGAGTGGAACTTGTGGCGTCTCGACCTGCGCCGCTTTGGGAACAACTACGCCAGCCAGCGCTATACCGTGGCCCGAACGGTCGAAACCTACAGCAAGTACTACGATATCCACTATCCCGGTGAGGAACGCGAGTCGGTGCGGCCGCTTCGCCTTTCGCCCGCATATTATCGTCTCAAAGAGCTGGGTGCGAGCTTCGGGGAAAAGTCCGGCTGGGAAAGGCCGAACTGGTTTGAGCCAAACGCCAAGCACGATTCGGTTGCGCAGCCATACGCTCCGCGCGGCTGGTTCGCCAAGAACTACTCCCCGGCGATCGAGGCCGAGCATCTCGGTACGCGCGAGCACGCCG
>JAMCRS010000017.1:0-1451 GCA_023380675.1 Chloroflexota bacterium
GCAATAATCGCTCGTAGCTTCATCTTTATCCTCTCGGCATTGAGTATGCGTGATGCAAACCGTGTCACGCGTGCACATCCCACGGATCTTACCACTGATGATGAATTGGCGGCGCAAGCGGTTTCGAGAGTGAGATAATAATCGAATCCCATTCCCCGACTTTATTTCGGGCGGAAGGAGCGGAAGGACATGATTACTCGCCGCGAGGCGGCCAAGGCCGCTGCCATGACGGCGCTTTCTTATTCACGGATTCAAGGCGCGAACGACCGCATCGGGTTGGGCGTCATAGGGACCGGCAACCGCGGCACCTACGTGATGACGCTGTTCCAGAAGAATCAGGACGTCGAGGTACGCGCACTCTGCGATGTCTACGCGGTGCGCCTCGACAATGCCCAGCAGAAAGCTCCCAACACCAAGAGATTTGCGGACCACCATGCACTGCTCGCACTGAAGGAAGTGGACGCCGTGCTGATCGGCTCGCCCGACCACTGGCACAAAGACCACGCGATCGACGCCATGAATGCCGGTAAGGACGTGTACGTCGAGAAGCCGATGTGCCGCAAGCGGGACGAGGCGCCGCAGATGCTGAAGGCCGCGCGCGTGACCGGACGCATCTGCCAGGTCGGGCTCCAGCAGCGCTCGGGCCAGATCTACATCGAGCCGAAGGAGCGGTTCGTGGCATCCGGCCAGATCGGCAAGATTAGCCATATCGACGCGGTCTGGCACACGGGCGTGCCGCGCCCGCTGCCGCAGGAACCGGCGCAGAAGCCTGACAACCTCGATTGGGTGCGCTTCCTCGGCCCCGTGAAGTACCGGGATTGGGTCCCCGGGCAATATCTGAATTTCCGCGCGTTCCTGGACTTCAACGGCGGGAAGATGACCGATTTCGGCCACCATTGGATGGACGTCGTGCACATGTACATGGGCGAGCGTGCGCCCAACTCGGCTGTTTTTGCCGGTGGCATTTTTTACGATAATCACGACGGCCGCACCGCGCCCGATACCTGCAACGCGCTGTTCGAGTACGACGGTTTCACTGTGCTCTTTCAATCGAATTCGTACGGAACCCAGAGCGAATACGGTGTGACGTTGTACGGAGATAAAGGCAAACTTTTCGTAAACCGGAACCGGTACGAATTCACGCCGCCCGGCCGCAACCCTCAACCGGTCGTGCAAAGAATCCCGGGCGATATCACGGCGGACCACGTCCGCAACTTCCTGGATTGCTGCAAATCGCGCAGACTGCCGAATGCGGATCCGGCCGTGGCGAGCATTTCCGTCCTGCCTCCGCTGCTGGCGGTGCAGTCTTATCTCGAAAAGAGGCGGCTGAAGTTCGACCCTGTGCGGCTGGAGGTGCTGCCGCTTTAGGAATCTGTGGCGCGCAAGGTACTACGAATTTTTCGCCTGCAAATTCTACATACCTGTCCGAAATTGAGGGTGCGCGTGGAGCA
>JAMCRS010000017.1:1461-3605 GCA_023380675.1 Chloroflexota bacterium
CGGAATGAATGCGGTGCGGCTGGTCTTTCAATTGCAACAGGCCAACGTCGTATCTTCGAACGCAAGAAGGAGGGAGTCTCGGATGAGATGTTTTCTCCGGCACAATTGGGGTTGGCCGCGCACGCGAGGCGACTCGGACGTTCAGATATGCGTGAACTGCGGGCTCGAGCGCGAATCCAAGGTCCAGTTCAAACGCTCAACTGAATCGCAGCATAGTTCGAGGATTTCCGGAGACAGCGGCGGCACGGCTCCGCGGCTCGGCAGTTCCGCGGTGCCGCGTGCCACTGGCCTGCACCTGCGTTGATGAGGCCCGGGGTGGACTCCCTTGCGTCGCACCCTGATCTATCGCGACCGGCCGCCGCGCGCGGTGAATCAGTACACGCAGCCGGCCTGGAACAGCCGCTTGCGCTACAATTCGTTGCATGGTGCGACGGGAATTCGGGTGGACGTGCGTGGACGTATCTGTTATTGGCCAGGGCACCTGGATGATCGAGGGGAGCCACGACAAAGAGCGGCGCGCAGTCGAAGCTTTGCGGCTCGGGTTCCAACTCGGGCTCACGCACATCGACACGGCCGAAATGTACGGGAATGGGCGCGCTGAGGAGTTGATCGCCGAAGCGGTGATGGGCCGCCGCGACGACGTGTTCCTGACCAGCAAGGTCCTGCCGTCGAACGCTTCCTACGAAGGCACGCTGCGGGCATGTGAGCGCAGCCTCAAACGTTTGCACACGGATATCCTCGACCTCTACCTGCTCCATTGGCAAAGCAGCTATCCAATCTCGGAGACAATGCGCGCGATGGAGCATCTGGTATCGACGCGCATGATCCGCTACATCGGCGTGAGCAACTTCCACGTCGATGAGGTCAAGGCGGCCCAGCACGCGCTGCGGCACGAGCGCCTCGCCTGCAACCAGGTGCTTTATCATCTCGGAGACCGCAGAATTGAACGCCGGCTGATTCCTTACTGCGCCGAACAGGGCATCGCGGTGGTCGGCTATAGCCCGTTCGGGCACGGCAGTTTTCCGCGGACGGACAGTCCCGAAGGCCGGCTGCTGGCCGAGATCGGGGAACGGCACGGGCGCACGCCGCGGCAGGTCGCGCTGAACTTTCTCACGCGCGACCCGAACGTGTTCACGATTCCCAAGACCGGCGACCCCTCGCACGTATACGAGAACTCGGAGGCGATTGGCTGGACGCTTTCCCCCGAAGAGATCGAGGCCATCGATCGCGCATTTCCAGTGCCCGCCCGCGACACGCCGCTGGCGATGATCTGATTCAGGCCGGGCCTACGGAACGATTCGCGCAGCGCTGATGTAGTCGAGCCGGGGGAAGTTGTTCTCGATGTACACGTTGCCTTGCGTTTCGATCAGATTCTGGTCGGGGCCGTTGCCTTGCGGCGCGCCTTCTCCATAGGCGCTGAAGAAGCGCTCCACCACATTCATTCCGGCGATCACGCGCCCGAAGGGTGCAAAGCCCATGCTGTCCAGACGGGCGTTGTCGGCGAGGTTGATGAACACCTGCGTCGTCCTCGTGTTCGGACCGGAGGTGGCGAACGTGATCGTCCCGCGCTTGTTGCTCTCCTTCACCGGATCGTCGGGGATCATCGCCGTGCGCCACTGGCGGGAGATGGCCGGGTCGCCATTGATACCGAACTGCACGATAAAGTTGGGCAGCACGCGGAAAAACCGGGCGTCGTTGTAAAAGCCGCGTCTGACGAGAAGGTAAAACCGTTCCGCGCCTTCGGGCGCCCAAGCCTTCGTGACCTCGACGACGAAGTCGCCCTTGTTGGTCTCAAATTTCACGTGGTACGTATCAGGCGCCGGCTCCACCTTTGCCGATGTCTCCGAATCTCCGGGCTTGGAACCGCCGCAGCCCGCGAGGAATGCCGCGGCCACTAGAACCGGAAGGCTTTTTCGCGCGTTACTCATGTTTCTCACCAGACGCTTATGGTACCGCACCCGGCGGTTGTCGCCGCCGCCCCACTCATCCGTTCCGGCGCGGTGGGGCGCACGATCGCTTTGTGGCGTCTGGATACAGGGCGCCGGCGGCGTCAGACGACGAGGCATCATCATCCGAGGTGGGAACCGTGTGCGTTAGGAGCGCGAGCACGGGTCTGTGCGGGAGGGCGGGTAACCGCCTAATGC
>JAMCRS010000018.1 GCA_023380675.1 Chloroflexota bacterium
ATCCGCGAGAACGAGGAGCGCAGCCACTTCCTTGGCTATGACGCTCGACAGTTCAAGCTGATTGCCTTCGTTATCTCCGGCGCCTTTGCCGGTCTCTCTGGCGGTCTCCGCGGGCGACATTCCAGCCATCGGCTCGTCGAGCAGCAGCACCTTCGGCGATGTCACCAGCGCCACGGCCATTTCGAGCAGACGCTGGTCGCCATGTGATAGCGCGCCCGCCGTCTGGAACGCCTTGTCCGCCAGGTCCATATCTGCCAGCGCCTGGTGTGTCTGATCGACGATCCCCTTGAGCCCGGTTCGCGAGGCGAAGATGTTCATGTTGCCAACGCGCCGCGACTGGGCGGCGAGGCGGACATTTTCGAAGGCCGTCACGCCGGGAAAGATGTTCGTGCGCTGAAAGGTGCGCGCTACGCCGTGATGGGAGATCTTATGGGCGGGCAGACCGCCGATCTGCTTGCCGTCGAGCAATATCTTCCCCGCGGAGGGCGGAAATCGCCCGGTGAGCAGGTTGAACAGCGTCGTCTTGCCGGCGCCATTGGGGCCAATGATCGACCGCAGCTCGTTCTGCCCAACTGATATGGTTACCTCGTCGACCGCTCGCAGGCCTCCGAAGTCCCGGCAAAGCTTGTCCGTTTGCAAAACGCCCATTAGACCCTCCGATCAGGCGCCCGGCGGACGAGACCGGCGAGGCCATTCGGCATAAAGAGCACCACCAACATAAGCACGAAGCCGACGATCAACTGCCAAAGATCGGCGTTTATCGTCTTGACGTACTCCTGCAGGAAGATCACGAGGGCCGCCCCAAAGATCGGCCCGACGAGCGTCCCCACGCCACCAAACAGCGACATGATCAACACATTGCCCGAGTTCCCCCACTGCAGTAGCGCCGGCGAGACGAAGTTCTGGAACATCGCGTAGAGACCGCCAGAGAGACCGGCAAAGGCGCCGGAGATAACGAAGGCAATCAGCTTGAACTGTCGAGCGTCATAGCCAAGGAAGTGGCTGCGCTCCTCGTTCTCGCGGATGCCTTCCAAAACCGACCCAAAGGGTGAGTTAACGATCCGTCTGAGCACCAGCACGCAAATCACCAACATGGCGAGCATAAAGAAGTAAAACGTCGTGCGATCGGTCATCTTCAGGTAGAGAAAATCGCCCAGCTCGATCGGCGGCCTCGGTACGCCCGTCAGCCCGTCGTGCCCGCCGGTAAAATCGCGCATCTTCCACATTACCGTATAGAACATCTGCGCGAAGGCCAAGGTGAGCATCGCGAAAGCGATGCCGGAAGCACGCACGCAGAAGTAGCCGGCGACCAGCGCGGCGACGGCGCCGATCACGATGGACGCGGCGAGGCCGGCCCAAATGCTGGGCAGCCATTTCATCATCGTGAGCGACGCGGCATATGCGCCAAAGCCGAAGTACGCGGCGTGACCGAAGGAGAGCAGACCGGTGTATCCGACGAGGATGTCGAGACTCATCGCCCAGACGGCGAACACGAACACCTCGGTGGCGATATCGGTCCAGAATTTAGAGGGCGAAATGAATGGAAATACAATGGCAACCAGTAAAACCAGCGATAACACCCAGCGCGGTGCATCCAGGCGATCGCCAGTCAAAAGCAATCGTCGCAGGGGACTACGCTGGGCAACTGGGGGCGCTGCCGTTGCCACCGCTCCCCCAACCTCTTTCTGCATAAGACCTCCTTGGCGCAGGGCTTGCCCTCGCCTAACCGACTCGCCCTTCGCCGAGCAGGCCGGTAGGCCTGGCCAAGAGCACGATCGCCATAAAAACGAAGGTGACTGCCATGGCGTACTCAGAGAGATAGACGCGACCGATGGTCTCGACCTGCCCCACAATCAAGGCGGCGAGAATTGCGCCCCGGAAGCTGCCCAAGCCACCAATGACCAAAATTACGAAGCTATCTACGATTACTTCGAGGTCCATGCCAATGTGCGCGGTGAGCAATGGCACCGCCACCACACCGCCGAAGGCGGCGAGAATGGAGCCAATGGCAAATACCGCGGTGAAGACACGAGAGATCGGAATGCCCAGCAGGGCAACCATCTCCGGGTCTGTGCTAGCCGCGCGCACGATAGTGCCGAGCGATGTGTACTCTAGGAACATCGCCATACCTACGGCAACCAAGATACCGAACACGATGATGAAAAGGCGATAGGCCGGGTAGTCGGTACCCAAAATGTTCACCGCGCCCTGCAGCACGTCCGGCACCGACATGGTCAGTTGTTGCGTTCCCCACAGTAGACGGATGACGTTGCCGAGAAAGAGCGTGAATCCAAACGTGAGCAGCAAGCTGCTCACGGGCGGCCGTTTGCTCACCGCCCGAATCGCCGTCATCTCGAAGATGGCACCGACCACCGCGACGGCAACAGGCGCGGCTAGCAAGCCGACCCAGAAGTTGCCAGTTTGGCTGGCTATCACCACTGCCACGTATGCGCCCAGCATGTACAGCGTGCCATGCGCGAAATTGACCACATTCATGATGCCGAAGATAATGGTGAGGCCGGACGCGATCAAGAACAGCAGCATGCCGTAGCCGAGACCGTTGAGAAACTGCCCGGCGTCGATACCAGGAATGCCCATAGCTTCCCCACAGACTGTTGCGCGGTATCGGCGAGCGATCGATGATCGCCCGCCGACCCGACAGCAGTTACTACTTCATCTTGCAGCCGGTCTTGTCGACCGGGATAGTAATCTTCTCTGCCGCGATGGTTGCCACTGGTTTCGCGGCATAGCCGATCGACGACGTTGGCTCTTTCACCACTTCGGCGATGTACACCGGCCGCTGCGCCTGGTGATCCTCTTTGCGAAGCGTGAGCTTGCCGTACGGTGCCTCGTAGCTCATGCCTTCGAGCACCGGGATCAGCTTCTCCGGATCGTCGCTCTTCGCCTTCGTGATCGCTTCGATCAGCAGCTTGCCCGACGTGTACGACTCGGCGTCGTAGAAGCCTGGGTAGAAGCCGTTCGCCGCCTTGAAGGCATCCACGAACTTCTTGCTCGCGGGCAAGTCAACCATCCAGGTGTAGTCCTGGACAGCCAAAAGACCCAGGGCGTTGTCCTTCATCGCTTCGAGATACTGCTCGGCGATGGGGGAGAACGAGAGCATCTTCTTCACGACTTTGTTAAGGCCAAAGCCCGTCTGCTGGTTCATGAACGTGATAAGGTCGGACGCGGGGATGGCGAGCGCCACGTAGTCGGGCTTGGCGTCCTTGATCTTGCTGATGTAGCTAGCAAAGTCCTTCGTGCCCAGTGGCACGTACTCCTCACCAACCGGCTTCACGCCGGTCATGTCTTTGAAGCCCTTGAGCGCGGTGTGGCCCCACTCGTAGTCGTAGCCCAGCGTCGCCCATGTCAGGTCGAGCATCTCGGGGTTGGCTTCGAGCCACGCTCGGATGACTGCACCGTCCATCAGGTCGTTCTTGTTCACGCGGAAGCTGTAGGGACTGCAGGCTTCCCCCGTCAGCGCCGGTGACCTGCTGATGGTGTTCATCATCACGAAGTCCATGCTCTCGGCCTGGTCTTGCACCGCCAGCGACACCGCTGAGGAGATGGTGCCGATGACCACATCGACGCCCTCTTGCTCGATCATGCGGTCCAACTCGGTCAGCGCGACCTCG
>JAMCRS010000019.1 GCA_023380675.1 Chloroflexota bacterium
CGGGCTCTAACGGCGTGTTCGGTTCTGCTCGTCCTCGCCAGGGGTCAAGGGGTGGTCAAGACCCTTGGGCCAGTTCGCGGACGTGACCTGAGAAGGGTCGGTAATCAACCCGCCTGGCGCGGGCGGCGATCAGTCCGTACGTGACGGCCTCCGGCGCATCCATGTAATAGTTCCGGTCGGTGTCGTGCACGATCCGTTCCAGCGGCTGGCTGGTGCGCTCGGATAGGATCTGGTTCAAGCGTTCCCGCTCGCGCATGATGCGGCGCGCCTCGATCTCGATGTCGACCGCCTGTCCCTGTGCGCCGCCCCACGGCTGGTGTATGTGAATGGTCGAATTGGGGAGCGCGTATCGGCGACCCTTTTCGCCGGCGGAGAGGAGAACGGTGCCCATGCTGGCCGCCAGGCCGACGCACGTCGTCGACACCGGCGCGCGGACGAACTGCATCGTGTCGTAAATGGCGAGCCCGGCCGTGATCGATCCGCCGGGGCAATTGATGTAGAGGCGGATCTCCTTGTCCGGATCTTCGTTGTCCAGGAACAGCATCTGCGCGACCACGAGATTGGCGACGTGATCGTCGATCGGCGTCCCGAGAAAAACGATGCGGTTCTTGAGCAGCAACGAGAAGATGTCGTAGGCGCGCTCGCCCCGACCGGTGTTCTCGACGACCATGGGTATCATGTCATAGCGCGATCGTGCGGTGTTGGACATGGAATTGACTCCTGTGATCAAGACGCCGGCCGGCGTCGGGACGCGCGGCCGGCGCGGGCTCTAACGGCGTGTTCGGTTCTGCTCGTCCTCGCCAGGGGTCAAGGGGTGGTCAAGACCCTTGGGCCAGTTCGCGGACGTGACCTGAGAAGGGTCGGTAATCAACCCGCCTGGCGCGGGCGGCTTGGCTTGGCTCTGCTCCAGCTCCCGGGCGCGCATTTCTTGGCGCAGCATTTCCGGCGTCACGATCTTGCCGCTGGTGGGCTCGCCTTTGGCCATAGCGACGATGAGATCCACCATCTTGCGCAGCTTCAAGTTCAGCTCGATGTCGCGTCTGGATTCGGGGGTGGACAGGTTGCGGCGCACCTGTGCGGCATTGCCGCCTTGCTGCTCGACCGCGCGTGCGCGCTCGTCAATCTCGACGTCCACCTCTTTGCCCGAGGCCTCGACTTTTTCCTCCTCGACAAGCTGCAGCATGATGAGCAGACGCTTGAGGCGTTTTTCGGCGCGCGGCCGGGCGTCGGCCCGATAGGCGGCTTCGTCCCGACTGCCGAGCTCGAGGTATTTGTCCCAGGTCATGCCCAGCCGGCTCGCGAGCTCCTTGGCCTGCGCGATGTCCTGATCGATCTCGTCCTCCAGCATCGAGGCCGGGTATGCGATCTGCGACTGCTCGACGATCGTGTCGAGCACCTCGTCGGAAAAGCGATCGCTTTCGACGCGCTCTTTTTCTTCGTAGAGGTTGGCGCGAATCCGGCGCTTGAACAGGTCGAACGTTTCGAACGAGCTGATCGACTTGGCGAACTCGTCGTTCAGCTCCGGCAGATGTGGTTCCTTGACGTCCGTGACTGTGACGGTGTACGTAGCGACCTTGCCCTTGAGATTTTCCGATGCGTCGTCGGGATACGTGTACGTCACCGTGCGGGTCTCGGCGGGGTTTGCACCGACGAGCTGCTCCAGCCAGGGAAAGACTCCACTCGCCTTTTCGACGGTCACCTGCAAGCCTTCGCGGTTGAACGGATCTCTGCCTTCCAGCCCGCCGTTGACGTCTATCGTGACCAGGTCGTTCAGTTGCACCGCACGGGTGACCGGCACCATCTCGGCCGCCTCCCTTTGGAAACGGGCGACGACCTCGTCGACCTCGGCGTCCGTCACCTCGACCGGCCGCGGCTTGAGGCTGATCGAGTGATAGTCGCCCAGAGTGACGACCGGGCGAGTCGGGATGGTGAATTTCAAGATGACGGGTTCTTTTTGCACGACGTCGAGCTTGCCGGAATCGTAGACGTCGATCTTCTCGTCTTTCAGGACCTGCCGGTAGATCTGCTGCGCCATGCCGTCGATCGCTTCGTCGAGCAAGAACTCTTTGCCGAACGCGCGCTCGATCATCGCGTAGGGGGCCTTGCCGGGCCGGAATCCCGGGATCGGACGAGCGCGCGATACGCGCTGCGCGGCGGTCTTGAGAGCGCTTTGGGTCCGCTCGTCGTCGACTTCGACCGTTACGACGGCGTTGCAGTCCGGCGTGTGTTCCGTAGTGACTTTCACAGAATCGGTGTCCTTTAATTCATGATTCAGAAAACGGAGCCGTCGAAGAGAGCAGCTCGTTTCCGTCGAATGGGGATGGAGAGACTCGAACTCTCACGAGCTTTCGCCCACATGGTCCTAAGCCATGCTCGTCTGCCAGTTCCGACACACCCCCGTAACGCAACGCTTGCATTATACCCGATTGTAGAGTTTTGGCAAAGGCGCGACGAAAGGACAACGCTCAGATACCCGGGAGGCCGCCCATCGCCTTAAGCAAGGCAAAGAGGATGAGGGAAATGGCGTTGTTCGCCGAGTGAAGCATGATTCCCGGAAAGAGCGAGCCGGACTTTTCGTACAGCCAGGCGAGAAACAGCCCGAGCACAAAGATCGGAATGAATTGATCGAGGGTAAAGTGGAGCGCGGTGAACAACAGCGTGCTGACCGCCATCGCGGCCGGGACGCCGACCCGCTTGCGCAGTCCGCCGTAGAGAAATCCGCGGAAGAACAGCTCCTCCGCAATCGGCGCGATCACGGCCGCGGCGACGAGGGTCAAAACGAAACCGATGCCCTGCGTATCGAGCTGGGACAACACGTCCTGCAGCGCCGGCTGATAGCCGAACGCGAGCGCAACCATTCCATAACAGATGCGTACCCCGTACGACGCGGCGAGCAGACGCACGCTGAGGCCGCACCCGAGCGGCCGGTCGAACGAACGGAGCCCCAGTGTCTCCCAGCCGGCGTGATAGCGCACGAGGCTGAAGAGCGCGGCCGCGCCGACGACCGTCAGGTCCTGCAGCGCGACGAACAGCGCGAGCGTATCTCCATTCCGGGTGATCGACCGGAGCGTCACGAGGCCGGTCGCGAGCAGAATCAAGTTGAGCGCAATTACGCCCACCGCGGCGGCGAGGCTGCCAAAGAGCAGGTCACGCAGGCCCCACGGTACATTCGGGGGCGAGCCGACGGAAGCGGGAGTGGAGGGTCGCGGCGGATCCATCGCGTCCATGGCGCTGATTATAGACCCGAAGAATGCAACGGGCAAGAGCCTCGCGCGCCGACTTTTTACACAGAGTTTACATCCGGCGCTCAAAATCCTTTGACTTTGACCTGGCTCGGATTTATAATTTCCTGGCACCGGACCCCGCGAGAAGCCAAGACCTCCCCATTTCGGGTTATACGGTCGGACCGGTGCCAATCATAGGACGCGCGAGGGATGGTTGACGACACTCTTATTGGTCGACGACGAGAAGAACATCATCGAGCTCGAGCGCCTGTACCTTGAGAAGGAAGGCTACAAAGTAGAGGCCGCGTTCGACGGCAAGGCGGCGTTGGACAAATTCAGGGCGATCAAGCCGGCCGCTCTGATCCTCGATCTCATGCTGCCGGAAATCGACGGCTGGGAGGTGTGCCGGCGAATCCGGCAGGAATCTGAAGTGCCCATCCTGATGCTGACCGCGCGTGACCAGGACGTCGACAAGATCGTTGGCCTGGAACTGGGCGCGGACGATTATTTGACCAAGCCGTTCAACCCGCGTGAGCTGGTCGCGCGCGTGCGGGCCATCCTACGCCGGGCCAGTCCGGGCCACAAGACGCAGCGATTGTCCGTCGGCGATCTGACGATCGACCTCGACCGGCGCGAGGTAACGATCGGCACCCGGGCCGTCGAGCTGCGCGCGAAAGAATTCGACCTGCTGGCCGTCATGGCGCAGAACCCGAGTATCGTCCTCACGCGCGAGCGCCTCCTGGAGATCGCGTGGGGCTATGACTTTCCAGGGGAAACGCGGACGGTCGACGTACACGTAGCGCATCTGCGCAAAAAGCTTGCAGGGGCGGCCACGCAGATCGAGACGGTGAGTGGTGTGGGCTACAAGTTGGTCGGCTAATGCGGGCGGCCACATCTGCATCCGGCCGGAGCGCCGCGGTCCGGCCATATTTCGACGGCTGACCGGTAAAAGGCAAGGCAATGTCGCTTAGAACGCGTCTCGTCCTCGCGCAGTTTTTCGTCATCCTGCTCACGCTCGCCATCGTCGCGGTGAGCCTGGTCGTCATCCTGCGCCAATACCAGATCGTAGTTCAGCGCGCGCGCTTGGGGGACGCGGTGGTCCCGCTCGCGTTTCAAGCCCGGGCGATGTTTCAACAAGGGCTGGACCCGGCCGCGGTCCTCGCGCGCTTGGACGAGCAGGCCGGCGACATCGGCCGCGTCTTCATCGTCGACGAAAACGGGCTCGTTCTCGCGGATGCAGCCAACGGCTTGACCGGCCGCACGGTGCGACTCAATCCGCCGGCCCAGGCCAGGGATTACGTTTGGGGCGAGCACCTGATCAGGAACCGGGCCGCCAGCTTTACGCTCTTGTTCGCCGCGCTCCCGGCCGGTCAGAGCGGCGGCAGAAATGTGTACGTCGCGCTCACGCAGGCCGAGGCGCCGATCCTGCGGACCCTCGACGGGATCGGCTTGAGCCTGGTCGTCGCCGGCATCGTCACGTTCCTCGTCGCGCTGCTGGTCGCACTCATCCTCGCCCGCTCGATCGCCGAGCCGATCACGCGCCTGACGCGCGCGACCGAAGCGATCGCGCGCGGCCAGTACGAGCATCGGGTGACAGCCAACGATTCGGACGAGATCGGCCGACTCGGCATGAGTTTCAACGCGATGGCCGAACAGGTGCAGCACTCGCGGCAGATGGAAAAGGATTTCCTTGCGAACGTCTCGCACGAGCTCAAGACGCCTCTCACGTCGATCCAGGGCTTTGCGCAAGCGATCCTCGAAGGCGCGGTGCACGATGCCGAAGGCGTTCACCGCGCGGCGCAGACGATCTTCGACGAGACGGCGCGCATGGGACGGCTGGTGGGCGATCTGCTGACGCTCGCGCGATTCGAGTCCGGCCAGCTCCCCCTCGAGCACGAAACGGTGGACCTCGCGCAACTGCTCCCGCGCTGGGTGGACCGCTTTCGCCCGCGCGCGAGCGAATTGGGCGAAGCGATCGTTACCGTCGTCGAGCCGATGCCGGCGATCACGGGCGACGCCAGTCGACTCGAACAGGTGGTCAACAATCTGGTCGAGAACGCGCTCAAGTACAATCACGACGGCGGCACGGTGACGGTGAACGCCCGAGCGGGCGGGACGGATGCGGCCGGCAAAGGCGCGTCGGCGCTGCACCGCCGATTGAGCGCGCGCGGGTCGAACGAGTGGATCACGATTGTGGTGAGCGACACGGGCGCCGGCATCCCGGCGGAGGACCTTCCGCGACTGTTCGATCGATTCTATCGGGGAGACAAGGCGCGCGCGGCGGGCGGCTCCGGACTCGGCCTTTCGATCGTCAACGAGATCGTTCGCGCGCACGGAGGCCGCATGCAAGTGGAGAGTGCGCAAGGGCGCGGAAGCACGTTCACGGTTTACTTGCCGATTCGTAACGACGCTCACGCGTGAAAGGACCAGGCGTCGGACTGTGAGGCGCGGCGTCAATTGGTTAGCAAGACCGGAATTTACAAATTGTTTACAGCAGGCTAATCGCCGTTTGACCCGTGTCGCACATAATGTTCAAGAGCGCGAATGGACGAGTGCGCGTTGGCGAATATGG
>JAMCRS010000020.1 GCA_023380675.1 Chloroflexota bacterium
CGACCGCCGTCCAACTGCACCATCGGGCGCAGATCGGGCGGGATCACCGGCAGCACGGTCAGGACCATCCAATCAGGCCGGTTCTTCGACTGCCGCAGCGATTCCACCACGCGGAGGCGCTTGATCTCTTTTTTCTTCACCTGCTTTGATTTCGTCGTCTTGATCGTGTTGCGAATCGTCACGGCCAGTTCGTCGAGGTTGATCTTGCGGAGGCTCTCGTAGATCGCCTCGGCCCCCATGGCAGCGTCGAAGAGCGTGCCCCATTTTTCGCGCATCTCGTGAAAGCGAGCTTCGGTGATGATCTCGCCGACGCGGATGGCCTTGAGCTCGTCCATCCGCTCGTCGTGCGCGTCGTGGATTTTTTCGACCTGCGCGTCGAGATGCTGCCGGATCTTGGCGATCTGCTCGTTCAAGGCGTGACGTTTTTGCTCTTTTTCCGCGTCGAAGAGGAGACGCCGATCGGCCTGCCGGGCGCGAATGTCTTCTTCGATCTGCGACACCTGCGACTGCATCAACTCGTTCAACTTCTTGCGATGTTTGGGCGCGATGATATCGCCTTCCTCGGCGATAAAGTCGCCGGTCGGCTCGAACATGATCGGCTTGCGGATTTCCTTGCCTTTGGCCTCTTCGATTCGGTTCTCGATCGTCTTGGCGACGCTGACGATCTGGTCCGTTTTCTCGGCGAGCTGCTCTTCGAGCTTTTGCAGCGCACCGGCGAGTTTCCGCTCAGCGGCGTCGAGCTCTTTCTCGCCCTGCTTTTCTAGCGCCTCAATCTCGGACTCGACCTTGAGCTCCAACTCCTGGGTCTTGTTCTGCGTCTCTTTGCTCAGCCGCTGCATCGTCCGCTTGCGGGCGTCCTCGTCCAGCCGCATGACGATGTACTGTGCGAAGTAGAGCACGCGCTCGAGCATCCGGGGGGAAAGGTCGAGCAGCAACCCGATGCGCGATGGAACGCCGCGCACGTACCACAAATGCGAAACCGGCGAGGCCAACTCGATGTGTCCCATGCGCTCGCGGCGCACGCGCGCCGGCGCGACCTGCACACCGCATTTGTCGCATATAATGCCGCGGTTTCGTATCTTTTTGTATTTGCCGCAGGCGCACTCCCAGTCCCGCGTCGGCCCAAAGATACGCTCGTCGAACAACCCATCGCGCTCTGGACGCAGCGTCCGATAGTTGATCGTCTCCGGCTTGAGTACTTCGCCATAGGACCAAGACCGGATGATATCCGGCGATGCCATACTCACCCGTATCGCGTTAAAGTCTTTCAGTTCCATTATTACTCCGCGTTAAATCGCAAATGACCTGTCGAGACACCGCAATCCGCGTGTCGTGCGCGCGTCGTCACCCGGCGCACGCTGCCGTCTCCAATCCGATTCGGCCTGAAAACGGATTTCGCGCCGCGCTAGTCCCCGTTCGTTCGCTCGCGCCGCCGTCCGCGGCCGGCCGTGCTGCTGATGCCTTCACCGCGGGCGAAGCGCTCGCGCAGGGCTTGCCGTTCGTCGTAGCGCTCGCCTTGCTCGCCGCGCAAGAGGCCCATTCCAATTTGGGGAACGCGTTCTTCGCTATCTTCCTTGCCGAACGCCATCTTCTCGCCCTCGGAATCGTATACCTCGACGGCGAGCCCCAGCGACTGGAGCTCCTTGACCAGAACGCGGAAAGACTCTGGGACGCCGGGCTCGAGAATCTCCTCGCCCTTGACGATCGCTTCGTACGTCTTGACGCGACCGGTCACGTCGTCCGACTTGACAGTCAACATTTCCTGGAGCGTGTGCGCGGCGCCGTAGGCCTCGAGCGCCCACACTTCCATCTCGCCAAACCGCTGACCGCCGAACTGCGCCTTGCCGCCCAGAGGCTGCTGTGTGACCAACGAGTACGGGCCGGTCGAACGGGCGTGAACTTTGTCTTCCACCAAGTGGGCGAGCTTCATCATATAGATGACACCGACGGTCACCGGCTGGTCGTACGGTATGCCGGTCTTGCCGTCGTACAGCGTCATTTTGCCTGCCGTCGGGGTCGGTACCTTGAGCTCGCGGCCCGCCTGCTCCACGAGATGCGCAAGTTCCTCTTCACTCGCCTTTGCTGGCGCGGAACGACCATGCGCCCCGAGCCAGAGATGGAAGCAGGCGGCGCGAGCGAGCTTGTCGGCGTACAAGCGTTCCTCCGGAAGCCTCCCGTCGTCTTCAAAAGACAGGATTGCGACCGGATCATAGCCTTTCTCCGCCAGCCAGGCGCGCAGGGCCTGCCTCCGCGCATAGGTGCGGTCGGTCGCGAGCCGGCGTCGATCCGAGTCCTTAAGCCACTCCTGCAAGTAAAGCAGGCGGGCTTCGTCGTCGTTTTCCAGGTCTTCGAGATTATAGTCCTGTTCGGCCAGCCAGGTCCAAGCCCGCCCGGTTACCTCGCGCCAGGCGTAATCGATCATCCACGCGCGAGCGAGCTCGGCGCTGATCTCGGACTCGTCGCCGCCGTCAAAGACCGGCGAAACGACGTTAAAACCAAGACTCTCGGCCGCCCAACCGAGATGTGTCTCCAGGATCTGACCGATGTTCATGCGGGCCGGCACCCCAAGCGGGTTGAGGATGATGTCGACTGGAGTTCCGTCCTCGAGGTACGGCATGTCTTCGATCGGAACCACCTTGGAGATCACGCCTTTGTTTCCATGGCGCCCGGCCATCTTGTCCCCTTCGGTGATCTTGCGCTGTTGCGCAATGGACACGCGGACCAGCTTGTCGACTCCCGCCGGCAGCTCGTGATGTTCGTCGCGCGTAAAGACGCGCACGTCGACGACTTTGCCGCGCTCGCCGTGCGGCAGACGCAGCGACGAGTCCTTGACCTCGCGCGCCTTTTCGCCAAAGATCGCGCGCAAGAGTTTCTCTTCCGGCGTCAAGTCGGTCTCGCCTTTCGGCGTAATTTTGCCGACGAGGATGTCGCCCGGTCCCACTTCGGCGCCGATACGAATGATGCCGTCCTCGTCCAAGTCTTTCAGCACGTCTTCGCCGACATTCGGAATAT
>JAMCRS010000021.1 GCA_023380675.1 Chloroflexota bacterium
CGACGATCCCAAAACGCGCAAGGCGCGGGATGAATTCACCGCCGGTCAGGAGGCTGACGCCCCAAAAGACCGCCGTCAAGCCGAAGACGATCAGCGCCGACCGCCAGACGCCCGGCGTCCGCCGGCAGTCCCAGGCCGCCCAGGCCCGGAGCGCCGCCGGCAGCGCCAGCCAAAGAGGAAACGATACGGATATCCCGACGAGACAGAACCCCATTCCGATGGACCAAAGGTCGTTTGGCGCGCGGAGCTCTTCCGCGAGAAACCAGACGAAGGCGACCAGGAAAAGCTGGCCGAGCACCTGCGGCCAAAAGTACTCGGCGCCGATCAGGATGCCGCCGAAATAGTCCCAGGGAACGAACAACGCAAACGGCGCAAACAGCGCCGCCGCGCTGGACCATCGTCTCGGCGGGAGAATGGAATGTGCGACACCGTATATTCCACCGGCGGTCAGCGCCATCCAAGCGGCTCCGAGAAGATGCATGATCCGAATTGGCAGCCAGCCGGTCAAATAGGACGTCATCGCCGCAAGGAAAGCAGGCCCGCCCGGATAATCGGCGATGATGTGTCCGCTCATGGTTCGAATGATCTCCGAATAGCGGATGGACGCATCAGCCGAATAGGTGGGCGGAAACAAAGTGGGCCAGGAGGGATAGATGAAATAGAGCCACGTGAGGATGACGACCAGAAGCAGACCGGCCAGCTCGAGCGGATCGCCCGCGACGCGGATGCGCTGCCTCCGCAGCCAGACCGCCAAGAGCGCGAGCTCCAGCGCAAGCAGGGCGGTGACCCAGGCTGGGTCCGGAGACAGATTGACAAAGCTAAGTGCGTAACCGTTAGTCAGCACAAGCGCGAACAGAAAAATCCAAAACGAGAAAATAGCGAGGGATGGACGAAGAGTAAATGGATTCGATTTCATGCCTATCGCAGGTCAATCGTCAGAATGTCGGCCCGGCGTAGCGCGCATTGCGAGCTCGCCCGCGGGTCATTGACGAAGGCTCCGCGGAGTCGCCCGATTCAGCGGCATAATATCGCAGAACAGGAGGCTGTGCAAGATCGTAGAGGGGGGCGTCAGGGCCTGTCAAGAATCAGATAGCTTGCGTAGGACGAGCTTCCTTCGTACCAATTATATGGGGCTACATAAAAAGTACGATTGGAAGGTCGTTTTGGTTTCACTCTGTCAAGCGACTTTTGAGAAGCCGTGGATGATCTAACAGGGCTAAGTCGGGTAGTGGGTCAGATTGAATTCCCACTTCAGGTTGACGGAACAACAGTAACTATCTTATTCGAGGACATTCCGTCGGGCGTTCGACCCGAGGACAATGAGGCTGGCACGCGGTCGACTTTGGAGAAGCTGGCCCGATATGTCGAGTAGGGAGCCGGTCGATCCGATTGGGACCGAAAGCAGAATCGTCCCATCATACACGTGGCCAACCTTCTGCGACCGAACCTCTCCGCCGCGTTGCACTACCAAGACAACCGCGGTCCATCCAATCGTGCCGCGGCCTGTTTCTGACAACGTAAATGGCCCGTCCGGATAATTTGAGCCGAACGGGCCATTTGTGACCTGGTTGATTTTCCGGGCGGATCGCCGCCCGCGCAGCATCAATCGAACCTAAGATGGGCGATGTACGGGTATTGCTTTAACACGTGAATCCGGCTGTCCCACGCGGTAAGGCTCTCTGCATCTTTCAGCCCCCATTTGAGATACGACCGTTCGTCGAGGCCTGAACTCTTGATCACCATCTTGTTCGCGGTCCTCACACCCATCGGAGATGACGCATCGAAGACGAGCTCACTGCCGGGAAAGGAATCAGCGAGCCGGCAGAAGAATTCTTTGCTTTGGCATTCCTCAAAGTAGTAGAGGACTCCGGTCGCCATGAAGAAAACGGGCGTCTTGGTCGGCAGTTCCTTGATCCACGATTCGTCGAGGAACGAGCAGGCGATGAACTTGCGTCTCTCGCGCTCCGGAATCAACTGCGAGCGAAGCTGGATGACGTCGGGCAGATCCAGATCGTACCACCGCGCTCTTCCGTTGTCGACCCGGTCGAAGGTTGTGTCCAGCCCGCAGCCGATGTTGACGACAGCTGACGTTGGATGCGCCGCGAGGAAAGCGCGGATGATCTTGTCCATGGTGAGGCTGCGAATGATCCACGCAAGCTGGCTGATTTCGCTCAGGTTCTGCGCCATCGAGCGAAAGTTTTAGTCCAGCCGTTCGACGATGTCGGCCGCCGTTTTGTCCACTAGCAGAGGACTCTTCTTTTGGGTTTCGACGGCGCGTCCCCAGAGTGGCAGAAGCAGCGTCTTCTGGACGTTCCCGAGATCGACGGTTAGTTTCTGCGGACTAATTCACATTACTCAAGTGCCTTGAGCTGCTCGAGGATGCGCGCGGCGTCGCCGCGGGCGCCGTTCAATTTGAGCTCGTCGACTACGCGGCCGTCTTTGAGGAAGACGATCCGGTCGGCATAGCTGGCCGCCTTCGGGTCGTGCGTGACCATGACGATCGTCTGGCCCAGCTCGTCACACGAGCGCCTCAGCAAGTTGAGAATTTCCTCGCGCGCTCTGGAATCGAGGTTGCCGGTCGGCTCGTCGGCCAGGACAATGCTCGGATCGCCGACGAAGGCGCGGGCGATCGCGACCCGCTGCTGCTGCCCGCCGGAAAGCTCGTCCGGCCGGTGGCGCCGCCGATCGGCGATCCCCACCAACGTCATCAATTGGTCGATGCGCGCCTGATACTCCTCGACGCGCTTGCCGTCGATGATGAGCGGCAGCGCGATGTTTTCCTCCGCGGACAAGGTGGGCACCAGATTGTAGAATTGAAAAATAAAGCCGACATTGCGGCGACGCACCAGCGTGATCTGGTCGTCGTTCAGCACGGACAGTTTCTTGCCGGCCAGCGTGACCTCACCGCCGCTCGGCTGATCGAGTCCGCCGAGGAGATTGAGGAGCGTCGACTTGCCGGAGCCGCTCGGCCCCATGATCGCGACGAACTCGCCTTTGTTGACGGTCATGTCGACGCCGGCAAGGGCATCCACGGTGACAGTACCGAGCTTGTAAGACTTGGCCGCTCCCTGCACCTGTAGAATTGACATGCTCATTCCTCTAGCGGCTCGTCTGGATCGATACGTTGGCCGTCATTCCCCATCGGACGTCGGCTTTCGCTGCGTCCGGCAGATCGATCGTCACCTCGTAGACCTGGTCGCCCCGATGATCGTTCGCTTCCGGCGCGATCGACTTGACGACGCCGTCGAACGACTTGCCCGCAGCCCGTCGAACGTCAGTCCTCGCCGTCTGGCCGACCTGAACGTTCGTGACGTCTACCTCAGATAGATCGGTCGTCTCGACCTGAAGCCGGCTCAGGTCCCCCAGGTCGAAGGCGAGGGTGCCGGGCTGGACGACCTGCCCCAGGTCTACGCCTTTGTTGGCGACGGTGCCGTCGAACGGTGCGACGAGCGCATAGTCCGCCGCTTGAGCCCTGGCCAGGTCCAGCGCCGCCTGGGCCGCATCGACCTGCGCTTGCGCGACGTCCAACGCCTGTTGCGTCGGAGTCAGCCGCGCCAAAGCATCCGCCGCTTGTTGGACCTGCGCCTGGGCTGCGGCGAGCTCGGACGCCGTCGGGTGCGAGCGCGCGTCATTCCACGCGGCGAGCGCGGCGTCGAAAGCGCTGTCTGCCTGTTGGAGAGCCAGCGCTTGCGGCTCCAGGGAGATGAGGGGGTTGCTCGCGCCGCCGGCGCGATCGTACGCCGCCTGCGCCTGGTCCACCGAACCCTTGGCGCTGTCGAGATTCGCCTTCAACTGGCCGAGCTCGTCCATCGTCGGTCCCGCTTTGACTTTGGCATAGCTCTCGTTGGCGGCCGCGAGCGCCGCTTGCCCAGAGGCGACATCGGCGTCCGTCCCGCCCACTCGTACCTGCTCGAGCTGGCTGGTCGCGAGCCGCAACTGCGCTTGCGCCTGCGCGACCTGCTTTTGCATCGTCGCGTCGTCGAGGCGAGCCAGAACGGTCCCCTGCTTGACGAGATCGCCCTCGCGGACCGGAATCGCCGCAACTCGGCCTCCGACTGTAAACGCCAGCGAGACACGCTGAACGGGCACCACCGCCCCCTCCGCGGAGACAACTCCGAGGTCGGCGGCCCGGGCCGACGCCTCCGTCGGCATCGCCGTCGGCGCAAGCCCGGGAGAAGCAACACCGCGGAAGGCAAAGAATCCCACAACGAGAACGACCAGAACGGCGATCAGTCCCACGACCGGCGGAATTCGAGCAATTCGATTTCGCATATCTCCTCCTACCTCCCGCGTCGCCGCGCCTATTCGCCGCGGATCGCTTCGACGATATTGATCCGACCGGCGCGCCAGGTTGGGTAGAGCGCCGCGAGCTGCGAGATGACGAGCGCGATGATCACTCCGGCGACAAAGGCCGCGCCGGGAAATACAAAAGTGACCGGAAAACCGCTCCCCTGCGACATGCCGGAGACCATGACGCGCGAGACCGGCAGCGCGACCGCGATCCCGAACACCGAGCCGAGCACCCCCATAGCGCCCGCTTCGGCCAGCACCATGCGCGCGAGCTGCCCGCGGCTCAGGCCGATGCTGCGAAGCGTTCCGATCTCGTGGACGCGCTCCAGGACGTTCATCGTCATCGTGTTGATCACGCCGAGCGCGCCGACGAGGACGGCGATCCACACCATCGCGTCGAACAGGGCAAAGAACTGCTGTATCTGCGCCGCAAAGCTTTGCCGGTACTCGTCGCCGGCCTGTATGGTCAAGTGGCGACTCTTGGCGATGCCGTTCTCGAGGAGCTGCAATGTCG
>JAMCRS010000022.1 GCA_023380675.1 Chloroflexota bacterium
ATCGTGCCGTTTTCGGAAAAGCTCAAGAGGAACCCGAACATCGCGCGCCTGTTCGGCGCTCCCGATGTGTGGGGCGATGGAACGCTGAGGTTTGCCCGCGAGGCCAGGGAAGCAGGCGTCGAGAAGATGATCATCCACACCAGCCCCTCCGTTCGCAAGCGCACCGGAGTGACTCCCGCCGACATGCGCGAGATCAACAAACTCGGTTATCTGACGAGCACTTACGACAATTACACGGATATTATGCAGGTCGAAGCCGGCAACGCGGTGGACTCCACGCACGACTTACTGCCGGATCACGCGGTGCTCCGCGCCGATGGGCAGCGGATGAAGGCGTGGCTGACCTGGGACAAGAAGCAGTTCATGAAGCGGTGCCCGCTGTTCTGGGTGGCGGCGGCCAGCATCGCCGTTCCTGAGGATCTCGCCTTTTATCCGTACCTCGGGCGGTTTATCGACGTAACGACGGCCGAGGATCTTTACGAGTGTTACGATCCGAAGCACGCGCTCACACGCGGCGGAAAGCGCCAGTGCGGAGTTGACCTGTTGAGCTATGTACGGTCGCTGAAACTCGTAACCGGAGGCGAGCATGGACGGTGGTGGGCGGTGCCGTATCTCGATTACATCGAAGGCATGATGAGCGGCGGTTCGTATTCGTGGCCCGCCGGATATCTCACACGGCCGAAATCGAAGGACCAGCAGTTCACGTCACCGTCCGGGAGCAAGTACGCGAAGTTCGCGGACTATGAGAAGTGGGGGATTGGCTACCAGTACCGCGTTCCGCTCTGGGAACTCGTGTTTCACGACTGCATCATCTCGACCTGGTATTGGGGAGATACAAACGACTTTCTGCTGGCCGCCGCGCCCGAAGTGACTCCCAGAAAAGATGCGTTCAACATTTTGTACGGCACGATACCCATCCTGTGGGCGGGCAGGCAAGGCTCGTGGGAGACGGCGCGAGACGTGTTCCTGCGCACGTACAGGAATACGTGCAAGCTGCACGAGGCGATCGCCGGAACGGAGATGATCAGCCACGAATTCGTGACGCCCGGCCGCGCGGTGCAGCGCACGAAGTTTTCGGACGGCACGCAAGTCATCGTGAATTTCGGCGAGAAGCCGTATACGGCGAAGCTCGCCGGCAAGAGCTACGTCCTGCCGCAGAACGGATTCGCGGTGAAGGGTCCGCGCATCGAGCAGTCGCTCGCGCTCGTCAACGGCCGCCCGGTCACCACGATCCGCCCGGCGTCTGGAAACTGAGGTTCCTATGTCACAACCCAACCGCCGCGAGTTTCTCGCCGGATCGGGAGCGCTGGTGTTTGCGCAGCCTGCCCGGCGAATGTTGATTGTGGACACACACGCGCACATCTATTCCGGAGACGAGACGCGCTATCCACCCGTCGCGGAGCCGCGCCGGCCGCCCGGCGCTTCGGGTTCGCTCGGCAACCTGCGGAGAGTAACGAAAGAGAACGGTGTGGCGGGAGGTTGCATCGTGCAGGCGACGACCTTCTACGGGTGGGACAACCGATTCATTTGCGACAGCGCGGCGGCAAACCCGGCATGGACGGCGGGCGTGTGCACGCTCGATCCCGACGATGCGCAGTCGCCGCGCCTCATCGCGGAAATGGTTCGCAAATACGGCATCCGGGCCCTGCGCAGCTATCCCGCGAAAGACGGCCGGATCGACAATCCCGGTGTCCAGGCACTGTGGACGGCGTGCGGAAAGCTTGGCATCACCATCAACGTGCTCTGCAACCGGAACAATACGGGCGCGCTTGCGCGGATGCTCGAAGAGTTCGGACGGCAGCGCGTCGTCATCGATCATTGCATGAACCTGCGGGCAGGCCGCGACCAGGACGCTATCCTGGCGGATATGCTGCGGCTCGCGAAGTTTCCGAACGCGCATGCCAAGCTGACGTTTGTCACAACGGGGAGCGCGGAGCAGTATCCGTTTCGCGACATGCACGAGCCGTGCCGCAAAATCATCGCCGCCTACTCGCCGGACCGCTGCATCTGGGGCAGCAACTTCCCCAACGAGCTATGGACGCCGAAAGCGACCTATGCTCAGAATCTCGCCGTATTCACTCAGGAACTGGGGCTCGGTGCGGCGGCGCAGGAGGCGATTCTCGGCAGAACCGCCCGGGGACTCTATTTCCAGGGCAAATTGTGAATCGCCGGTGGGGCAGGCCATCGTTTTCAGTGGCCTGCCATCTCAGCCCGAAACGGCAGACGACAAACGTCGATCGTCTGCTCCACCGGGGCTGGGGTGTCCCACTGGCGATGACTGTAATCAGCTCTTGGCTACACGCCGCCGGATGAGCCAGGTCTCGAAGGGGCCGGGGTTGTCGAGGATTTCCTGTTCGAGGTCGCGCAACTCGCCTTCTAGGATGGCTCGCTCGATCCGGGATCCGAGGGACTCGTCGCCGGTCTGCTTCCGCTTTGCTTCGATGAGCGCCAAAACCGTCTGGCATAGCTCTAAACGTTGTCTTGTGCTGCTCATGGCCATCCTCCTACTTACGATGACGCCGCCGGCGTGCCCGGAGTTCCAGAATTCGGA
>JAMCRS010000023.1 GCA_023380675.1 Chloroflexota bacterium
CGGGACTGGACGAGAAAACGCAGTTCGTCTCGGTGCGGCCCGACGAGCGTCAGCGCCGCGCGCCGCTCGCGGTCGCGGAGTGAGTCAATCTGGCGCTCAAAACGCGCGGCGATGTCTTGCGTGCGCTCGGATATTTCCGCCGGCGAGGCAGCGCCGGCGGCTTCCCGCTCAGGTCCGGGGGGCGCGATCAGCACGCTGGGCTGATAGACCAGGTCCAGCGTCTCCGCGCCGTCGGTCAAGCGCGGATGCAGCTCACGCACCAACCGGTTGTAGCGCCGGACGGCGTCCGCGCGGCGAACGATCAAGTAGCTTCCCTCGTCGATCAATTGACGATCCCAGATCGCGAGCTCGTCCGGCCTGAACGCCCGTTCGCGGAAATCGCGCAGCAGGCTGTTACGCTGCTCGACGATGGGATTATGTCTCGAGAGCGCCCGGCCGTAGCGGCGGTCGATCTGCGAGAGGGTCGTGTCCAAGTACCGGCGGCGTTCGCCGGGCGAGCCGAACACAAGCTCCAAGTCTTCGGGAAGGAAGAGGACCGCGTTGAGCTCGCCCAGGAGGTCGATCGCGCGCCGGCTGACGCCGTTGACCTTGATGCGCTTGCTCACGCGGTTGTTCGTATGGCCGTCGTCACCCGGCGAGCGGCGCGCGCCCTCACGCGCCTGCTCGCGCTCGTCCTGGGCCGGCTGAACGAGCACGATCTCCAGCCGCGCTCGAACGTCGCCCTGCTTCTCGACCACGGCTTCGACGCGCGCAAAAGGGAGCGGCTCGTCGCTCGCGCCCCAGCGGATCAGCTCGCGGTCGGTGCCGGCGTGCGGCGAACGCGCTGTCGCGAGGTAAAAGATCGACTCCAGCAAGCTCGTCTTGCCGCTGGCATTGTTACCCTGCAGCAGCGTGACGCCGGGCGAGAGATCGAGCTCAAGCCGTGCATACGTGCGAAAGTTGGTGAGGGCAAGATGGATGAGGTGCATCAACCTGTCCGGGCATTGATCAAAGAGGATGGAGACCGTTGAAGACGCGGGTATTGTAACAACGAATGCGGGTGAAATCAAACTAGGGATCCAACGACGTGCCTCAGGCCGGAAATGTTCGGCGCCGAAATCTTGCGCTGGAGGTGTCTGGTCCAATCCACCGTGACTCGTCGTAAGTGGAGCACGGGTGCGTGGTGTCCAGGCGAGAACGTCTCTTGCGGCGGGATGAAGAATGCCACCTACTCTCACGAAAGGGTAGGTGGCATTCGATTGCCGTGACAGTTCCTCAATGGTTCGGCAGCTGTTATTGGCCGGCAATTGCGGCATTCGACTTGTCGACCGCCTGCTTGAGGGCGTCGGCCGGAGTCATCTTGCCGTTTGCGATCGCTGTTTCCATGTCGGCCAGAATGCCGCGGATCGGATTCCAGGCGGCAAGGGTGGGCTCACCACGCCCGTACTGAAGCCAGTCGAACGCCTGACCGTAGAGCGGATTGGCTGCAATAAAGTCGGTGAGTGCGGCTTTGGTCGACGCGCGAGCCGGAAAGTACGAGGTGGCCTTGACCCACTCGGCGTTCGGGTCCTTGTCCATCATCCACTTTACAAAAACGAACGCGGCCTGCTGTTTCTCAGGCGTCGTCTTGAATATCGTGACGCTCGGGCCGTATAGATCGACGACCGGGTTTGGCGTGGTGTGCGGCATCGGAGCAATGGCCCAGTTGGTTACCTTGCCGGCGTCTTTGATCGCCGAGGCGTAGAACGGCAGGCCCGCGGTCGAGCCCTGCGCAAAGGCAATCTTGCCGAGTGAAAAGTCGGTCTGGTCCTGGTACGCTTTAGCGATCACGATCGCATACTTGTTCGTGAACATGTCGTTGAGCCACGTGAGCGAATCCAGACCAGGCTGCTGGCCGAATGCGACGGTCTTACCGTCTGCGCTCAGCAGGTCCCCGCCGCGGCTGAACACCCAGGACGCGAATCGGGACGCATCGGTGTTGAGCTCGTAGCAGTAGGTATCGGGCGGCTTGTTCACGGCCGCGCAAACCTTGGTGAAATCGTCCCAGGAAGCCGGCGGCTGGCTAAAGCCGGCGGCCTTGAGCATGTCGACGTTGTAGTACATCACTTCCATGCTGCGCATGAACGCGAGGCTGTAGACCTTGTTGCCAAAGTCGGGGTACTTGTCGATGAAGCCGGGATAGATGTCCTTGAGGTCGTCGGCGGTGAAACCGATTTTGGGATCGCTCATCATGTCGTCGAGGGGAATGACGGCATTCGACTTGATATAGTTCGAGACGTCGTTCTGATAGGCAATCGCAAGATCGGGCGGACTGCCGGCGGCGACGGCGGCGGTCACTTTCTTGTAGATGTCGCTGTATGAGCCTTGGAACGTGCCGGTCACCTTGATGCCGGGGTGGGACGTGTTGAACTCGGCGATTAGCTTGTCGAGCGCGGTCTGCTGCTGTTGGCTCTGCGCGTGCCAGAACTGGAGCTCGACCGTGCTGGCCGGCGCCGCCGCAGTCGACTGTGGAGCGGAAGTAGGTTGAGCCGGAGCAGCGGTAGGCGCGGCCGTAGCCGCCGTCGCCTGGGCCGGCGCGGCCGTAGCCGTCGCCTGGGCCGGCGCGGCCGTAGGCGCCGCCGCGGTAGGCGCCGGCGTGGGAGCGGGAGCGCACGCCGCGACCGCGGCGAACGTCAGTATGACCATGCAGACGAGGTATTTGCGCATCGGACCAATCCTCCATTTCGATTGAATCAACTGTACGAGCGATGGAACGCGCCAACCGATTAGCGGATAAGACACCCCTTTCTACGAATGCGGTGCGCAACGCGGCCTAACCGCGAATGCCTACGGTGGCGATGCCTTGCACAAACCAGCGCTGCAAGACCAGGTAGATCAGGATCACGGGGATCACGCTGATCGTCACCGCGGCGAGCAGGAGCTGGATCTGGGTGCCGGCATCGGTGATGAAGGTCGCGATGCCGACCTGGATCGGGCGCATCTGCGCCTGATTGGTGACCAGCAACGGCCACATGAGCGAGTTCCAGCTGGCCAGAAATGTGAACAGGGCGCTCGTGACGAGGGCGGGCTGTGAAAGCGGAACGACGACCGTCGTCAGAAAGCGAAAGTGGCTGCATCCGTCCATAACGGCCGCGTCGTACAGCTCGGCCGGGATCCCTCTAAAAAACTGGCGGAGCAGAAAGACGCTGAACGCGCTGGCGGTCCAGGGGATGATGAGGGCCTGGTAATGATCGGTCCACTGGAGAATACGGATGAGGATAAAATTCGGCACCAGGGTTACCTCGAACGGGACCATCATTGTTGCGAGGAAGAGGACGAAGAGCGCCTCGCGCCCCGGAAAGTGCATGCGCGCAAAAGCGTAGGCGGCGAGCGTCGACGTAACCAAGACGCCGACGACGGTCGCGGCGGAAATGAAGAGGGTGTTGAAAAAGTACTGTGGGAAATAATGGACGCGATTCCATGCGTCGAGGTAATTCGAGAAAAGCCAGCGCGTCGGAAGCAGGCTCTGCGCGGCCGACGCCTCGGCGTAACCTTTGAAGGAAGAGAGGACCAGCCAGACGAACGGAAACACGGCCCACACCGCGCCGGCGATCAGGATGAGGTAGACGAGGAGTCTCCCCAAGTCGTGCCGCAGGCGCGCGAGGCGCCACGAGTTTCGCAACGTGACAGCCATGCTTCCCGCGAATGTCTAGAAACCCTGCGTGCGGGCTCCGAGGACCCGGAAATTAAAGAGAGTGAACGTCAGAATGATCAGCGAAAGCACGATCGCGATCGCCGAAGCATATCCAAAGTTGGAATAGGAGTACAGCTGGTCGAACATATAAACCGTCAAGGTCGCAGTGCTGCCCAGGGGGCCGCCGAGTTGCTGTTCGGAAGCCTGATTCATCGCATAGATGTGGTTGAAGGCTTGCAAGGCATTGATTACGGAAATGACGAGGACGAAGAAGGTGGTCGGGCCGAGGAGGGGGACGGTGATGTGTCGAAACAACTGCAGGCTGTTCGCGCCGTCGATGCGCGCCGCTTCGTACAGCTCGCCCGGAATGTTGGTCAGCCCCGCCAAAAAGATCACGACGTCGAACCCCATCGACTGCCAGATGGAAAAGATCGAGACCGCGACCAGGGCGATGCTGGGTCCGTATGCCCACGCCGGAATCGTCCAGTGGTTCAGTTCGGCGATCACCTCAAAGATACCGGAAGGCTCGATGAGCCAGCGGAGCGTGGGGAGTCCCACCCGCTGCAAGAGCCAGTTGGCCAAGCCGCTCTGCGGGTCGAAGACCCAGGCCCAAACGATCGCCGAGCCGACGGTCGACACGACGTAAGGCAAAAAGTAGATGACGCGGAAAAGTGCGCGACCGCGCACCCGTTGATAGAGCAGATAAGCGAAGAACAGACCGAGGGCCATCGTGGCCGGGAGCGTGAGGAGAGCGTAGGTGAGCGTGGTGACGAGCGAATTCCAGAAATCGGAGCTCGTCAGGGCGCGAGCATAGTTGTCGGCGCCCACGAACGTAAAATTGTTGATCGGTC
>JAMCRS010000024.1 GCA_023380675.1 Chloroflexota bacterium
ACTTTATCCATGGGCAGCATGTAGAGATATTCAAAGCAACGCGATTTCTTGCCGCCCATTTCGCCGCGCAGGTCGGCTTTGCGGACCACTTCGCCTTCGAACGCAGAGCCGTACGGGACGGGAATGGGCACTTCGGTCATTTTGATCTTGACGCCGCGCACTTCGATGCACTTTTGCACCAATTTCTCGGCGCGTTCCAGGTCGTCCGCGCCTTCGATCTGGTCGAATGGCATGGAGATGACGTGCTCGTAGGAAGTGACGCCGGTGGGCAGGATCTGCGGAATGACGGTGTCCGCCACGACCGGAAAGCCATACGAGATCGCGCCGGCGGCGGTCGCATATTTCAGGTCGTCCACTTCGCCTAACGCGAGGACGAAGGCAAAGACGCGCGCCTTGTTGTAGAGGAGGATTTCGCGGGACTGGCCGCCCTTCATTCCGCCGAAGGTCAGTGCGGAGCGAGTGGCGAAGCCGAGCGCGTAGATCGCCGAAAGGGTGTCGGTGCCGAACGGCACGATGTACGTGTCGTAGCCCATCTCGACGCCCTCTTCCTGAAGCTGGTGAATGATGGACCGTCCGTTCACATTGCCGGCGAGGAAGATGAGGATGTTGCGGCGCTGCAGCTCGCGAATGATCTTGACCGCGACCGCGTTCGATTTCGCGCAACCGACGATGGCGGCGAAGCCGGGCATGCGGCCGTCTACCAGTTGAATGCCCCACGACCGCAGCTGGATATCGTCGATCGGGCCGTTGAGGTGGCCGGCGCCGTCCCCTTTGCTGAATTCGGGGGAGGTGAAGGACGCCTGCGCGAGCTGAAAGCCCTCCAGTTTTTCCGGCTGATCCCCGTAGAGATAGCGGAGCGCCATGAGCGATTCTTCCGCGAGCAGCGTCGCGACGCCGCTGTCCAACGTTTCGCCCAGGTAAGGGGTCCAGCGCGATTGCGCCGGGACCGGATGCAGCAGCGACTTGATCTGCTCCATCACCGGCACCAGGTCGCCCAGCGTTTCGACTTTGCGGCCGGTCAGGCCGAGGATGGTCGGTAGAAAGTACGCGGTGTTGGGAAAGCCGACTTTGGCATCCGCGCTTTTCTCCTTCAGCGCCTTTTGCAGGAGCGCGTCTGTCTCACGCACGATGTTGTTCGCGCCGCGAATCGCAGACGTCGCAATGTAACGGGACATGGTCCTACCTCCTTATGGGGATGGCAATTTCCGTTTGGAATCGGCGGCGCCGCGCGTCGACCTACGACGTCGACGCGGAGCGGGATGCCGCCGCACTCGCCGTTCGATATCGTTTGGTTTGCGCCATACGGGCGCGAACGTAGCGCAGGTCGCTCACAAGATGGATGTCGTTCCGATGCTTGACGAGCTCGATCACGGTCAGCAGACCGAACAGGCACGCCGTGAGCCACCGGGTGTCGTTCCACGCGGCATGGCCCAACAGCGGGAGCTGGTACGGAAACACGAATTGGAGCAGCCACAGGGAAAAGAGGCTGAGCGCATCCAGTCGCGTAAATCTTAGCTTGAGCAGCGTGGACCCTCCGTACAGCGTCATCATCACGGAGAGCAGGATCTCCTCCTGATGATGCCCGTCGAGCGGGATCGGCGCCCAGTGGCCCAGCGATGCCGAATAGGCCAGCGGAATGACCGCCATCAGCAGGGTCCATTGATTCACTTTGGACGAGATCAAGTTCATGAGTGCCATCGGCGCCAACCGAACGCTGCGAGCCCAATAGAATGCGGTGACCTTTTCCGGGAATTCGCTCAGGAACGGGGCCACCCACTGGATGAAGACGAACGCGCTGACGCCAGTGACCAGCGCGATCGACTTTAAGCTCGCCAAAAAAGGCTCCGCCATCGCCCACATCGTCAGCCCGCCGACGAGGAACAGGCCCACCATCTTGAGAAATTGTTCCCGGCGCCGCGGGATCTCCGCGAGATAGCGCGGCATGGAGTAGAGGTCCTGCTTCCGTTCCGCCTCTTCTTCCGGCAGCTTTTGCAGCAAGAGCATGTAGGCGGCGAAGATCAGGACCAGCACCGCGGCGTCGCCGACGCTCAAAAACCCGCGCGCGAGGATGAAGAAAAAGTAGGCGCTGCTCGCCATCAACACGAGCACCTCGATCAACGTCTCGCGCCGCAGCTCGATCTGCGTGATTCCGTGACCGGTCTTGATTCGATTGTAAATGTCGGCCGTGAAGAAAACCAGGGCCCAGCCGACGCCCATAAGGAGCCGGTTCGAGCCGGTAAAGTTCGCCATCATGAGATCGACCTCCTGGTGCCAAGCGATGGTCGCTTCGACCATAAATTCGGGCACGACCTGGAGGAGTGCGATGATGGCGATGGCCAGACCCTGGCTGACGACGAATTGGCCCGCTTCCGCTCCCCAACTGATGAGAATGGCGGCCAGGATGACGCCGCTGAAAGAGAGTCCCACCAGGACTCCGACGGCCGGGGCGAACAGGCGGACCGCCAGGGAAGCGGCAATGCAGTACGCGAACAACAGCCAGTAGCGGGTAACAATCTTGACGTTCTTGGGCGCCACCCGCGGCGCCGAGTCATTGCGGTGCGACGCCGAACCGACGTCGCACCGGGACGATCGAGTCACTAGAATTCTTCTCGTTTTGGAGTCAGTCGTAGGATGAGGACGGCGATGTCGTGCGTCTCCCCGTCCGGCATCATGTAATAGTCGGGATACGTGGTGTGCAGTCCGAACCCGATCTGTTGAAACGCCTTGACGACGCTCACCTGGTCGGCGATGATCTCCGCCATGATCTGCTGAAGTCCGCACTTGCGGGCGACGTCGATTGCGGCGCGCAGCATCGCGGTGCCGAGACCGCGACGCCGGAATTCCTTCGAGAGAAAGATCCGGATGTCCGCGACGTGTCGCTCGGGTCCGCCGCGAAAGTGCAGGGTCGAGTCCCCGACGATTCGCTCATTGGACACGGCGACGAGCGGCAGGGTTTTGCGGTAGTCGAGTTTGTCCACCCAGGAGCCCACCAGTTCGAGATTGCGCACGTCGCTCCGCATCAACTTGAGGTCTTCGCTTTCCAACGGCTCGAACAGCGCGATGAGCGCCGCTTTGTCTTCCGTCGTGAGCGGCCGGATGAGAATGCGCGTTCCGTCGGCGAGCATGACCACTTGACGATACTTGTTAATTTGGTCCAGCATAACGGCTCCTAATTCACGCACTGGGTAGCACAAGTCCCCGGTTGAGCTCAGCCGCTCGTCGGCGTCCGAGTCGTCTCGTCGCGAACGCCGAGATGGTCACCATTCCGCCGCGTTGCGGGGGGCCAAGCTTTCCAACTCGCGTCGACGCGATCTTCAGTGTCGACGCTCCCATGCTACAGGTTGGTGATCTGTGGAGCCTAGAGCGTGCGGACGGCACGTTCTGGCCTGCGTTCCAGTCTACTTTTTAAAGTGATCGCGATTTTTGGCGATGTACGACTGCCATTCTTCCTTCACGTCGGGCTCGGGAAAGATCGCGCTCACCGGGCATTCGGGCACGCACGCGCCGCAGTCGATGCACGTCTCCGGATCGATGAACAGCTGGTCGACGCTCTCGAAATCGCCTTCGTCCTTCTTGGGATGAATGCAGTCGACCGGGCAGACGTTCACGCACGCCGTGTCTTTGGTGTTGATGCAGGGTTCGGTGATGATGTAGGCCACTGCCATTACCTCCGCAAACAGCTTTCGAATCTGGCTACAGGCAAGAGCAGGGCACATCCTTGTGCCGCTGCTCCCGCGCGGCGGAACCTTTCGGCTCCGCCGCGGTCTCTCCACCGTCTATTCGGCCGGCACCGGCGCGCCGTAGAGCGCCTCGTGACGCTTGTCCGCCGGCAGGGACAGGAGCGCGTTCATCTTGTCGTCGCCCGAATGGCCCCACTTGCTCGGGTCGTAGGGCGGCAGCTTGAGCGCGGCGCGCTTGGCGTCGATGTGCGCCAGCGACCGCCGGAGGATCTCGTTCGTGTCGGGCACGAATTCCATCTTGCCGCCCAGCATCTTTTCCCAGCCCTCGCTCATGATCCGGGTCACTTCTTCGCTGCTTTCGATCGGCGAATTGACGCCGAAGAGCACGTAGACGCCGGAAGCGGCAAAGTACGCGCCGATCGACAGCGCTTTTTCGCTCATCCATTCCGGCGCGATGCCGACGCCGGGAATATCGCTGATGTCGTCTCCCAATCCTCCCTCGGACGCCATTTCGGCGAGGACGGTGAGGATGCGCGAGTTGTCCACGCACGAGCCCATGTGGAGCACGGGGGGGATGCCGATCGCCTCGCACACTTCGCGCAGTCCCGGCCCGGCGTATTCCAGCGCGGCCTCGCCGAGGAGCAGCCCGTACTTGCCGCTCGCCAGCGCGCCGCAGCCGGTCTGAACGACCAACACGTCGTTCTTGAGGAATTCTTTTACGATGTCGACGTGCCCCTGGTCGTGCGTCACGCGCGGATTGTTGCAGCCGACCACGCCCGCCACGCCGCGCAGGCGACCTGCCATGATGGCGTCGTTGAGCGGGCGGAAGGAGCCGCGGTAAACGCCGCCGAGCATGTAGCGGATGTACTCGTGCGAGAAACCGGGCACGAGGTCCGACATCTGCGTGGGGATCTGGGTCTGCTTTCGGTTCGGATAGTTATCGATCGCGAGCTTGACGATCTGCTTTGCGATGTCGAGCGCATGGTGCTCGTCGAATTCGATGTGCGTCGCGCCGGTGATCTTGACCTTGGGAGACGTGGTGATGAACTTGGTATGGAACTTGGTCGACAGAGAGGAGAGGGACTGCATGATGCACTGTACGTCCACGACCATGGCTTCCACAGCGCCGGTGATGATGGCGAGCTCCTGGTTGAGGTCGTTGCCGGCGCTCGGAATACCCTGCCGCATCAGCGTCTCGTTCGCGGTGCAGCAAATGCCGCACAGATTGATTCCCTTGGCGCCCTTGGATTCAGCGTACTGGATCAGCTCGGGATCGGTGGACGCGCGCACGATCATCTCGGAGAGCGTCGGCTCGTGTCCGTGCACGATCACGTTGACCTCGTCGTCCTTGAGCACGCCGAGATTGACCTTGCTCACCAGCGGCGACGGCGTTCCAAAGAGGACGTCCGAAATGTCGGTCGCCATCATCGAGCCGCCCCAACCGTCCGAAAGCGCCGTCCGCAGGCCGCCAAGCAGAATGTGCTCCGCGTCCTGGTCGTCGCCCATGTGCGTGCGATGCAGGATGTCGACGATCTCACGGTCGACCCCGCGCGGCATCAAGCCGAGCTTGCGCCACAACTCGATCCGTTTTTTGGGCGCGCGGGCCAGGTATTTCAATTCGCCCTTCTGCCGACCGTAATCCTCCAAGGAGAGCTTGGCGATCTCTGCCGCGAGCTGGCGTGCGTCTTTGCCGTCCGGCTTGACGCCGTAATAGGCGGCGATCGTCTGCAGCTTGGCCTGGTCGCGCAGCTCGTAGCCTTGCGCGGTATCTTCCGCGACGGCGAGCAGCGTAAAGGCCCTGTCGCGGCCGTGATCGCTGTGAGCGGCGGCTCCGGCGGCGATGTGGCGGGCCATGTTTCGGGCGGCGACCGTCGCGCGCGTGGCTCCACAGACGCCGACGGGGTCGGGATTGGCCTTGGTGGGCGTCAGGCGGCACGGGCCCATGTCGCACATCTGGCAGCAGGCCCCTTCCGAGCCGATCGGGCAGGGGGCCATCTTGGCCGCGCGGCTGAACGCGGTGGAATAACCCAGCTCGTCCGCGCGTTTTATCATTTCCGCAGCAGCGGGGTCGATCGTTTGGATCTTGGGGGCAGCTTCCCTTGCCATGCTTTCCTCCTTGGAACTATGGCTTGTCGAGTCGGCGGATCAATATTTCCGAAACTCGCCGGACAATTGCAGGTCGACCTGACTCGTCTCGGTCGAGCGAACGCCCAGCTTTTCCCACGCCTTGTCCGGCGTCGCAAACGGCGACCGGGCCACGACCTCTTCCTGGCCGGGGGCATAGCCCGCGTCCGACAGGACTTGCACCAGCGCGGCCTCGGACGTCTTGGACTCGTCGAACGTGAGCGCGAGTTCTTTGAACGCGGAGCTCGCGGACACGCTCTCGACGCCCGAGATCGGCGTGAGCAGCCGCTTGACGTTCGTGACGTGGTGGTCCGCATACATCGGCGGGATGGTCAGGGTGAGTTTCTTCACGGTATCCTCCCTCGGATATCAGATTTGCCACTCGAATGGATAATGGCTCAGACGGCCGAATTCCGCGGCCGCCACTCTGGATTTTTGTCTTCTACGAGTCCGGTCGGACGGAAATAGTGCGTTTCGACGAAAGGCTTGACCGCAGCCGAGAATGCGTCGCGGCAAAGGTTGCCGCTGACGTGGAGCAGGGTGTCGTCATAATCCGGATCGACGCCCATCGACGCGAGACAGGGATAATGATGGTGCAACATACCGGCCTGGAACTCGGCGTCCGAGACCTTGACGCCGCGCATCCCCTCGGCCACAAAGCGCAGGCACCCGCACGTTGCATCGCGCTCTACAACAACCCCGTCGATCGTGAGGGAATCCACATCGACGGTCGCCGATACGCGGGGCCGGCCAAAGTAACGGGCGAATTCGGCGATCAACGGAATCGCGTACTCGACGCGAAGCCCGCGCAGGCTATAGCTGTTTTCGGTCAAGGAGCAAAAGGGCTTTGGGAAGACGCATTCGACGCCAACTTGTTTCATCCAGCCGGCCAGTTGATTCATCAGTCCCCTGGGAAGCCATTCGACGCGGTCCACCGGCGCGATCATGGCTCGCGCGCCGGTCAGCCGGGCGACTTCCGGGAGCAGTTCCGCGATGCCCGGGTGCTCGCCGACGGCGAGAATCAAGTTCGCCGAAGGGAGCGAGGCCGGGAGGAAATCGCGCGGCTCGTCGACGACAATAGGAAAATGCGAGGGCGCGGTCCACGTTTCAACCGTCCACGTTTGTGGACCGTGCTCACGCAAGTTGCGGGCAAAACGGCGCCCGAATTCGCCCGAGACGACGGCGAGGATATCCATCGAGTTTCCCTTATCAAGACAGCAGACCGCAGCGTTGCAGCCTGCTGTCTTGGGCTATCGCTAAAACAGGCCAACGACCTTACCCGTCTTCATGTCCAGGTCCACATCGTAGAAGACGGGACGCGTCGGAAGGCCGGGCATCGTGCGCATCGTGCCGCAGAGCGGATAGAGGAATCCCGCTCCCACGGAGGCGCGAATGTCGCGAATCGGCAGTCTCCAGCCGGTCGGCCGGCCCTTGAGCGCCGGGTCGTGCGTGAGACTGAGGTGCGTCTTGGCCATGCACAGCGGCAGATTCGCGAATCCCAGCCGGGTGTACAGCTCGATCTTGGCTTCCGCTTCCGGCGTATAGTCCACGCCGTCGGCGCCGTAGATCTTGGCCGCGATCGTCTCGATCTTTTTCTTGATCGGCCAGTCGAGCGGGTAGAGGAACTCAAAGCTGCTCTTCTGCTTGGCGGCGTCCATCACGGCTTCGCCGAGCTCGATCGCGCCTTTGCCGCCGTTCATCCAGTGCGTGCACGGAACGGCTACCGACCCGGCCTGTTCGACCAGTTGTTTGACCAGCTTGACTTCCGAGGGCGTATCGTACTTGAACGAATTGATCGCCACCACGACTGGGACGCCGAACGACTTGGCGTTTCCGATGTGCTTGAGCAGGTTGCCCATTCCCTTTTCGAGCAGGGCGAGGTTTTCTTCCGTATACGCCTTGTCGAGCGGGCGCCCGGCCACCACTTTGGGTCCGCCGCCATGCATCTTGAGCGCACGCACGGTCGCGACGATCACGATGGTGTTGGGGATCAGGCCGGAGGCGCGGCACTTTATATCCAGAAACTTTTCCATTCCGATGTCGGCGCCAAAGCCTGATTCGGTGACGACATAGTCGGCGAGCTTGAGCGCGATCTGATCGGCGACGATGGACGAGTTGCCGTGGGCGATATTCGCAAAGGGGCCCGCGTGCACGAACGCCGGGGTCCCTTCCAGAGTCTGCATCAGGTTCGGCATGATGGCGTCCTTCATCAGAACGGTCATCGCGCCGGCGACGCCAAGATCTTCCGCGGTGACTGGCTCGCCTTTTGTGCTGGTGCCGACGACGATCCGGCTGAAGCGCTCCCGCATATCCTCGATGCTTGTGGTCAACGCGAGAATCGCCATGACCTCCGAGGCGACCGAAATATCATAGCCCGTAATCCGCTCGTTCCCCTTCTCTTCGTCCCCCAGTCCGATCTGGATCTTGCGGAGGTGGCGGTCGTTGATGTCGACCACACGCTGCCACGTGATGCTGCTTGGGTCGATGTCGAGTCGGAACATGCGCCGCCGCTCGTCCGGATTCAGGTCGGCCAGCTTAGTGGCGTGGATTCCGAGTCGTTTGGCGCGGCGGAGGATCGAGGGGGCAAAACTTCCGTCGGGGCAAAGCGCCTGCGCCAGCTTGTCGTCGTCCGGCGTCGCGCGTTCGTGCAGGATGCGTGCGTCGATCGCGGCGGCCAATAGGTTGTTGGCCGCACTCACGGCGTGAATGTCGCCGGTGAGGTGAAGGTTAAAGTCCTCCATCGGGACGATCTGCGAGTATCCGCCGCCGGCGGCGCCTCCCTTGATTCCAAAGGTGGGTCCCATCGAAGGCTGGCGGATGCATGTCATGACGCTCTGCTTGAGGTGCGCGCCCAGGGCTTGGGAGAGCCCACAGGTGGTCGTCGTCTTGCCTTCGCCCAGTGGAGTCGGCGTGATGGCGGTGACGTCGATGTACTTGCCTTGTTTTCGCTTCTTCAGACGGTCGCGTACGTCCAGGTGAACTTTGGCCTTGTACGGTCCAAACAGCTCCAGTTCCTTTTCCTTCAGGCCGATTTCTTCCGCGACCTGAAGAATTGGTTTCAACTTTGCAGCCTGTGCAATTTCGATGTCGCTGGGCACGGGGTGCTTGATCTTGATGGCCATCCTTGGCTCCTCCTTCGATGCACCTTTCTTCAAGAATGGGAAATGAACGACCGCTCGAACTCCCACGGTAGGATAGCATAAAGCGGTCAAAAACGGGTCAAAATCTCGTGCAACCTTTGTCCAAGTCGCCGGCGGCGACCACCCGGCGGCGAATGAACGCGTCGGTCTCCTCCTTTCTGTTCAGTCAATTACTTCCGCGCCAGCTTTTGGTCTTGCGCCCGGTTGGTGCTAGAATACGCGCACCCTCCGATCGGGAAAGGACATACGATGGGTCGCTTCGCTCCGCGGGCGCAGGCGACGGGCGTCGGCAGCATGCCGCACGCCGACCCGCAGGTCGCACTGCGCCTGGTGTTGTCGACGTTTCCCACCCTCCCCTATTGGCCCCAGCTCTCGCGGCGCGATTTTCGAGAGAACATGTACGCGCAGTTCAGCGAAGACCTCGTCGGCGTGCGGATCGACCTCGCGCACGAATGGATCGGCGCGGTGATCGGGGATGAGACGCTGGGCGAGATCGAATCCTTCTACACGCGCTACCTGGAAAACGATCCCAAGCGATTCGCGATCAGCCGCGAGTATGCGGCCGGGTTGTACGGCCTGCGCGAGCAGCGGCCGAACCTGGGCGCCGCAGAATGGATCAAGGGACAGGTGACCGGCCCCATCAGTTTTGGGCTCAAGGTGGTCGATCAGAACCTGCGGCCGATCCTCTACGACGATTCGCTGCGTGACGTGTTGGTCAAGCACCTGGCGCGCAAAGCCCAATGGGAGGAGCAATTCCTCTCAGAGCTGGGCAAGCCGCTGGTGTTCGTGGACGAGCCTTCGCTTGCGTTGATCGGGGCGTCGCTGGTTTCGTTGAACCGCGATGAGGTCGTGCGCGACCTGGAGGAGGTGTTCGCTAGCCTGAGCTGTGTCAAGGGCACGCACTGTTGCGGCAATACCGATTGGTCTATGTTGCTCGAGACGTCGGTGGACGTGATCTCGTTCGACGCTTACAACTATAGCGAGAACATAGCACTGTTTGCCGAACACGTCAAAGATTTTCTTGGACGTGGCGGCGCGCTGGCGTGGGGGATCGTCCCGACGGTTGAGGAGCAGATCGCGCAGGAGACGGTCGACACCCTTTTGGCGCGTTTGGATGCCGCCGTCGGGCTCTTGGTCAAGAGGGGGATCGACCGCGAGCTGCTCTTCGAGCGAGCCTTGATCACGCCGGCTTGCGGATTGGGAACGCTCTCGATCGCCGCGGCCGAACGGGCATTGAGCTTGACCCGCGGCATCTCCGATCGGGTGCGCGCTCGTGAATGGGGAATCTAAGTACAGGGGAGCCGGTCACACAAACCCGCCCCAACGGGTGACATTTCTATTCTGCGCCGACAGCTAGCCCGTCGGCCACCCAGTGGCCGACCGCGGCGCCACTAGGAAAGCCGCGTCAAAGTCAACCGTACCGGCGACAGCCGTTCCGTCGTCAACCCTTTATTGAGGCACGTCTAC
>JAMCRS010000025.1 GCA_023380675.1 Chloroflexota bacterium
ACCTGCGGAGCTCGGCGAAGAGGTGGCACGCGAGACCGCCGCGATCGAAAAGGAGCTCGACGGGCTCGAGTTCGAACTCCGCTTTTCGGGCGAGTACGACCACAACAATGCGATCCTCTCGATCCACGCGGGCGCCGGAGGCACCGAATCCCAAGATTGGGCGCAGATGCTGATGCGGATGTTCCTCCGCTACGCCGAAAAGAAAAAGTACGAGACGGAAATCCTGGAGGAGATGCCGGGGGACGAGGCGGGGATCAAATCGACGACGATTCGGATCGTCGGTCCGTACGCGTACGGACGCCTGAAAGCCGAGCGCGGGGTGCATCGGCTGGTGCGCCTCTCGCCCTTTGACGCCAACCACCGCCGACACACCTCCTTCGTGCTGGTCGAGGTCATGCCGGAGATCGAGGACGCGGTCCAAGCGGAGATCAAGCCGGACGAGGTCAAGATCGACATCTACCACGCCTCGGGGCACGGCGGACAGAACGTCCAAAAGGTCGCCACCGCGGTGCGGCTCACGCACATACCGACCGGGATCGTGGTCACGTGCCAGAACGAGCGCTCTCAACTGCAAAACAAGGAAAACGCGTTCAAAGTGCTGCGCTCGCGATTGATCGAAATGGAAATCGAGAAGCGGGAACAAGAAAAGGCGCGGATCAAAGGGCAGCACGTCGAGGCCGGTTGGGGCAATCAGATTCGCTCGTACGTGCTGCATCCCTATCAGATGGTCAAGGACCATCGAACGGAGTTCGAGACCTCGCGAACGGACAATGTCCTGGACGGCGCGTGGGACGAGTTTGTCGAGGCGTATTTAAAGTCGCAGGTCGGACAGGTGTAGAACGGATCGGCGCCCTGGGCTCGTCAGAGCTCCGCGCGCAACCGGTAGCCGACCCCCGGCTCGGTGATGATATAACGCGGTCGGGTCGGGTCGGACTCGATCTTGCGGCGCAGATTGCTGATATTCACGCGAAGGATGTGCGTCTCGTCGCCAAACGCCGCGCCCCAGACGAGGCGCAGCAATTGGTGATGGGTGAGGACCTTGTCCGCATTCGTCGCGAGCGCGCGCAGCAGCCCGTACTCGGTTGGGGTGAGTTGGATCTCTTTCCCGCCGACGGTGACGAGCCGACGGCCCAGGTCCATAACGAGATCGCCGGTCGTGAAAACGGATTCGCCGGCCGGCTGCGCGGCGTGTCGGATCGCCGCGCGCATGCGCGCCAGGAGCTCGGCAATCCCAAAGGGCTTGGTGACATAGTCGTCGGCGCCGGCGTCCAGCACCTGTACTTTGTCCGTCTCGTGTTCCCGCACGGAAAGCACGACGATGGGGACCTGGGACCACTCGCGCAGACGCCGGGTCACCTCGAGACCGTCCATGTCCGGCAACCCGAGGTCCAGGATCACCAGGTCGGGCTGATGGCTGACGACGGCGTCCAGCGCCTGGGCGCCGGTTGCCGCCTCGAAGACGAGATAGCCGTGCGCCGTGAGCGAAGCGCGCAGGAACTTGCGAATCGGCGCCTCGTCGTCTACGACCAGAACACGCGGGCTCGGGTCGCTCATGCCGCAAGCTCCCGCGCGGGCGCGGCGCTCGCCGGCTCCGCCGCGGCCAGAGAAAACGTGACCGCTGAGCCGCCCCCCTCGCGATTCCCGGCGCGGATCGTGCCGCCGTGCGCCTCCACAATCCCCTTGCAGATCGCCAATCCCAGACCGGTCCCGACGATGCCTTCCGGCCGCTCGACGCGATAGAACTTGTCGAACACACGCGTGAGGTCGGCCGGCGGGATCCCCATGCCGCGGTCAGCCACCGATATCTCGACGCGGCCGCCGGCCGCACGTGCCGTGACGTCGATCGGCGAGCCGGGCGGTGAAAACTTGCATGCGTTGTCGAGCAGGTTCACCAGCACGTGGACGATGAGGACGAAATCCATCGGCACGAGCGGAAGCGCCGCTGGCACCTCGACGTGCACGGAGCGACCCTTGAGCAGCGGATCCACGCGGTCGAGCGCCGAGCCGATGACGTCCCCGGCTTCGCAGGGTTCCGGCGTGACGTGCATCGCGCCGGCTTCCACCCGCGACATGTCCAGCAGATTGCCGACCAGGTGATTGAGCCGCTGCGCTTCGGCATAGGCGGTCTCGACCATACTCCGGCGCGTCCCGTCGTCCAACGGCAAGCCGTCCTCCTGCAGGCTGCTGAGTGTGCCGGTGATGGATACGAGCGGCGTGCGCAGGTCGTGGGAGATCGAGTTGAGCAGGGCGGACTGGAGTTTTTCGGTCGCCTGCAGGACCTGCGCCTGCCGAGCCTGGTCGGCGAGCTGCGTGCGCTCGATCGCAAGCGCGGCCTGATTGGCGAACGACTCGAGGAGGCGCCGTTCTTCCGGGGTGAGATGCGCGTTCGGATCGACGGGCTTGACGCCGAGCACGCCGACGACCGCCCGGGCGGTCTTGAGGGGCAGATAACGCACGGCCGCGGCAGGCAGGGTGTCGGTGCCGCGCCCGGCGGACTCGCCGTGCATGTAGGCCCAGGCGGCTACCGCGTGCTCGTTGTCGTTGAGCCAAGCCCGTCGCTGATCGCGCGCGGCTTGAGCGTATCGCCTTCGGGCAAGAGGATGACGATATCGCGTCCGAACGTCTGGCTGACGTGTGCGACGATCGCGCGCACAATGTCCTCGATGCCGTTCGTCGCCGAAAGGTCGCGCGTGAATTCGTACAGCTCGACCGTCTGCGCCTCGCGGCGCTGCGTTGCCTCCGCCTGTTCCCTCACTCGCACGGTCAGGGCGCTGATGACGAGGCCGACGACGAGGAGTCCGCCGAATGTGAGGAGGTATTGCGTGTCGGCGACCGCGAAAGTAAACGAGGGGGGCACGAAGAAAAAGTCGAGCGCCAAAACGCCCAGGACCGCGGTGACGATCGAAGGACCGCGGCCCAGATAGACCGCGGCCACGACGACGACCGCGAGGTAGACCATTACCAGGTTCGTCGGCGTGATGGTCCGGTGAATCGGCACGCTGAGGAGCGTCGCGGCCGCTACCAAGCCGAGGCTGATAAGATAGCGCCGCAGGGGCCGGTGCGGCTGCCAGTCGTTCGTCGCGACGGCCGGCGAGGACGTCTCTCCGCCGCTCATGACATAGACGTCGATGTTGCCGCTGTGGCGGATGATCTGGTCGACGACCGAGCCGCGCAGCAGATCGACCCAACGCGAACGGACCGGCTTGCCCGCGATGATCTTGGTGACGTTGTGCGAACGCGCGTAGCCGACGATGGTTTCGGCGACGGAGGCGCCGGGCACCGTCACGACCTTGGCGCCGAGCGTCTCGGCGAGATGGAGCGTCCGCGCGATCCGTTCGCGCTTGGCGGCCGGCAGGCGGGTCAGGTTGGGAGTTTCGACGTAAACGGCGAACCATTCGGCGTCGAGCTCCTCCGCGAGGCGGCGCGCCGTACGGATGAGGCGCTCGCTCAAGGTGCCGGGGCTGAGGCAGACGAGCAGGCGGTCCTTGGCCGGCCACGGCCCCGCGATCGCGC
>JAMCRS010000026.1:0-3229 GCA_023380675.1 Chloroflexota bacterium
CGGGCCATGCGCCGTGCGAGCTCCGGCCCGTCGATCTGCGGGTCGGGCGTGCCCAGCGAACCGATCATCTGGAGAACGTGCACACCGGAATGTGTGCCCGACCGGAGCGCATTGACCGTCTCAAACACGCCCGTGCCCCAGGACACCCCGACCGACATGTCGTCGTAGACGAGCTCTTCGACGAGTTGTGCGGCCGCCCGTCCGAGTCGGCGCAGCATCTCCGGATGCTCTAGCGCGCCCCGCATGACCACCCGGACTGCCTTCAACCCTAGCCCGGCCTGCAACTCCCGTTCGAGGTCGAACCGCCGCCCAATCGGATGGCGGACCCGAATCTCGACCATCCCCTGCTTGCGAGCGTCCGTCAACAGGCGGGAGACCATCGAGCGTGAGTAACCGGTTCGAGTCGCAATCTCGTCCTGGCTAAGGTTCTCTTCGTAATAGAGACTCGCAATCTCAGCCAGTAGCTCTAGCCTGTCGTTGTCCATTGTGTCAGATTGCAGCGGCCTCGCTAACGAATGTGAATAAGACTGGACTATGTGAATCTCTATGTCCGGCATTATACATTTCCGGCGTCGATAATTCAATAGTTTCTTGCACGAATTTGATAAAGATTCACATATGTGTATCCAAATTGACCCGTTGTGTCATAGAATGCGGTCTAGCGTGTTGCAACAAAAACCCGTTTTCTCGCAGAAAACGGGTTGCGGTCCACGCTCGTTAACCAGGTTGCCGTGACCGCACGTTCTGCATACAATTGCCCCACGGCGCTAGACTCGCGATCGAAATCGGAGATTCCCAATGCCTTGTTCTGCAGTAGTCTTTGACCTTGATGGAGTAGTGGCCGACACTGAATCGATTCAGCTCAAGGCCTTCAATCTGGTCTTGAAGCCGTACGGCATCGAGATTTCGGAGCACGAATGGGCAACCGTCTACGTCGGTACGCCCGTAGAACAAGACGTCGCGGCCGCCCACGCCCGGTACAACCTGCCGGTCTCGCTCGAAACAATGGCGAGCGAGCGGCGTGCAACCTATTCGAAGTTGATCCAGACGCGGGGCGAGCTCGAGCCGTCGGACGGCCTCGTCGAACTTTTGCAGTTCCTTCAGGCGCGCGAAATTCTCACCGCGATCGCTTCCGCCTCACCTCGCGTCGACGTGAGCAACGTCTTACAGAGGTTGGAAATCGCGCCTTTTTTCCGCGTGGTCGTGACCAGCGACGACGTGCGCCGCTCCAAGCCGGCGCCGGACGTCTACCTGCACGCCGCAGCCGGGTTGGGGGTCTCGCCCGGCGATTGCTTCGCGGTGGAGGATAGCGCATCCGGCATGTTGGCCGCCAAAGCCGCCGGCATGACCGTAATCGGCTTTCCAAGCCGATTTACCCGACACCAGGACTTGAAATCCGACTTTCGAATTTCCGAGCTCAGTCAGGTGCGCGCTATCGTCTCGGAAGCAACGCCGACGGACTAGCTTAAAAACCCAAGGGGCGACCTTTCTGGGGTCGCCCCTTTTCTTCAAGCGGGACCTCGACGTTCTCGACGGACGTTAGCGTTGGGATCAGATTGTGCAGTTGGAATACGAATGGGCCGGATCCAGAGCCTTGCGTCCCGGTCAGTAGCAGGCGCCGGCATTCCCGCGCCCACGGCTCCAAACCAGCCGACAGCTGCAGGGACCCGCACGCGCTTCCGGATACTCGAGGCTCGGCTGTTCGGACTCCCCCTACTCGTACCGCAGCGCCTCGATCGGTGAGAGATTCGCGGCGTACCACGCCGGATACAAAGCTCCGAGCATGCCCAGCAACAGCGCGACGAGCAGAGCTTGAGCTACGAGCGCCAGCGAGTAGCTTCCCTTCAGATACGCGCCCATGCTCGACACAAAAGAGACCAACGTCCCCAAGCCGATTCCAACGGCCACGCCGGCCAGTCCGCTCAACAGGCTCAACAGGATCGCTTCGCGGACGATCATCCACACGACCCGGCCCCTCCGCCACCCGAGGGCCCGCAGCGTTCCGATCTCGCGCATTCGCTGGTAGACGCTCATCAACAGCGCATTCGCCATGCCGGCGCCGCCGACCAGAATGGAGACCAGAGAGAGGACGGTCGTCATGACGCGAAAGCTCCGCATGTCGCTCGATCTTTCTCCAAACTCGCTGGACTGGGATACGCTGACTTGCGGCATCCGCATCTCGATCTGTTTCCGCACCGCGTCGGCCTGGCCGGGATCTCTCAGCTTGATCCCATAGTAACTCACCTGGTTCGGCTTTCTGAAAATGCGCTGCGCTTCTGCGAGCGACAGAACGGCGCCGCTCTCCTCGTATCCGACGCCGGTCTCGAAAATGCCTGCCACCCGATAGCTGTTTCCAGCGACTCGCAATGGATCGCCGATCCGTTTCTTGAGGCTCTTGGCGGCTGCTTTTCCGAGCAGAAGATCGCGTGGGGTGCGGATCCGTTCCCCTTCCGCAACGGCGAAATGGCGAATTCCGTAGCTCGTGGGGTTCATTCCAAAAACCGGAAAAAAGGCCGTGCCCGGAATCGCCGTACTTCCCAACAGCAGGCCGGAAACGCTCTCGACTCCCGGGAGCGAGGCGGCGTAACGGCCAACCTTGTCGTCGATCGCCGCGCGATACATGTCGGACGCCTTCGCCTCGCCGATCATCAGATCGCCAATGCCGCTTCCCATGCTCCCGAGCTGTTTCATCATCCCGTCGCCTATTCCGCCCAATACGACGATCAACGCGACGCCCACGCCGACGGCGAGCATCGTCGTCGACGTCCGCGTTCTTTGGCGCATCAGGTTTCGCAACGCCAGGTCGCCAAAGGACCCATTCCTTGCGAAACGGCCGGTTCTCCCGCGCACCGTGCTCGAGCCATCGTAGCGCATCGCTTCGGCCGGCGGCAGTCGCGACGCACGCCACGCAGGGTACAGTCCGCCGAGGACTCCCAGAACGAGCGCGACCAGCATCGCCTCGATTGCCAGCGCAGCGGAATACGCGTCGTCCACGATGCCGGCGATGGCCGGTATCCGATTGGCGGCGCACAGCATCGCCAGGCCGAGCAGATTGCCCAGCAGCCCTCCCGCTATGCTCAGGACCATTGCTTCGCCCAGGATCATTCGCATCACCCGCAGCTTGCGCCAACCGAGAGCGCGCAGGACGCCGATCTCGCGTGTCCGCTCGAACACGCTCATCATCATCGTGTTCATCATCCCCAATCCACCGGCGAGCACCGCCAGCAGA
>JAMCRS010000026.1:3309-8758 GCA_023380675.1 Chloroflexota bacterium
TGAGCCATCCCATCGAGCGGAGTACGGTCGTCACGGTCTGACTTTCCATGTAGTTGGCCGATTTGGAAGCGGCCAGCTTTGGCAAGCGCCGTTCCACCTCCTGGATTACGTTTGGCGTCATCGCGGGACGTTGGACCTGAAGCTGATAGTACGTTACCTGGTCCGGTTTGCCGAGGACCTTTTGTGCGTCCTTGAGCGAGATGACCGCGCCGTTTTCCTCGAATCCCGAGCCCGTCTCGTAGACGCCGACGATGCGGAATGACGACTCCCGGATCCGGTAGTTGTCGCCCAGCTTCTTGTTCAGATTCCGCTGCGCCGCCCGGCCCAGCAGCATTTGGTGTGCGCCGCCGAGCGGCTGCCCCTCGACGATCTCAAAGTGGCGGATGGCGAACTCTTTCGGATCGAGGCCCAAAACGACAAAGAAGGGCGTATCCGGCGTGGACCCGAGTCCGAACAGCGCGCCCGAGATCGCTTTGACGCCGGGAATGGCCGCGAGCTGCGATCCTTGGAGGGCGTCGACGGAGGAAAAGAGAATGTCCGACGCATCGCTCTGCGTGACGATCACGTCCGCACCGCTCGACGTCAGTATCGTGCTGAACGAATTGAGATACCCTTCGGCAAAGCCGCCGAGCGCGACCAGCGCCGCTACGCCGATGGCGATGCCGCAGAGGGTGATTAAGGTGCGCGCCCTCCGCCGAAGAAGGTTTTTCAGGATCATGCGCGTGCCGTTATTCCCTGGCTTTGTGAATCAGGTTGGCTGCCTTGAACAGCGTCAACCCGAGTTTGTGCCCGGGTGCTTGATGCGGCGTCAAGTCGTGACCGCGGGACCCTGCCTGCGAAGTGCAAAATACTTGCTCATCGCCGATAGAGCCGCAAACGGCCCCAGGATGACCTGAAAAGCCAGGACGATCCTCCCAATGTCGTTCGTGACCCAGGCGAGGGCAAAGCGAATCCCTTCGGGCAAGACGTCTGCCAGGTGAGAGAACTCGAAGGGGAACACGAGCAAGAGCTCCAGAGAGCCGATTGCCAAAGACAACCGGGCGGCCGCTTCCCACGGTCTCCCCGGGTTCCGATTGCCGCCGACAGCTCTGACAACTGGCGGCGCCAATGCCACGAGTATCGGGCCGTAAAGGCAGAGCATTTCTACCGGCCCGAACCGGTCAGTAAAATAGCCGGTGTTCAACCGTCGATGGATCGTGAAAAAGCCGAACAAGAAGGCCATTGCCGCTACGATCAACAGCTCCAGCCACCGAGCTGTCGCAGAGAGTTTTTCCATTTTCATCCCCCCGTTTGCATTAACCATTCCGATTGCGTCTACTGGCGTGCCGTCTCACGGTGCATGGCGCGCCAGCTCGAACAACGTTCGCGCGGCGAGTATATCCCACGCCATGCTCAAGACCCCCCCGCACAGAGCAAGGATCAATGCGGCGTCGAACAGAGCCGGAACGAAGGAGGAGCAGACCTCAAAGCCCATCAAGAATGTAAAGGCCAGGATTCCGGCCCAGGCGGTCGCTCTTCCAAAGATGCGGCCCTGCAGCATGACGGCGCCCATGATGATGCCGGCAGCCTCTGAGAGAAAGAATGCCAAGAATGTCCCCGGCGTGTGGCTTTCCCCAACCGCGAGCATCGCCTGGCCCGCTGCGATCAGCGCAGCTCTCTGCGCCTCCGTCGTGGCGGCGGCGTACGCGTTGCTCAGCGCGAGCATGGAAAACGCCCTATTCGTCGCGTAGAAGACAGCGACGCTCATGACGGACACGATCAGCGCGAGCGCGGCGTACGGCGCATTGACTCGTCGATGGGCGCCGTAGAGCGCGACAAAGAGCGGGATCGCGAGCGCGGTGAGGATAATGTTCAGCAGGCCAAGGTTGCGCAGTCCCATGAACCCATTGTTCTGAAACGCCGTGAACCAATCGACGACGGTTACGTTGCTGGACGCAACACGTGCACCCCCCGGGAGAAACGTAATGAAGATCTCGGCCAGCCCCACCAGCACGGTCGCCAGCGCGGCCGCTCCGCCGAGTCGGTAGATGCTCTTCCAGCTGCTGTCTCCAGGTACGATGTCCGCTGCGTCAAGGCGTTCGTCAATTCCGACCGATGCGAGTCTCATCGCTTCCATTACAAATCTCCTTTGTTTGTGAACACTTGCATTGGGAAGGGCTTGCCGCGGCCTGGATAAACAGTCTCTATTCTTAAACTCTTCACTTGGCCTGCGAATCGTGCGCGCCGCGTTCGACGGAAAGCAGCACGATGCCGAGCCCGTGGAGGTGCCGGATGAGGCCGACCAGCCCGGCCTGGTCCGTGACGATTCCCGACAACTCGGATATCGTCCGCCCGTCCTCTTGCGACGCGCTCGCGATATCGACCGGCCCGAACCAGTCGACCAAGCTCTTATCGATACTGCCGCCGATCCGGATGACGTACGGCGCACGCTCTTGTAGGTGTGGCATGACGGGCCTCCCCACGCGATAGGATAGCGCAAAGCGGCGTTCAAGTGACCACATGAACATGTAGGCTTGGGGAGCGAAATATGTAGTTTCCCGGGGGTTGCGTGCGGGGGCGTGCGTGCCGGGTTAGTCGAGCAGCCTTAGTGACCTTGCCTTGTCGACGGCTGCCGAGCGTTTGCCGACCCCCAGCTTGCCGTAAATGCCTTTCACGTGAAATCGAACGGTGTTGACCGTTACCGCGAGCTGCTGACCGACCTGCTCGTACGTCAACCCTTGTGCCATGAGCCGCAGCACTTGCAGTTCGCGCCGACTCAGAGACTCCACCATCTCGTTTGCTTCTGTGCACTCGGATCGATTCGGCTGGCAGGCTGTTCCCTTTTCGCCAGGACGGCCCATCTCTCCGGCAGGAAACGCATTCAGCAATTTTCGAGCGTACGCGATGAGCCGTTCAGGCGCGCCCGGGCGGCCCGCGACTGCGTTCAACAGCGGGATCACGTCCGTCCCCTCTTCCAGGAACAGCCGGACATAGCCCTCTGGTTCCGCCAGATCCAGCGCCCGCTCGAAGCATTCGAGCGCCGACGGGACCCCGCTCTCCCGGCTGCGCGTTAGAGCCAGCGCCCTCAGCAAGTAGACCTCGATCAGCCGGCCGCGCCTCCCGGCCGGCTCTGCCGTAGCCTCGAGCTTGTCCAGCATCTCTCTCGCCCGCTCTGTCTCGCCCAGTGCGAGCAGCGCTCGAATGGCCATGGCCTGCAAGTCTTCGACTACCAAGGGAGCAAGCCGACCGGACCCTTGCCCGGCACTGAGCAGCCTGAAGAGAGGCGACGCGAGACGAGCGACCTCGTCGACGTCGCCCAGCGCGCGGCGGAGCACTAGGTGACGGGCGGAGACCGTAGGGTCCGCGCCGGCCTGAAAGTTCCGCGCAAGACGGAGCTGTTCCAGGGCGCCCTCCAGGTCTCCCTTCGCTTGACGCAGACGCGCGCCAATTGCGTATCCCGTTGAAACTCCAGCGAGACCTCCCTGTTCGCACAGTTCCATCCCCTTGCTCAGATGGTCCTCTGCGGCCTCCAGATCGTTCCATTCCAGATGAATGCCGGCTAGGCCGATGTGGCCTTGACCTGCCGGGTAAAATATCTTTTGTCTCGCTTGCCGACCCATATCGACGATCGATTGACAATACCGGGCTGCCTCGTGGAGGCGGCCGTAGTTGCACAGTCCCATCGCCATCACCATCGTCGTGTGCGCGGCCAGGCTGTAATATCCGGCGGCTTGCGCGAGACGAAGGCATTCGGCGTACGCCCGCTCCCCTTGCTCCACCTGGCCCTCCAGCCAGAAGGCGATCGCGAGCGCAGAATGGGCACGCGCACGCGAGGCCAGATCACTTTCAGGAAGAGAGTCCAAGGCCTCTTCGGCCAGCCGGATTGCCCTTTTCGTGTTCCCCGTCAGAGCCACAAAGCGGCACAGTACCACCATCAACTCGCGGCGCAGCTTGTCGTTTTCGGATGACGGAGGCAGGTCTCTCAACAAGTTCTCGTCTGCTTGCAGGGCCCGTTCAGACAGGTCCGATTTCCCTTGCATGAGGTCGATCCACAGCCGGTAAATGCTCAGGCGTGGATGAAGGCGAAAGGATTCCTCTGGCACCGCGTCCAGCCAATTCCGCAGAGCGCTCGCCCGGCCGGCAAACATCATGCCGCGGGCCGCTTGCTCCACCAGGGCAATGGCTCTCTCGTAATCCTTGCCTTGGAACGCGTGACGGACCGCCTCGTCGAGCAGGCCGTTCTGCGCCAGCCACTCGCTCGCACGGCAGTGCAAGCGCTGGATCGCCTCGACGGGGAAGGTCTGCCGCAGCCGGTTGGTCAGCAGATCGGCGAACAGATGATGATAGCGGTACCAGTGCTGCTCGTCGTCCATCGGGACGAGGAAAAGGTTCGCGGTGAACAGTCTCTCGAGCAAGGCGGCGCTGTCGCTTCGGCCGGTGACCGCATCACACAGATCGCCGGTCAGCTTGTCCAGGATCGATGTCGCCAAAAGGAAATCTGTCGTCTCGGACGGCTGCCGGCCGAGGACTTGTTCCGTGAGGTAGCTCAAGATATAGCGGTGGCTCCCGCTGAGCCCGGCGATAAATCCGGCCGGGTCGGTCCGGTCGCGCATCGACAGGCCTGCAAGCTGTAGTCCGACCACCCAGCCTTCAGTCCGATCTTCCAGCGCGGCGACGTCGCCTTCGTCGAGCGCCAGACCCATCAGTCCATTCAAAAAACGGTCCGCCTCCTCCCGCGTGAAACGCAAATCGGCGGCGCGGATCTCCGTCATCGCGTTGTTGGCCCGGAGTCGCGCCAGCGGAAGCGGAGGATCTTCGCGGGTCACCAGGACGAGGTGCATGTTCCCGAGTCGCATTGTTCAGCACCTTTTCCAGCGTCTTGAGTATGGCGCTGTCCTGGATCACCTGAAAATCGTCCAGCACCAGGACGAACTCACGGTCCGACTTGGAGATGTCGTTGAGCAAGATCGTGGCGAGGGATTCGAGCGGGGGGCGCTGTCCCGCCGGCGCTGACAAGACCTCTTCCGCCTCGAGGCCGAGGCTGGGGTCCGCTCTTTGCAGCGCGGCAACGAAGTAGTGAAAGAACCGGCCGGGGTCGTCGTCCGCCGGCTCCAGCGAGAGCCAGGAAACCGGCCGATCGAGAAGGTGCACCCACTCGCTGGCGCAAGTGGTCTTGCCAAAGCCGGCCGGCGCCGAGATGAGGGTAAGGGCGCGCCCGGCGGCGAGGCCTTCGTTCAGGCGCGCGACGAGTCGCGATCGCTCGACGCGCTTGGGGGGTGGAGAGGGCAGAAATAGCTTTGTCTCCAGGAGCCCTGGTTTCACAAGACGCTCCTTCCGCGATCCCGGCTTGACGAGCACTCACAAGCGATGGTCACATAAGACGAGAGAACCGCCGTGTCGGCCGCGGCCGTCGCCGGCGGTCGAGACACGCGGTTCACTTTCAATTATACCGCCGACGCAGGAAAAGCAA
>JAMCRS010000027.1 GCA_023380675.1 Chloroflexota bacterium
TTGTCCAGCAGGCCGGCGATCATAGCCTCGCCCATGATGCCCGCGCCGACGAAGGCGATGCTGTGCAGCCCGCTCGCGGTCGTCACCAGATCACCCCGCTCGATACGACGGCATAGTCGTCCGCGACGTGAAAGACCTGGATGAAGACCTGTTCGATCTCCTGGGCGAGTGCGGCCATGTCGCCGGCGTATTCCTTGTGGGGATTGGCCTGGTGGTGCGGCGACGGAATCTCGTACCCCAAGGCTCGCAGCGCGGCCGTCTGCTCGGCATTCAGGCTGTGGTCATTCCAGCCTTCCGACCGATTGCTGACCTCACAGAGAAGCGGCTCGCCCGCGCGAGCATGGCGGAGCTGCGCGAACGTGTCCTCGTCGTGCGCTAGGTTGAAGATGACCATAGCGTCGTCCTCGAGCATGAGCGCGTTGAGGTCGCGCTGGAAAATCGCGATGCGTTCGGCGGGGATCATACGACTTCCGTCAAATCATAACTTGGCACGTGCAGAATATCTGCAGGTCGTGTCGGGTGCTTGAGAAAGGTCAGGATGCGATGCGTGGTTTCCTCCGCGTATTCCTTCTCACCGCACTGCTTGCAAACAAACGCGGGAACGTTACGGATGATTGACACTTGGCCATCGTCTTCGTAAACGAACGTAGTCAATTGCTCGACCAATTCGCCTCCGCAAAAATGGCAGCGGTTCATCAATGCCTCCTGTGCCGATCCTCAAGCCACTCATTTGGGTCAGGTTGATAAACGGTGATGACACGCATGCGCGGCGGAAGAGAACATTGGTGTTATCTCAACTCCAGCGCCTTGGCAGCGATCAATCTGCCGGCCATCTCAAGGAACCGGTCGAGCGGCATCGCCTTAAGGTCTTCGCCGGTCCGCAGGCGGACCGCGACCGCGGTCGCCTCTTCCTCCTTGTCGCCGACGACGAGAATGTAGGGGATCTTTTGGAGCGTCGCGTCGCGGATCTTGGCGTTCATACGATCGCCGCGGGTGTCCAATTCCGCGCGCAGGTTGGCCGCTTTAAGACGTTCGGCGACCTTATTTGCGTACGGAATGTGGCGGTCGGCGATCGGGACGATCATGGCCTGGACCGGCGCGAGCCAAACCGGGAACGCGCCGGCGAACTGCTCGATGAGGACGCCGAGGAAACGCTCGGTCGAGCCGGTGACCGCGCGGTGAATCAGGACCGGCGTGCGCACCTGGCCGTCTTCCGCGACGTATTCTACTCCGAGGCGGGCCGGCTGGATGAAATCGACCTGGATGGTCGACAACTGCCACTCTCGCCCCAGCACGTCCTTGGCCATAAAGTCGGCCTTCGGACCGTAGAACGCCGCCTCGCCTTCGGCGACAAAGTATTCGACGTGGTTGGCGTCGAGGGCGGATTTGAGCGCGCGGGTTGCCTTGTCCCATTTGTCGTCGTCCTGGACGTACTTGCCCTGCGAGCCGCGCAGGGACAGGCGGACCCGGTAATCGGAAAACGCGTAGGCCTGCAGGACCTCTCGGATGAGGTTCAACGCGAGCGTGAACTCGCTCTCGATCTGTTCCTGGGTGCAAAAAACGTGGCAATCGTCCTGCGTCAGCGCGCGCACGCGTGTCAGGCCGGTCAACTCGCCGCGTTTCTCGTACCGGTAGAGCGTGCAGAACTCGGCGAAACGGAGCGGGAGCTCGCGGTACGAATGCTTGCCCATTTCCTTGTAAAGGGTCATGTGGCTGGGGCAGTTCATCGGCTTGAGGCGCATGACGAGATCTTCGTCCTGCATCGGCGGGAACATCGCGTCGATGTAGTTGTCGTAGTGGCCGGATTTCCGATACAGGTCTTCCTTGACCAGGTGCCCGGTCCAGACGTGTTGGTAGCCGTAACGCTCCTGGGTCTGGCGGACATAATCCTCCATCGTGTGGCGGAGGAGCTCGCCTCGGGGGGTAAAGAGCGGTAGGCCTGGGCCGACGTCGTCAGAGAAATAAAAGAGACCCAACTCGCGGCCGAGCTTGCGGTGGTCGCGCTTTTTCGCTTCCTCGAGCCGCCACAGGTGCTCGTCCAGCTCCTTTTTGGTCTGCCAGACGGTGCCGTAGACGCGCGTCAATTGCGGATTTTTCTCGCTGCCGCGCCAGTACGCGCCGGCGATCGAGAGCAAACGGAGCGCATCGGCGGGCACCTCACCCGTGTTTGCGACGTGAGGGCCGCGGCAGAGGTCCGTAAAACCATCGTGCGTGTAAATGGAGACGCTCGCGGCCGGCCGGGCGGCGGCTTCGCCGTGCTCGCCCATTTCGCCGCGGGCGAGCGCTTCGATCTGTTCCAGCTTGAACGGTTGGTCGGCGAAGCGCTTGCGGGCGGCGTCGATTGACAGCTCGTCGCGCTGGAACGGATGCTTGCCGGCGATGATCTCCTTCATTCGCGACTCGACCGCCGGCAGGTCTTCCGGCGCCAGCGGGCGCGGGAGCTGAAAATCGTAATAAAAGCCGTCGTCGATCGCGGGGCCAAAGCCGAGTTTGGCGCCGGGTAGAATCTCCATCACCGCCTGTGCCATGATGTGGGCGGCAGAATGTCTGATGGGGACCAATTTGGAATCGTCGTCCATGCTGCTACTCTCCATTCGATCGTCGGCCCTCGCGCCGAGCGATGCCGTCGGCGTTCCCGTCCTTGCGTCATCGCGGCCGCGAGCCCGGTCAGGTCGACCCGCGGCGGCGCTCAGTCTTCCTTTTCGACGGTGAAGAACTCTCCGGTCTCCACGAGCATGTAGGTTTCGAGGTACGCCGTCGCGTCGTCGTGCTTGGCGACGCGGACGGCCACGCCGCGGTGCACGGCCGCCTCGGTCAACTCTTGGAGCTGCATCAGCGTTCGCTGGATCGACAGGACCCGAATCAGGTGCTCGGCCCAGCGGGCGGCGTAGATGCGGCGGTTCTCTTCGCCGCGGGTGCCGGATTCGGGAGATTTGACGACGGCGATGTCGTCCGCGTCGATCTCGCCTTCCACCAGCACTTCAGGCGCACGAAATGTTCCGAGGGTGTGCTGGTCCGCCGAGACGGCCAGTTTTTCGTAGGCCGCAATCAAGCGTGCGGCAGCCTCGGGGTTTTTCGGCTGCCCGCGCCCGATGTGGTTCACGTACGCCGAAACGATGAATTCCATGGGGGCGACGCGGCAGCGGGCCGCGTCGACCCGCGCACGCAGGCAGACGTACTGCGGATTCTCGATGTAGCCCATCACGTCAAAGTCCGGCGCGAGCCATGCGTAGACCGATTTCTTGCGGAGTTCGCAGTCCAGATCCATGGAGCGAGAACCGGGCTTGAGCCCCTCCTCGGATATCGCGTCCAGCTCTTCCTGACGCGCGTAATGGAATACGTCTATCGTTGACACAATACTCCTTTCCGGTTGTCCGCGTGCGAAAATACAAAAACAAAACTCTCACATCCCATTTGGGACGAGAGAGTTGCTCCCGTGGTTCCACCCAGCTTTGCACACGCGCGACATCGGGCACGTGCACTCTTTTAGCCGTAACGGTGGCGTCCGAGGTGTGTGACCCAGCTCCCAAGTGGTTTTCGCCGGTTGCTCCGCGACCTGGCTCTCAATCCCGGCCCGGTCTCCCTGTGACAGCGTCTCCGGCTACTCGTCTTGATCATCGCCGTTGAATATGAGTGGGCGGTATAGGAGTCGAACCTATGACCTCTACGATGTCAACGTAGCGCTCTAACCAACTGAGCCAACCGCCCGACTGTGTTGCCATTATACCACAAAACAACGGCTTGGCAAGTCTTTTTTGTCGATTACAATTCTCCCCGCTCCAGCAATCTTCCGAAATCTTCCAGTGTGCCGCGCCAATCCGCCGGCACGTCCGTTGGAAATTCCGCCACCTCCGTGACCCAGAACTCGATGGACACGTTCCTGCCGCCGTACTTTGCTGCGCTCACGCAGAAACTAGCGGGCCTGGTTCCGCCGGAGCGATTGATCGAGCAACTGCAAGCCTCGACGCGTCTGATGGTGGCGAACA
>JAMCRS010000028.1 GCA_023380675.1 Chloroflexota bacterium
GCATTACGAGGGAACGATCGAGGACATTACCGTGCGCAAGCAAGCCGAGGCGGAGCTGCAGTACGCAAGCACGCACGACGCGTTGACCGGCCTCTACAACCGGATCTTTTTCGACACCGAGCTCCGCCGTATGCAAGACGACCGCTGCGCCCCGGTCAGCATCGTCATGGCGGACGTAAACGGCTTGAAGCAGGTGAACGATGAATACGGACACGCCGAAGGGGACGAGCTGCTGCGCCGGTCGGCGCACGTGTTCAGGGCAGCCTTTCGCGCGGTCGATATCGTCGCTCGAATCGGCGGCGACGAATTCGCGGTGATTCTGCCAAACATGGACGAACACGCGGCAGAGGCGGTGATCGACCGAGCCCGTAAGTGCGTTCTGCTCGAGAATCGACAAGCGTCGAATGTCCCTCTGCGGCTGGCGCTCGGCGTCGCGACGAACCCCGGTAGTCGACCCTTGATCGACGTGCTGAGAGAAGCGGACCAGCGCATGTACAAGGATAAATCGAGACAGCAGGAAACCTAGTTCTCCGGACCCGTCCTGCTGCAAGCTTGTCGCGCAGAGTGTCTCATTCCGCTCGGCGGCATCTGCACAAGACGGATCACGACAGTCAAGCCGACTTGGCACAAGCCCAGACCCTCTCCGGCGGAGGGTCTTGCTTTTCTCCCCGCCGCCGCGATATAATCCAGACCGCGGGTCGGCGCGCGATGGAGCAACCGGCGCGCAGATCCGGCCCAGAGCGCGAGCGCATGTGCCCCAGAATGAATCAAACTGCTCGCGCGCAAAGGAAGCCTCGCATGGAAACGAAGAGCTTTGCCTGCACGAATTGCGGCGCGGCGCTGGATCTGAGCGCCGGCGCAGATGCGACGATCCGCTGTCCGTACTGCGGTACTTCGGTCGTCGTGCCGCCGGAATTACGCCGCCAGCCGCAAGCGGCTCCCGCGGCTGGAAGCGGCCGCGGCCTAGTCGTGCTGGCAGCCATTGTCGTCGTCGTGGTTCTGGCAGTCGGAGCGGTCCTTCTGTCGAACTTGGCCGGGCATCCCGGCGCAACACCCACCCAGGCCGCGATCGCAGCCGAGCCGACGGTGCGGCGTGCGTCTAGCCAGGTCCCGGCGGCCCCGACCGTTGTACCGACCTCGAGTTTCGCCAGCCTGACGTTGACCTTCGGGAAAGCCGGAACCGGTACCGGATTGTTCAACCGTGCGACCAATATCGCAACCGACCCGACCGGCCACATTTACGTAGGCGACCGTCAAGGCGGTCGCGTTCAGGCCTTTGACGCGGCCGGTAAGTTCCTCTCCCAGCTTACGCTCGGGAACTCCAAATCGATCCTATACGGCCTGGCGGCCGACCACCGCGGAAACGTGTTTGCAGCCGTCGACGGAAGCATCGAGCGCGTAGAGGCGGCGAGCGGCAAGGTCTTGGCCACGCTCGCGTATCCGGGAGGAAATGAGTTCGAGTCGACGGCGCTGGCGCCCGACGGCTCGCTCGCGGCGATGTGGTACAAAGAGCATCCGGGCACGCTCGACCCGCAGGAGGGGGTTCAAGGCGACCTCGTGCTTTTCGATCCACAGGGCGCCGTGAAACAGGTGATCGGCAACGCGGTCAGCGCGCAGACCGATTCTCCCGAGCGCGAGCTGCGGCTGGCGGTGGACGGTTTGGGCAACATCTACGCGGCGAGCCGCGAGAGCTATGCCGTGTTCAAGTTTACACCCGAGGGCAAGTTCGTCACCCGTTTTGGTAGCCGGGCTGACCCGCCGCAGCCGGACCAGTTCGGCATCGGCGACCTGTTGGTCGCGGTCGACAACCAGGGACGTGTGTTCGTGGCTAACGACGAGCGTGTGCTCATCTTTACGCCCGACGGACGCTACCTCGCGAGCTTCGCCATCGACAACTCGGCCTACGCCATGACGTTCGACGATCAAAACGAGCTGCTGTTTGCAGAGGGCGACCACGTCAGCAAGTACGCACTGACTCTGCCCTAACGGCGCATCTCCCACTTCGTCTCCAGCTCGATGATCTCTAAAGCACAGCGAAGGGGAGACGCTAGTTCGTCCGCAAATCAGTGCGCAGCACCGCGCCAGAGACGCACCTGCGGGTAAGGGGCGGTATTCTGCCTCGGGCGCTAGTTATTCCGGCGGACTCCTCCAGGGAAGAGTGCCGCGACGGTTGGTCTGCATCGCAACCGGGCGCTGGGGAAGCGGCCCCGGGGGTTTGGTCGGGCGGCGATGTCGAGCGACTCAAGTGTCGTCCCGTTGCAGCGCGTGACGCGATGGTCGCATGCAAAATGCGACAATCCGCGAACGGTGCCACAATCGCGAAAAGGGCGGCTCGTCGAGAGCCGCCCTTTAAATTTCGCTATCGACCGCCGCGAGCCGAAACCGACGCTTCATTAGTCGACTCTACACGGTGCCCCTCAGTCCTTATAGTCCCAGGTCTGTCGCGGCAGTCCCGGAAACGGCTTGGAAAAATCAACGCCGTGAAACGCCGCCAGTTGTTCCCGGGTCGACCTGTCGTGCGCGTTCTGCGAGGTTGCAAAGTACTGAGGTGATTTCCTTTCCAAAATTCTCCACGCTGCCGGCCTTGCCGGCCAGGATTGGAGCTACAAAAGCGAGCGTATTCATTGACCTTACTCCCTTATGCGAACAATGGCTGCGCGTTCACGCGCAAGCGGGTTTGCGAACTGCGGTAGGCGGCAAAATCGTTTGCGGACCAGGAGGTATGATTTAGGCGTGTCTTCCCCCCTCCTCGACTTGCTGGTTTCTAGACCTGCAAAGCCAATCTACCATAGCTGCTTGCTCCGCGACAGACCAAAGAGTGCTCATTCTTTGCCCGTTATCGCCTCCTCCGAGCGTCCGGCAGAATTACTTTCGTCAAATCTTCTGCGCGCGCGAACCGAAACGAACCGCGCCGGGCCTGACATGCCAGCCGTCTCGACACCGCCTCCCGGGGGCCCCCTCTTCCCGTCTTGGGAAGAGGGGGAGGAGGAGAAGAAGGGGATTCGAGAGTCCACCTCGAACCCCGCTCGCAATGCGTACTTGCCCCGGTCCGGCTCAGGCTGCGCCGGCAGGAGAAGCGATTGGCTGGAACGCGCGTTGCGGTGCGCCTACCTCGTGAAGAATTCGCTCGGTCGTGAGCCGAGCGGAGATCAGCACGAGCGGAAGGCCGGTGCCAGGATGCGTGCTTCCGCCGGCAAAGTACAGGTTCCGATATTTTGAATGCCGGTTCTGCGGTCGCAGATAGCCGACCTGCGTAAAGTTGTGGCTGAGCCCGAACGCGGCCCCCTTCGCTAGATTGAACTCGCTCTTCCAATCCTCGGGCGTATAGCTCGCCTCGAATTTCAAGTGTTTCTCGAGGTCCCCCATCCCCTCCTTGGCGAGCCGCGCGAGGACGGCCGCACGCGCCTTGTAGCGGAGCGCGTCCAAGTCCTGGCGCGCGCCGGCGTCGATGTGACCCACCGGCACCAGCACCATCAGCGAGTCCTGCCCGGCGGGCGCGGCCGCCGGATCGACGCGCGTCGGCGCGTGCACGTAAAAGCTCGGCTCGTCCGGCAGAGTCTTGTCTCTAAAGATGCGGTCGAAGCTCGTGCGATAATCGCCGCAGAGCAAGACGTTGTGCGTCCCCATATGCGGATAGAGCCGGTCGACCCCCCAGAAGAACATGATGGCGGACGATGTGTACTTGAGCCGCTCCAATCGATCGGCGGAGCCGTCGTCGGGCAGGAGCGCCCGATACGCGTACGGCAGGTCGGCGTTCGCGACGATCACGTCTGCCGCAGCACGCGAGCCGTCCGGCAGCGCCACGCCGGTCGCGCGGTCGCCTTCCACGTCGATCCTCGTCACGGGTGTCCGGTAGACGAATCGGACCCCCTTGGACCTCGCGATCGCTTCCAGGCTTTCGATCACGCGGTACAGTCCGCCGATCGGAAACCAGACGCCGTTCGCCAGCTCGGTATACTGGATCAGCGAATAGGTCGCGAGCGCATCGTAGGGACTGATGCCGAGATACATGTTCTGAAACGTGAACGCCGCCTTGAGGTGCGGGTTCCGAAAATAGTTTCCGCCGTTGGCGTAGTACTCCTTGAGCGCCTT
>JAMCRS010000029.1 GCA_023380675.1 Chloroflexota bacterium
CTAGGCAGCGGCAAGGGCCTGGGATTGTTGGGCATGCGGGAGCGTGTCGAAAGTCTGAACGGGAACATGCAGGTGTGGTCGGCGCCCCATCAGGGCACGCGGCTTACCTTTCACTTACCGGCGGCGTGCGCGGAGTTGAGGGATGTCTGAGAACCTCGGCCTGGACGTGATCCGCGTATTGATCGTGGACGACCATCCCATCGTCCGGCGCGGGCTGTGGAGCTTGCTCTCGGCCTATCCGGATATCGAGATCGTCGGAGAGGCGCAGGAGGCGATGACGGCGCTGCAGATGGCCAAAGACCTGTCACCGCACGTCATGCTGTTGGATATTCAAATGGCCGGCGTCGACGGCATCGAAATCACTTCCCGAATCCTGCGCGCGGCGCCGCAAACCAAAATCATCATCCTGACCGCCTACGACAACGACGAATATGTCCTCGGCGCCTTTCGGGCGGGCGCTTTTGCTTACCTGCTCAAGAACAGCCTGGACGAAACGGTGGTGGAAACGATCCGGTTGGTCCATCAGGGCCGGCGGCTGCTTTCCCCATCGCTGATGGACCACGTGCTGCGGCAATTCCATGCGCTTGCGCAGAAACAGGCGAGCCATGCGCACGAATTATCGCCGGACGACGTCCGGGTGCTCGCGCTGATCGCGAACGGTGCGACGAACGAAGAGATCGCGAAAGAGACGCACTGGAGTGAGAGCACGGTCAAGCGCAAGATCGAAGAGATCACTGCGACCCTGGGCGCGCGCAACCGAGCGCAGGCGGTGGCGATCGGCATCAAGGAAGGACTCATCTAAAGGACGGAGGCAAAAGGTCAGGGCCCCGTCAAGTCGCGGCCTGGGTGTCATTGAGTGCCGCTTTTGCGGCCCCGCCCAGCCCCACCCAAGGTCCCGTCCCCCAAGTCCCGCGGGCGCAATCTCATTCTTCGTCATGTACTCGACTTTCGCACGGCTTCGGCCAACTTCGACAGGGCCCTACAGAAGGTCGCCAGACCCTGCGATCTCCCGCTAGGTTCGCTAGACCCTCGCAGATCGCCGAATCCCCGCTGCCCAAACGGGTGGGGGCCAGATCGCCAAAACTACCCGAACTGGGGATTTACATTCTCTAGAGTCGATGTATAATCATTATACCTTCCAACCTTCGTCCCCACGAGGTGGAGGCCCCTCGCATTTGGTCGACCTGTATTTCTCGCACTGCGATTTTGCAATTCCGGCTGTGCGCGCACATTGATGTGCGCCTAGGGTTGTGCACATTCAGAGCGAGCGCGTCGCCCGGCGCTTGCTCTCGGAGATGGGATGGCTGCTGAAGACGGCAGGCACTCTCACCGTGTCCATTCAGTCGCGGACACGAAGGACCGCTCGGCCCGCCCCCTTCTGGGCAACCTCGGCAACGACTCGAGCCGAAACCTATTCCCCGGTACTCGTCACGCGCGCCCACACTGTCCCCTCTTTTTCGTTTCATCGGCTCAGCTCGAACTCCAAGCTCATTTCCTTTCCTATCGTACAAGACAATACTTTCGAGGTCACCTATGGCGACTCGGACGACTCGTGTCGGCCTGATCGGATTGGGACGCATGGGCCAACCGATGTGCGCCCATGTCCTCCACGCTGGATTCCCGGTCACCGTTTTTGATGTGCAGCCAGAAGCGACCGCGGCCGTCGCCCGGCTGGGCGCACGCTCCGTCACCTCGGCGCGTGAGGTCGCGGAGGCGAGCGACCTCATCCTCGTCATCGTCACGGATGACGTGCAGGTCCGCGCGGTTGTCGACGAATTGCTTCAGGGCGCCGAGCATGGCGCCGTCATCGCGATATGCAGTTCGGTCCATCCGGACACATGCCGCGAGCTCGCGCGCACGGCGGCCGCACACGGGGTCCGATTGGTGGATGCCCCCCTCGCGCGCGGGACGCGCGGCGCCGAAGCGGGGAAGCTGACGGTCTATTTCGGCGGCGACGAACGCGACATAGCGGCCTGTCGCCCGGTTTTTGCCGCCTTCTCCGAGCATCTCCTCCACATGGGGCCCGTCGGCGCGGGCCAGATCACCAAAACATGCAACAACCTCTTGCATTGGGCGGGCGTCGTCGCCTGTTACGAAAGCCTGACATTGGGCGCGCGCCTCGGCATCCCGGCGAACCAACTGCGTCCCGCGCTCCTCGCCGGCAGCGCCGAGAGCATCACCCTCCGCGAGCTGGACTTGATCGGGCTGTACTGGCCGCAAAAGGACCTGGAGACCGCCCTCGCCCTCGCGGCAGCAAGCGACACACCGATCCCGCTGATGGAGCAGGTCAAGACATTGATCCAAGGCATTGCGGCAAGTGATTTACGCGCGCTCTTTCAAGAATAATAGCGCCCACATGACCCCCGGTACGCAATTGCGTGTTCCGGACCGGTACTCACCTGTCTTGCCGACAGGGGTACAAACCATATTGCCCGGGTGATGATGCCTCATCAAAGACCCCGATGGGCACCGGGCCAAGTCTCACGAGGAGGGACACCATGGTTCGCAAACGCACCAGGATCTTGTTCGTCTTGATGCTCGCACTCGCGCTCGGCATCGTCGCCGCCGCGTGCGCCGCGCCCCCCACGGCGCCGACCGCCGCTCCGCCCGCCGCTCCGCCCGCGGCGACGAGCGCTCCTTCGGCGCCCACTCAAGCCCTCGCCACCACGGCCCCCACCGCCGGTCCGCTGGAACACGTGACCGCGGCGTGGGTGGCGATTACGGGCAACCAGTCGCCTGCGTGGATCGCGCAGGAGGGCGGCCTTTTCAAAAAGTACAACCTGAGCGTGGACTTGTCCTTCGTCCAGGGGAGCCAGCCGGCTACAGCCGCCATGGTTTCCGGCAGTCTGGACATGGTGCAGATGGCGGGGCCGTCCGCGATTGCGGCGGCGAATAAGGGCGCCGACGTCGTCCTCGTGGCCGGGTTCCTCAACACCTCAGTCTTTAAGCTGATGGCCGACCCGAGCATCAAGTCGATGAGCGACCTCAAGGGCAAGGTGATCGCGATCACCAAGTTCGGATCGTCGGACGAATTCATCCTGCGCAAAATCTTGAAAGACAACGGCCTCGAGCCGGGCAAGGATGTGCAAATCACGACCGCGGGCGATGCTTCCGGCCAGATCGCGGCGCTCAAGGCGAAACTGTGCCAGGCGATCCTCGTCAGCCCGCCCAACGACGTGACAGCGGAGAAACAAGGCGCGGTCCTGTTGCTGGATACGATTCCGCTCAAGATCCCGTATCAGGCGGTCGGACTGGCGACGACGCGGCGCTATATCCAGGCGCACCACACGGCCGCGCTCGAATTCGTAGAAGCCGAAGCGGCGGCCTTGCAGCGTTTCAAGAGCGACAAGCCGTTCGCCGAGAGCGTCATGTCCAAGTATTTAAAGACAAACGACCAGCAAGTGCTCGACGCAAGCTGGGACGCGTACTCCAAGGCGTTCGTGGATATTCCGTACCCCAGCCTGCCGGGCATTCAAGAGATCATGGACGAGTCGGGCATCAAGGGCAAAAAGCCGGAAGACTTTGTCGATAACAGCCTCGTCAAGGAACTGCAAGACAAGGGCTTTTTCAATGCCACGGCCCCACAAATGACCCCGCTGCCCACCATCGCCGTGCCAGTCTTTCCGACCGCGACGCCGACCAAAGCTCCGACCCCCGTACCCACCACGCTGCCGCCCGTCGCGGCCGACACCACGCAGCTCAAACTGAATCATATCGACATCC
>JAMCRS010000030.1 GCA_023380675.1 Chloroflexota bacterium
CAGCGTCGCCGCCGACGACGAGCCGGACTGGATCGCCTCTCCGCTCTCGCCGGCGCGGTCTCCGACACCGCAAAGTCGGCCGTGGCGCCCGGTGGTGTGAGGGGCACGGCGACCGACGCCGGCGCGCCCAAGCGCGAGCCGTCCACGAACGCGAGCTGGTATCCGGCGTCCCAGGTGCACGTGCCGGTGTTGCGCACGCGCCAGATCTTGACAAAGCTCTGTCCTTCCGCAAAGAGCGTGCCGTCCGGAATCGTCACATCGGTCACAAAGGAAGAATTGTTGAGACACGCGCCGCTCGCCGCCGGCGCGCTCGTCGGGACGGCCGTACGGGTCGGCGTCGCCGCGGGTCCCGGCGTGGCGGTCGCCGTCACCGTTGGCGTGACGACGACGGTGATCGACGCCGGGTCGCTGGTGTCATTGGCCTTGCTGATTGCGCGGACCGAGAGCGTGTGCGTGCCCGCGCTCGCCGTCCAGGTCTGCGAAACGGTGAAGGTGGCTTGCGGCGCCGGCGGCGTATCGCTCCGTACGACGACGCCGTCGGCCGAAAGCTCGACGAGCGCGATCCCGTTCGAATCGCTCGACGTCGACTCGATCGAGACCTGATCGCCGGCATGGTAACTGGTGTTGCTGGACGGCGAATCGATCACGACGACTGGCTTGCTGTGTGAAAATGCACCGTAAACCGTGAGCGCGCCCGCGCCGAGTGCGAGAAAAATGACGACGAAGAGCGCGGCGACACCGCCCACGATCATCCGACTGTTCATGATGTAAACCTCCTCGATCGCTGCAGGGTGCTTCGACCGTTTGACGTTCGGGCCGTTGCTGCAGCTCGCATTAGGCTGACGCGTCGTTGGGGGAGCCGGTTGCGTGACGAGCGCGAAACAGCCGCCCGCCGGCAGACGCCCATGCGCGTCAATACTCACTATATGCAACGTTGGAGGAGGGTAATTCGTGTCGAGGAGTTTACGTGGGCCGCAACCCGTTTTCTTGCAGAAAATGGGCTTGAGCGAGCAGACCGCAACCCGTTTTCTGCGAGAAGACGGGTCTATCTCTCAGCCCGCTTCGGCGAACCACGACTACGATTTCTGTTTTCCCGCTTTGGCTCGCTCGACCAGCTCGAACAATTTGTTCATCGCTTCGAGCGGGGAGAGGGAGAGGACGTCGAGCGTGGCAAGCTCTTCGCGGAGGGGATCGCTCTGTGAAAAGAGAGAGAGCTGCACGGCCGCTTGGGCGCGCTCGGCGGACGCCTGCCGCTCCTCCAACTCCTGGAGCACCTCTTCGGCGCGATGGACCACCGCCTTGGGGATGCCGGCAAGCTGCGCGACGTGAATCCCGTACGACTTGTCCGCTCCGCCGCGCACGATCTTGTGCAAAAAGACAACGCGGCCGCTCACCCCGCCGGCGCCGCCAGCAACACTGGTGCCGCCAGCGACGCTGGCGCCTCTGCCCTGCTCTAGCACGGCGACGTTGTAGTTCCTCACCCTGGGAAGATAGCCTTCCAGCTCGATCAGCTCGTGATAATGCGTCGCAAAGAGCGTCTTGGCGCCCAGGCGGGGGTGATTGTGGATGTGCTCGACGATCGCTCGTGCGATGGCGATCCCGTCGTACGTGCTCGTGCCGCGGCCGACTTCGTCGAGAACGATCAGGCTCTTGCAGGTGCTGTGCGCGAGAATGTTCGCCGTCTCAACCATCTCGACCATGAACGTCGACTGCCCCGCGGTGATCTCGTCCTGCGCGCCGATACGGGTAAAGATTCGATCGACCAGGCCGATCGTCGCGGACTCGGCCGGGACGAACGACCCGATCTGCGCCATCAGGACGACGAGCGCCACCTGCCGCAAAAACGTCGACTTGCCGGACATGTTGGGGCCGGTGATGATGTGGATCAGCTCGTCCTTCGACAGCGTCACGTCGTTCGGGACGAACGGCTCTTCCTTGAGCGTGAGCTCGACAACCGGATGGCGGCCACCGGTGATGTGGATCGCGTCCCCCTCGTTCAAAGTCGGACGAACGTAGCGATAGCGCATCGCCACTTCGGCGAGCGCGGCGTACAGGTCGATCTCGGCGATCGCACGCGCGGTGGCGAGCAGCCGGGCGGCAGCGCCGGCGACCTGCGCGCACGCTTCCCGGAACAGCGTCGTCTCCAACTCGACGATCCGCTCCTCGGCGTTCAGGATGAGACTCTCGTACTCCTTGAGGTCGGGGGTGATGAACCGCTCGGCATTGGTCAGCGTCTGCTTGCGGATGTATTCGGCCGGCACCTGGGGCAGGTTCGGCGTCGTGACTTCGATGTAGTATCCAAAGACCTTGTTGTACCCCACCTTGAGCGACTTGATTCCCGTGCGCTCGCGCTCAGACCGCTCGAGGTGGGCGACCCAGTCCTTGGCATTGCGCGACGCGCTCGCGGTCCCGTCGAGCTCGGCAGAATAGCCGGGCGCGATGACGCCGCCGTTCGCGAGCGTGGCCGGCGGCTCGGGAACGATCGCGCGTTGGATGAGATTGACCACGTCCGGGGCCAGGTCGAGAGTTGGCGATTGGGCGATTCGGAATGGGGCAACTGGGGATTGGGCGATCGGGGATTGGGCGATCGGGGATTGGGAGGCTGGCATCGGCGAAGTCGAGCTTGGATCGGACGCGGGTTTTGCGGTGGTCAAGGCACGATCCGCCGAGAGAGCAAGAAGCTCGACCAGTTTGT
>JAMCRS010000031.1 GCA_023380675.1 Chloroflexota bacterium
CGATACTCGCCGGGGCCTACTTTGGCTGAGGTGCGGGAGGCAGGTTTCTTCATGCCCCCAGTTTACCTCAATTTGCCCGCCGGGGCATCTTTGTCGGTAGTTGTGCTACAGTGTCAAATTATAGCATCATTTCAGGCGTTCGTCAACTCGTCAACGGCCCGAATGCCGCGAATTGCGTTCGTTCGAGGGTCGACGCCGAGCAAAAGCGTACCCCCGGCCAAATTCGCCATAGAGGCGAGGGTTTCGGCCAGATGGTGAGGGGACGCCGACTCTAGATCGAACGCAACGGTATCGCTTTGACCCTGACGATACGAATGCTCGATTTCTTCTAGGTCCATGGGGTTTGGCGGAAGACGGGATCGCCAGCCCGCATCCTCCGAATGGCGAGCTTAACCGATCAAATAGTGCAGCAGAGGAAGAAAACTGGATGGAGTCGGCGTCAATTTCGGGACGCCCGAACCGCTCCCGATTCCGAGGATGTCCGGGATGATCTCAAAACCCAGCACGATTCCGAAGGATGGTCCCTCGGCTGCCACCAGCACAAATGCCGCGCCGATGATGACAACTCTGCCGTTCCCGGCAGGAAGGGGCTGCTGATATCCCGCGTCGAATCCAGAAGGCTCGGCATATGCATACGGCGTGCTGGCCGATTCATCAGCCGCGGGCGCCGGGGGCGCCGCGGCGGCGAGGGCAGCGTGAACATCCGTTCCGCAGTTGCCGCAGAATTGCTGAGTTTCGCGAACGGGATTACCGCAGTTCGGGCAAGTGACCAATGCAGACTCCTTTGTGGCGTATTATCGGGTAGGCGGTAACCGGCCGGGAACGGAACCGGCGCGACACAAGGCCACTTTCCGCCAGGCAGCCAGGTCGCACAGGGCCGGCCGGTGGAAACGTTCATTTGCTCCTGGCGCTCGAGGAGACGGAGGGGGGCGACGTCCGCGCCGTCGAAACCCGTGTGCTGACCCGGCGCGCCGCGGATGCGTGACTGAGCGCGACCGGCAGCACTTGGTCCATTCGCTCGACGTAGATGAACTGCATCTCACGCTGGACCTTTTTCGGCACGTCGATCATGTCCTTCTTGTTCTTCTTCGGAATCAGCATGGTCTTGAGACCAGCCCGATGCGCCGCCAGCACTTTGTCTCTCAAGCCGCCGATGGGAAGCACCCGACCGCGAAGCGTGATCTCGCCGGTCATTGCGACTTCTTTGTGCACCGCCCGCCGGGAAAGCGCGCTGATGAGCGCCGTCGCGATCGTGATTCCGGCCGAGGGACCATCCTTCGGAATCGCGCCCTCGGGAACGTGAATGTGTATGTCGATCTTGTCGAAATTAGCCTTGAGTCCCAGTTGCTGTGCGTGCGTTCGGGCGTATGAGAGGGCCGCTTGCGCAGACTCTTGCATGACGTCGCCGAGCTGCCCGGTAAGCATGAGGCCGCCTTTGCCTCTCATCAGCGTGACTTCGACCGCCATCGTGTCGCCGCCGGCTTCCGAAACGGCCACGCCGGTGGCTACGCCAACTTCGTCCTTCTCCTCGGCAATTCCAAAGGTGAAGCGAGTGGGTCCGAGGTATCGAAAAAGCGATTGCTGTGAGATCTGCGCCGGGGCGTGCTTATCCTCGGCGATCAAGCGGGCCATCTTGCGGCATATGTTGGCAAGCTCGCGTTCGAGGTTCCGTACGCCGGCCTCGTACGTATACTCGCGTATGAGGCACTTGATTGCATCGTCGGAAAAGCGCGGCAAAAGAGCCAGGCCATGCTCTTCCTTCTGGCGCGGGACGAGGAATTGCTTTGCGATCGCAACCTTTTCTTCCTCGATGTATCCCGGAAATTCGATGACTTCCATCCGGTCACGCAGCGCAGGCGGCACCGGATCGAGCATGTTGGCGGTCGTAATAAACAGGACCTTGGACAGATCGTATGAAACGTCCAAATAGTGATCGCTGAACGCGTAGTTTTGCTCCGGGTCGAGCACTTCGAGCAGCGCCGCGCTCGGGTCGCCGCGGAAATCGGCGCCGATCTTGTCGATCTCGTCCAGCATAAAGACCGGGTTGATCGTGCCGGCCCGCTTCATCGTCTGGATGATCCGTCCCGGCATCGCGCCAATATAGGTGCGGCGGTGGCCCCGGATCTCGGCCTCATCGTGTATCCCTCCGAGCGAAACTCGCACAAACGATCGGCCGAGCGCCTGCGCGATCGATCGTCCCATCGACGTCTTGCCTGTGCCCGGGGGGCCGACGAAGCAGAGGATCGGCGAGCGCATCTTCTCGGCGGCAAGCTTACGCACCGCCATGTGCTCCAGAATGCGCTCTTTTGCCTTTTTGAGCCCATAGTGCTGCTCGTCTAGCAACTTGGCCGCCGAACCGATATCGAGATTGTCGGTCGTGGACTTGGACCATGGAAGCGCGACCAACCAGTCGACGTACGTTCGAATGACCGCGACCTCAGGAGCGGCGCCCGGCATTTGCGCCAGCCGGTCAAGCTCGTGCTCCGATTTTTCTCTGACCTCGTCCGGCATGCCGGCGCTCTTGATCTTGTCGCGCAGCTCGTTGACTTCGTGCGTCTGCGGGTCGTGTTCGCCCAGCTCCTGCTGGATCACGCGCATTTGCTCCCGCAAGTAATACTCTCGCTGAGACTTGTCGACCTCTTCCTGGACCTGCGAGTGGATCTTGTTCTGCAGTTCGAGAACGTCTACTTCTTTCGCCAGCAAGATCGAGATCTTTTGCAGCCGAGTGATCGGATCGAGCGTTTCCAGCAGCTCCTGCCGCTGTGTAATATCCATGTTCAGCGCCGATGCGACCAGGTCGGCCAGCCATCCCGGCGTGTCGGCATTCATCGCGGCCACGTCCGCGTCTTCCGGCATGTTCTGGTTCAGCCGGACGGTCTTCTCGAACAGGGCAAGCACGGCGCGCATGAGCGCCTCATTCGGAAGGGACTTGTCCGCCGGCTCGTAGATGGGCATGACGCGGGCGCGGAAGAACGGGTCGGTCTGCAACACCTGCATGAGCTGGACGCGCGACACTCCCTGGGCGAGCACACTCGTCGTCCCGTCCGGCATTCGCAGCATGCGTCCGACGGAGACCTCGGTGCCGATCGTGTAGAGGTCTTCGGGCTTGGGGTCCTGGATATCGGGGCTGCGCTGTAGAAAGACGACGATGCGCTGGTTCCCCGCCATGGCCGCCTCTACCGCGCGGATCGACTGATCGCGACCCACGACGAGAGGACTCATCAAGTGGGGATAAGCGACCGTATCTCGAACGGCGACGAGTGCGAGCTCAGGAAGATTCAGTGACTCTGAAGGAGTCGCAAGGGCCCCTTTTTTGTCGCCGTTCTTTTTCTTCGGCATTCACGCTCCTTTGGAAACTGCAGCAATAATACCACAGTACAGCCTCCGACGCAAAGACGGATTCCCGGAATGCCAGGTCAGGGCGTGATTGGCTAGTCCCGGTCCGTGGCGATCGGTCCGTCCGCCAGCGCTTGCTGCGCTTCGGCGACCACGAAGAGCGAGCCGGTGATGCAGACGACGCCGTCGCGTCCGGCGCTCGCGCGTGCCTCTCGTATCGCGCTTGGGATGTCGGGGGCCGTGGTCGACCTGACATCACAATTGGCTGCAATTTCGGTCAGCCGGGCCGGGGTTGCGGCGCGGGGATTGTGGGAGGTGGTCAGCACGAGTGCGCTGGCGCGCATGCCGATCTCGGCGAGCATTGCCGCGATATCTTTGTCACCCGACGCGCCGAATACGAAGCACCACCGCGCCTGGGGAAACACGCCGTCCAGTGTCTCGATCAGCCGCCGCATCGAGTCGCCGTTGTGGGCCCCGTCGACCACGACGAAGGGATCTCGCCCGAGGACTTGAAACCTTCCCGGCCAACTTACATTCGACAGCCCGCGGCGGATCGCGTGGTCCGGCACGGAAATGTGCAAGTCTCGCAGCACCATCAGTGCGGCCAACGCCGTCGCGGCGTTCGCACGTTGATGTGGACCCACGAGCGGCAGCTCGAGCTCTAGCTCCGTAAAGGTCATGTCGAAGGCCTCCGGCTGCCGCGTCATCACCAGCGATTGGCGCTCAGGACTCTCGCCGGCGGGGTCGATTCGAAACGCCGTATCTGAGACGTCAAAGTCCAGGTCCGGCGAAATGGAGATCAGGGGCGCATCGCGTGTGGCGGCGACCTTCTCGATAACGGCGGCGACGCCTTCGCTCTGAGGCGACGAGACGATGGGGACGCCGGCTTTGACGATCCCCGCCTTTTCGAGCGCGATTTCCTCGACGTTATCGCCCAGGATCGCCGTATGGTCGAGCGAAATCGAGGTGATGACGCTTACCAATGGCTGTACGACGTTCGTGGCGTCGAGCCGGCCCCCCAGACCGACCTCGAGAACTGCGACCTCTACGCTGCGCCTCTGGAAATAGTCGAACGCCAGCGCGGTCATAATCTCGAACGTCGTGAGCCCTGGGATTTCTCCGGCGACCGGCTGGAGCCGCAGGACTCCCGCCGCGACGTCATCCCGCGAGATCATTTCGCCGTCCACGCGAATTCGTTCGCGGAAGGAGTGCAGATGCGGCGAGGTGTACAGCCCTGTGCGGTGGCCAGCCGCGCGCAACACGCTTTCGATCATCGCGGCGGTTGAACCCTTGCCCTTGGTGCCGGCGATGTGGACGGACCCAAACTGCGTCTGAGGGTTGCCGAGCTCGCCGAGAAGACGGCGCATCCGATCAAGGTCGAAGGTCTTGGACGTATAGTCGCCGGCTAGAGTCACCTCAAAGTTCGTGAACGAATAAATATAGTCCAGTGCTTGACGAAAGGTCGCCATTCAGATGCCTCGTCGGCTCAAGCCGTCCGCCGTGACTGGCAAAGCGGCGCACATTGTGCGTGGCCACAGCCTTGAGCAGAGTGCGGTAGATTCTATCCCATAAGAAGTCAAAACGCAAAAAGCATTGACATCGCTGGGGCTCTAGTGTAGAATGGGCGCAACCTTAGACGAGGTCATCCCTTGAGTGACAAAACGCTATACGGCGGCCAGGCGCTCATAGAAGGCGTGATGATGCGAGGCCGCCGTTTTGTTGCCGCCGCGGTGCGGGACCCGAGCGGCGCCATCATCTCCACGAGCGAGCCGATCTCGCCGGCGATCTACGCAAGCCGGTGGGCTCAAGTCCCGTTCCTGCGCGCGGTTACCATACTCTGGGACACACTCGTTCTTGGAACCAAGATGCTGGTTTATTCGGCCAATATCGCCGCAGCGGAGGACAAGCCGAAGGGAGAAACGCGTGAGGGGTCGCCCGCGAACGCGCCGGCGTCTGAGCCGCTTCCTGCGGTGGTCACGTTTGGGACACTGGCGATTTCACTCGCCTTCGGGGTTGCTCTCTTCTTCGTCTTGCCGTTGTTCCTCGTCAGCCTGCTCGACCCGTTCCTCAGCCGCTGGCTGAGCGGCTCGGGCGCTACGGCTGCCCTCGCCAGCAATATCGCCGAGGGCCTCATCCGTCTCGTGATATTCCTTGCGTACATCTGGCTCATCAGCCAGATGCCGGATGTACGCCGGGTGTTCCAGTATCACGGCGCTGAACACAAAACCATCGCCGCGGACGAGGCGGGCGCTCCGTTGACTGCGGACTCGATCCAAAAATACAGCAAGGAGCATCCCCGCTGCGGTACAGGATTCCTGTTGGTGGTCGTCGTGGTCTCGATCGCTGTGTTCGCCTTATTGGGTCAGCCGCCCATCATCTGGCGGATCCTGTCGCGGGTGCTGCTTGTACCTGTCGTCGCGGCGTTGAGCTACGAGCTCATCAAGTTCAGCTCGGCGCACCGGGAGAACCGGCTACTTCAGTGGCTGGTGGTACGGCCTAGCTTGGCCCTGCAGGCGTTGACCACGCGCGAACCGGATGCGCAGATGATCGAAGTCGCGGTCGCCGCGTTGCGCAAAGTCAAAGAAGAAGAAGTGACGCCGTGACCGATGCCCCGGAAAATCTCGACGCGATTCCGGACGCGACGCCCGATTCGCGTTTCCCGGTCGTCGTCATCGGCGCCGGGCCGGCAGGCCTGACCGCGGCCCACCAGTTGGCTGAAAAGAAGGTGCGCTCGGTCGTGTTCGAGAAATCCGACCGCGTGGGTGGGCTCGCGCGAACCGAATGCTACAAAGGTTACCGGTTCGACATCGGTGGGCACCGTTTTTACACCAAGGTCACCGAAGTCCAAAAGCTCTGGGAAAAGATGCTCGGCCCGGACTTGGTCAAGGTCAGCCGGCTCTCCCGGATCTACTACCGCGGCAAATTCTTCCACTATCCGATCGAGTTCTTCGATACCCTAACCAAGCTTGGACTCGTTGAGAGTACGCTGGCGCTCTTGAGCTATCTTAGGTCGCGGTTGTTCCCCTCGCGCCCTGAAGAAACTTTGGAGGAGTGGGTCTCGAACCGGTTCGGTTGGCGGCTCTACCGGGCGTTTTTCAAGTCTTACACTGAAAAAGTGTGGGGGATCCCCTGCAACCAGATCCATGCCGAGTGGGCCGCCCAGCGAATCCGGGGTCTCTCGTTCGAGTCGGCCGTCGCACACGCGCTCTTTCGGCACAGCCAGGCACGTTCGCTGATCCATGAATTCCAATACCCGCGGCACGGACCGGGGATGATGTGGGAGCGTTTTCAGCAGCAGATCCAGGCCATGGGGAGCGTGGTGAAGCTGGGCGCTTGCGTCACACGCGTCGAGCGCAACGGCCAGCGGATCACCGGCGTGGTCGTCGAGTCGGACGGGGCGATGCGGCGCTATTTCGCCGACCACTTTATTTCCAGCATGCCGCTCGCCGAGCTTGTTTTTCGTATCGATCCACCCGTGCCCGATGAAGTGATCGAGGCCGCACGCGGGCTCCATTATCGCGCTTTCATCATTGTTGAGCTCGTAATCAAACGCGAACATCTTTTTCCGGACAATTGGATCTATGTCCATACGCCGGAGGTCCGGGTAGGACGCATTCAGAATTTCAAGAACTGGAGCCCGGAGATGGTCCCGGACCCCTCCACGACGAGCCTGGGCATGGAATTCTTTTGCGACGAAGGCGATGAGCTGTGGACGATGTCCGATGTCGCATTGATCGCGCACGCCGTTCGTGAGTTGGAGGTCCTCCGCCTCGCCGACCCGGACGAAGTCGTCGACGGTGTGGTGGTTCGGCAACCCAAGGCTTACCCGGTCTACGACCCGGGATATCGTGAGCGGCTCCAGGTGATCCAACGCTACCTTGCGTCGATCGAGAACCTGCAGACCATGGGACGAAACGGAACTCATCGCTACAACAATCAAGACCATTCCATGGTAACGGGCATTCTGGCCGCTTGGAACGTATTGGGTCAGAAGAATGACCTCTGGGGTGTGAACACGGACCGGTCGTATTATGAGGAATTTGTCGTCGAAAGCGACGACATGAGTGAGTGACGGATGGTACGAATGCGGCGCCGTATGAGCGCGTGGGGAATACGGCCAGCGGCCCGGCCTCGCCGCGGTGTGGGTTGGAGCCGCGAGTGCGTCGCGCCCTCCGTTCGGGCCCGGCGGAGCGCTGGGTGAAGCTCTCTGTCGTCATCCCGGTATACAACGGACGCGACTATTTGGCGCATTGCCTGCTGGCCTTGCGCGAGTCCACGCGCCGCGCAGACGAGATCATCGTCGTCGACGATGGGTCGGAAGACGACTTGACGGACGTGGTGCGTGGGCCGGGCGTTCTCTACCTCGCTGTTCGGCCGGGACCTCACGGCCCCGCGTTTGCCCGCAATCGAGGCTGTAAATCCGCGACCGGCGACGTTCTGGTTTTCCTCGATTCGGACACGGCTATTCACCCCGACGCGCTCCAATTGATCGAAAGCAACCTCCAAGCGCAGGCCGACGTCTCTGCCATCTTCGGTTCGTACGACGCGCGGCCCTCCAGTCCGGGCCTCGTCTCGCGCTACAAGAATCTTTTGCATCACTACGTCCACCAGCACGCGCGCCGGCAGGCATTCACGTTCTGGGCTGGCTGCGGCGCCATTCGTCGCGACGCCTTCAATGCCGTGGGATGCTTCGACGAGACCTTTTCGCGCCCGTCGATCGAGGACATTGAGCTGGGGGCGCGTTTGCGGCGGGCGGGTCACCGCGTGCTGCTCTGCCCGGAGATCCAGGTAACCCATCTCAAGCACTGGACTCTCCGCAGTCTCCTGCGTGCCGACATTGTGGACCGAGCTATCCCGTGGAGTCGTCTACTGGTCGGCCAGGGAGCGGTGCCGGCCGACCTTAACCTGGATGGCCGAAGCCGGGTGAGCGCTGTGTTGGCATGGGTCTGGGCGCTGTGTTTGGTTGCCGGTGTTGTATGGTACCCAGTCTGGGTCGGTGCATTTGTCGCGCTTGCCGCAGTCCTCTTACTCAATCGCGACCTGTATCGTTTCTTCGCACGGTCGGGCGGGGCGCTGTTTGCTCTGGGCGCGACCGCGCTGCACTTGTTCTACTTGCTCTATAGCTGCGCGGTGTTCGCCGTCGTATCGCTCGAGTCCTGGGTCAGGCGCCTGATCCCTCAAGCGGCGCGCGGTCACAAAGGAATCCGTGATACCGGAACCGATTCGACGTGAGTCGCTCAGGGGAGGGGGCGCCAGCCGACCAATGACTTTGTCCGATCGAGGGGGTTGGCGTGTAACCTAAAGTCGCAACACGCATCAGAATGCAGTACGAAGGGCAGTGTCACGAACGAATGGATATGTATCGCGGACGAGTTGACGAACGTAAGTGAGAACGCTATAATCACGCTGTGATGACAATCGGTCAAGGAGGTTTGGATGGGTGCTTCAGCTCCGACGCAACCTCAGGTTGCTAAGGGTCTGGAGGGGATCGTCGCCGCGGCGACTCAGTTGAGTGACGTTCAAGGTCAGGTTGGACGACTCACCTATCGAGGCTATGACATTAACGACCTCGCCGCACATTCTACGTTCGAAGAAACAGTAGACCTCCTCTGGTATGGTTCACTGCCTTCCCCCGAATTGCTTGACAAGCTAAACCGTAAATTGATAGCTGCTCGTCCTCTCCCTCAGCCGGTGCTCGACAGCATGGCATTGTACCCCAAACAGTCCGTCACGATGGACGTTCTGCGAACGGTGGCTTCCATGCTGGGTTCCTTCGACCCGGATGGCGGCTCCAATTCCGTCTCCACCAATCTGGCCAAGTCCATTCGACTCACCGCACAAATGGCCACCATCACCGCCGCTTGGCACAATATCAGCCAGGGCAAGTCGCCGATTACGCCGCGGACAAATCTCTCGCACGCGGCGAATTTTCTCTATATGCTAAAGGGCGAAGAGCCGTCCGCGGAGACGGCGCACATTCTCGACGCGGCGCTTATTCTTCACATGGACCACGGCTTGAATGCCTCGACATTCGTCGCACGGGCGATTGCCTCTACCGAATCGGACATGTATTCGGCCGTGAGCGGCGCGCTCGGGGCGCTCAAGGGCCCGCTGCACGGCGGCGCAAACGAAGCCGTGATGAAGATGTTGCTAGAGCTCGGGGACATTTCCAAGGTCGAACCGTTTGTCAAGGACGCGCTGGCGCGGAAGCAAAAGATACCCGGCTTTGGTCACCGGATATACAAGACGACGGATCCTCGCGCGGAACAGCTTCGTCGCATCGCACTGATGCTTGCCGACCACACCGGTAATCGAAAATGGGTGGAAATGTCGGAAAAGATGCGCGAGGTCGTCTGGAACGAGCGTCGCCTCTACGTCAACGTCGACTTTTATTCTGCTTCCGTTTACTATACGCTCGGAATTCCGATCGACCTGTTTACGCCGATCTTCGCCATCAGCCGTGTCGCCGGGTGGACGGCGCACGTCATGGAGCAGTTGATGGACAACCGAATCGTGCGTCCCGAATCCATTTACGTCGGTCCCCAGGGGCTCAAATACGAGTCCCACGAATAATGTCCTGGAATGCTTTTGGGGGCTGCACACGCGTCCAATGTCAATGATTTAGGCTGTATTCAGAACTAGAGCCGACGGCTGGCGTAGTCAGGCGAGTGGCGCGCGAGCGCGAACCATTCGCCTTTTTGTTGTCGGCCTGACCATGGCTGGCGGAGCCGGACGCCAGACGGCGCCGCAGCGAAAGGAGAACTCGATGCGCAAAAAGATAACGGTCGTGGGCGCAGGCAAAGTCGGCGCGACGACCGCACAGCGATTGGCCGAGCGCAACTACGCCGACATCGTGTTGGCCGATGTGGTCGAGAACGTCGCCGAAGGGGAGGCGCTCGATCTGCAGGAGGCGGGCCCGGTCGTCGGCTATGACGCCAAGATCAGCGGGGTGACGATCAAAGACGGGGCCGGCTACGATCGCATGGCCGGCTCTGACATCGTCGTCGTGACCGCTGGGATCGCGCGCAAGCCCGGCATGAGCCGCGACGATTTGATCCTGACCAACATGAAGATCGTCGGCGGTTGGGGAGAGCAGATCGCCCGGCACGCGCCGAACGCCATCGTGATCGTCGTGACGAATCCGGTCGACGCGATGACCCAACTAATGTGGCAGCGGACCAAGTTCCCCAAGCACCGCGTGATCGGTCAGGCGGGCGTTCTGGACAGCGCGCGCTTTCGAACGTTCGTCGCGATGGATCTGGGCGTTTCCGTGCAGAGCGTTGAGGCTCACGTGCTTGGCGCGCACGGGGATCAAATGATACCCTTGCCCCGCTATGCGACCGTCGCTGGAATACCGTTGCCGGATCTCATGCCGCGGGAAAAAATAGAGGCGCAAAAAGATAGGACTCGCGACGGCGGAGCCGAGATCGTTAATCTGCTCAAGACCGGCTCTGCATTCTTCGCGCCGAGTGCGGCCGTCGCGGAGATGGTCGACGCGATCCTTTACGGCAAGGACAAAATACTTCCGTGCATTGCCTACCTCGAAGGGGAGTACGGCATCAAAGGCGTTTACGCCGGCGTACCCGTCAAGTTGGGCGAAAAAGGGATCGAAGAGATCGTCGAGTGGAAACTGGCCCCCGACGAATTGGCGGCGCTGCAAGAGTCGGCTGACGCCGTGCGCGCGTTGAATAAAGTGATGGGAATCTGAGGACTCGCGACCCGCAGGGGCTGTCAGTACAGTGCGGCCGACTTGCGGTCAACTCTCACGAGGGGGGACAATGCCCGTCGAAATTCACGAATCGCATCTTGACAACGGTTTGATGGTGCTGCTCGCCCCGGTCAGGACGGCGCCAGTAGCCACATTCTGGGTATGGTATCGAGTCGGTTCGCGTAACGAGGTGCCCGGCATCACCGGCGTCTCGCACTGGGTCGAGCACATGATGTTCAAGGGAACGCCGACACTCGGCAAGGGCGAGATCATGCACCTGGTCAATCGGAACGGAGGCGTCGATAACGCCTTCACCTGGACCGACTTTACTGCCTATTTCGAGACGTTCCCGAGCGACCGCATCGACCTTTCGGTCCGGATCGAGTCCGATCGAATGACGAATTCCTTGTTCGATGCCGACGAAGTCGGAAGCGAGCGCACCGTCATCATCTCCGAACGAGAAGGTGCGGAGAATGAACCGCGGTTCTGGCTGGCGGAAGAGATCGGCGCTGCCGCATTCAAAGTTCACCCGTACCATCATGACACGATCGGGTGGAAGACGGACCTCGTGACGATGACGCGCGAAGACCTTTACCATCACTACAAGACGTTCTATGTGCCGAACAATGCGGTAGTCGTCGCCGCGGGTGATTTCGACGTGGACGAAATGCACGCCAAAATCGTTTCGTCGTTTGGGGGAATACCGCGCGGGAACGACGTGCCAACGGTCAAAACGGTCGAGCCTCCCCAAGAGGGCGAGCGTCGGGTGTTGCTGCGGCGGCCGGGTCCCACCGGCTATTTCCACGCGGCGTACCACGCGCCCAAGGCGAGCGATCCGGACTTTTTCCCGGTGTTCGTGCTGGCAGGCGTCCTCGCCGGCGTCGGCGGCATGAGTTTTTCCGGCGGGGGCAGCCCGGGCCGGTCCTCACGACTCTACCGCGCCTTGGTCGAAACCGGCCTTGCGGCCGGAGTCGACTGCGGCTTTCGGCCCACCATCGACCCAGGCACCTTCGACGTGACCGCTACGGCGAGCCTCGGCGTCCCGGTCGACAAGATAGAGCGGGCGATCTTTGTCGAGTTGGATAAGATCGCGGCCAAACCCGTGAGCGGTGATGAGCTTGCCAAAGTGCTTAAGCAGGCCAAGGCTCAGTTCGTTTACGCGACGGACGGAGTCATGAATCTCGGCTACTGGCTTGGGGAGTTGGAGGTCGTCGCATCGTACAAGTTGTACGGCGAGTTCTTGGACCGCCTCGCCAGCGTGACCAAGGCGGACGTCCAGCGCGTGGCGGCCAAATATCTCGCCGAGACGAATCGAACTGTCGGCTGGTTCGTTCCGTCGAACGGCAGCCGCCCGAAGACAAAAGCAAAGCCCAGTCGGACTCGTCGGGCGAGCAACCGCCGCGTCAAGCGCGGCAGAGCGGAGTAGACTCGATGGCAACATTACCCATTACGCCGGAGACCGTCCAACGCGTCAATCTGGATAACGGGCTCGTCGTGCTCCTGAAAAGCAACCCCAACAACCCGTCCGTCACCGTGAGGGGGCGGCTCAAGGCCGGCGCGCTCTATGATACCGACAAGACGTCCGGGCTAGCGCATTTCGCGGCTGCGGCGCTCGTGCGCGGGACACGCAAACGGACATTTCAAAAGCTCAACGAGGAACTGGACCGTACCGGCATTTCGTTCGGGGTCGGAGCCGGCATGGAGACGATCGGATTCAGCGGCAAGGCGCTGGTTGAAGACGCGAATCGTCTCTTCGATCTGATCGCGGATGTCGTGATGCATCCAGTCTTTCCACGTGCCGAGACGGAAAAACTGCGTTCTGAGATTCTGGCGGACTTGAAAGAGGCGAACGAGGACACGCAGCACGTCGCCTATCGGGTTTTTCGCGAGCGCTGTTACCCAGGTGCGCATCCGTACCATCGTCTGTCGGACGGGAGCGCGGAAACAGTAAGCCATCTGCATGTCCCGCAATTGGCCGCGTTTCACGAGCGATATTTCCGGCCGGATGTGGCTACGATGGTCGTCGTCGGCGACTTGAGCTTGGAACAGGCGATGGAAAAAATCGAGCGATCGCTCGGTCGCTGGAAAGCACGCGGCAAGTCAGCCGACCACCGCATACCGGATCCACCGGTTCTCGACGGAATTTCCAAGACGAAGACTCCGATCGAGGGCAAGACTCAGGCGGATATCGTACTGGGTTATCCAGGACTGAGAAGGTCTGACCCTGATTTCTATGCCCTGAGCGTTGGCGATCTCATATTTGGCCGGTTGGGGCTGTTCGGGCGGCTGGGCGCCAACGTGCGCGACAAGCAGGGACTTGCCTATTATGTCTATAGCGGTGTCGAAGCGAACCTGGGGGCCGGACCTTGGGCAATCCGTGCGGGCGTAAATCCAAAGAACCTGGATCGCGCGACCGACGGGATACTCGCCGAGATCCGCCGGCTTCGCTCGGAGCCGGTCACCCAAGACGAGCTGAACGAGGCGAAAGACTTTTTGACGGGCTCGCTTGCTTTGCGATTGGAGACCAACGACGGTGTCGCCTCGACGCTCGCCGATATCGAGCTGTTCGACTTGGGCCTGGACTATTTGCAGCGGTATCCGGACATCATCCGCTCGATCACCGCCGAGCAGATTCAGGCGGTGGTCCAGAAATACGCGCGGATCGAGAATTATGTGCTGTCCGTCGCCGGACCGTTGGACGGAAAAGATTAGGAGGCGGAAATGGCGCAGACGAAAAAAGGGACCGTCCGCCGCAGCAAGGCGGACGAGTATGATCGGCAACGGGTCGAGATCGAAAACGAGCAGGTGAACGACGTATCGGCGCGCGAGGTATTCGTGCGTTCGGGCAACGTGCGCGACATCCACAAGGCGGATTCTGTCACCGTCTCCATGGCGGGTGTGAACTCGATCGACGCCAAGGCGGCCACGGTGTCCATGTCCGGCGTCGTTCAGGCGAATGCGCAGGAATTGATTATCCAACAGGGTGCGGTGTTGCGCGCGGAAGCAGAATCGGCCGAGATCACGCAGAGCCTGGTCGGGGTTGCGCACGGAGAGACCGTCGAACTCACACAGTCCGGAACCCTTGCCGTGATGGGGACAAATGTCTCACTGCAGGCCGCGGCGTCTCAATACATGCTCGCGCGAGAATCGATCCACGTCGAGCAGGGCGCGGCGCTGCTCATGGCCGCGACAAAGGTCGAGGTGAACAACGGGTTAGTTGGGTTCGTCGTCGCACGGGAGGTGCACGGCAACGTGCGCGCGCTGCTCGACCAACGCGGTGCGCTGGTGTTCGGGATCGCCGCCGGGATCGTGATGGGCGTTTTGGCGCGGGCGAGAAGAAAATAGGGCATGGAAATCACATTTCGCGACAGGCATTGGGAGATCAAGGCCGGGATTACTGCCCGAGACGCGATCAAAAAAATCGGCATCGATCCAGAGTCGGTGCTGGTCGTCGTGAACGGTAGCCTCGTGACGGACGACGCGATTCTGAAAGAGAACGACCAGGTCAAGTTGGTCGCCGTAGTCTCCGGCGGAGGCGAGGTCTAGCGATGCATTGTCGCAAGTGTGAGCGCCCCGCAGTGATAAACATGCGCCAGCACAAGCTTTCTCTGTGTGGTGAGCACTATACAGAGTGGTTCTTGGCGCAAACCGACCGCGCGATCGAGAAATACCACATGTTCGACCGCGACGAGCGGTTGCTGGTCGCCGTCAGCGGCGGCAAGGACTCGCTCTCGCTCTGGGACGTGCTTCTACAGCTCGGCTATCGCGCCGACGGTCTGTACATTGGGCTGGGTATCAATAACCCTGTTCCTTACTCCGATCAATCCCTGAACAAGACTCAAGCGTTCCTGGATAGCCGTTCGCGTCCGGCGCAAGGAGAGGCTGCCGCTGGTGCCGCGCCGCCGCACGTTCCGGTCCTGCACGTGGTCGACATCGAAGAGACGTACGGCAAGACAATCCCTCAGATCGCACGCGACAAGACGCGCGGACGGGGCAAGCCGTGTGCGGCCTGCGGATTGACCAAGCGCTACGTCATGAACCGGTTGGCAAGCGACAAGGGCTACGCCGTCCTGGCGACCGGCCACAATCTCGACGACGAGGTAGCCGTCCTGTTCCAGAACACACTGCGGTGGCAGACCGGCTATTTGGCGCGACAGGCGCCGGTGCTGCCGGCGTCGCGGGAAGGACTGACCAAAAAGGTAAAGCCCTTTTGTCGCTTTTACGAGCGGGAAACTGCCACCTACGCGTTGGCTCGCGGCATTGACTACATATATGACGAATGTCCGCATGCGGTGGGGAACCTGACCAATTTCTACAAGACGTTGCTCAACCAACTCGAGTCGCAGTCTCCCGGCTCAAAGCTCGGCTTTTACCTGGAGTTTCTGCGTGCGCGCGGCGAAGGCGCCTTCGACCAATTCAACCGGGTCGACACGCTCCACGAGTGCGAGGTGTGCGGACAGCCGACCAGCGCACCCGGCCGCTGCGCATTCTGCCGCATGTGGGACCTTGGCCAGACCGTCGTGGCGAGTGAGCCTGGCGACTCGACGCTGCAGGACCCGGAATGACGCTTGGGCCGTCCGTGCTCGAGGAGGCGGCGCTCCCCGCGCACGACTCGACCGTCGAGGCGACCGCGGACGCGGGCCGTCGCGGTCTCGTCCGGGCCGCCGGTATCATTGCGGCCGGAAACGTCGCGTCCCGCGTGCTTGGACTCGTACGCGAAACCGTCATCGCGTACTTGTTTGGCGCCACCGGCTACGTCAGCGCTTTTCGCGTCGCCGCGACTCTGATCCAGCAGCTCTACGACTTTTTGGTCGGCGGATTGGCGAGCGCCGCGCTCGTCCCGGTCTTTACGGATTACGCCAGGCTGGACCGCGACGAGCTGTGGCGTGTGGCCAGCGTCGTGATCAACGCTATCGCGGTTGCCCTGGCGGCGGCCGTCCTCATCCTCGAGCTCTTTGCCCCACAGATCGTTTCCATATATGGCGCCGGATATGATCCGTCGCTCCAGAGCCTGACGGTCGAAATGATCCGTCTCGCTCTGCCGGCGGTGTTCTTTTTGGGAATGTCCGGCGTCGTCACCGGGCTGCTCTACTCGCTCAAGCGGTTCGCCTATCCGGCGTTCACGACCGCTGCCTACAATGCCGGGATCGTCGTCGTCGCGCTTGCGTTGACACCCGTTTTCGGAATCACGAGTCTGATCGTGGGAATCATCGCCGGTTCCGCGTTTCAGGTCGCGCTTCAGCTTCCCGGATTGCGCGACATGCACTTTCGGTTGCACATCGATTTTTCTCACCCGGCCCTGCGTCGTATCGTGCGCCTCTACATCCCCGTGATCGGCGGCCTTGCGATCGCGCAGGTCGGCGTGGCAATCGATCGCTACCTCGTCTCGTTTACCGGAGACCAGTCTCTTGCCTGGATGCAGGACGCAACCACGCTGACGCAGTTCCCGTTGGGCCTCGTCGCAACGGCAATCTCGTTTGCCATACTCCCCGAGCTCAGCCGGCAGTCGTCCGACCACGACCGAAAAATCGGCGAGCGTGGGCAGGCGGCGGCCTCTGGCTTTCAGGGAACGCTGACGTTTGGCATCAAGATCGTGCTCCTGCTCATCCTGCCCGCCGCAGTCGGTCTGTTCGTCCTCGCGCGTCCGATCGTTTCGCTGTTGTTCCAGCACGGCGCGTTCACCAGCCGGGACACGCTTGCCACGTCCATAGCGCTGCAATTCTATCTCATCGGTCTGCCCTTTGCCGCGATCGACCAGCCGCTCGTGTTTGCCTTCTATGCTAACAAGAACACGCTTTTGCCGAATTTGGTCGCCTTTGCCGGCGTCGCGATCTACGTCGTCGTCGCGCTCGCTCTGATCCGTCCCCTCGGAATGATCGGACTGGTACTCGCGAATACGGCGCAGCTGACCGGTCATGCTCTCATCATGTTGTGGCTCACTCGCGTCCGGCTCGGCGGCCTGGAACGGCGGAGTGTCTCGACGCTATTGGTCAAAACGCTGTCTGCTTGTGCGATCATGGGGGTCGTCGCGTGCGCGATCGCCACTGGCCTGGAGACGGCTGGCCGCTTCTGGCAGGTCCTCCTGCCGGCCGTGACGGCTGGAGCGGTGTACCTGGCGCTTCTCCGCTTGTTCCGTGTTCGAGAGGCGGAACGCGTGTGGCAGATGGCCCTGTCACGCGTGCGAAGGGTTTGACCCATTTGGTTTAGAGTGTATAATCGTAAGACAACGCATGGCAGACAAGCGCACGGTAGATGAACTTTCCCTAGAGGAGCTGGAAGCGGTCGTCGAACGGAGGCGGCGCATCGAGCGCGCCCGCACGTTTGCGGAGAGCACGCCCGGCCGTGGATTTCGGCCTGTCACCGTGCTGCGCGAGGACGATCATCCGCGTGGCGTTGCGCGCGCCCGGTCGATGCGCCTCAAGACCTGGCGCGAGCGAGTGCTCCTCGCTGTCGAGATAATGGCGGTGCTCGGCCTGATCGCCATCATCGTCGGATCGTTGACCAATCTGCAGACGTTGAACCAGGAAGTGATTCAAGCGCACGACGCGACGCCGGATGCGACCAACGCCGCGAGCTTGGCGGCAGCCCAAGAACTCCCCGGCTCTTCGTTCCCGCCGGCCAGCGAGTCGAGCGAGCTCCCCGGCAGCTCGTTTCCGCCGGAACCGGCGCCGCCGGCGCTCGGCGTTCGACTTCAGGCAGTCGCCGCGCTGCCAGTGCCAACCCCCGGCCCACGCTCGCCCACGCGCATCGTCATCTCGGCGATCGACGTCGATTGGCCTGTCGTCGAGGGAGACAGTTGGGATGAATTGAAGCAGGGAATCGGTCATCGGGTCGGCTCCGCCAACCCGGGCGAGCGCGGCAACCTGGTGCTGTCGGGACATGATGACGTCTACGGAGAGCCGTTTCGTGACCTGGAGAAGCTCAACGTCGGCAGCGAGGTGCTGGTCTACGCCGGGGGGACTTCGTTCCGATACGTCGTCAAGGCCCGGCGGGTCGTCGCGCCGTCAGATTTGTCCGTACTAGCTGCGTCTAAAAGTCCGGTCATTACGCTCATAACGTGTACGCCGTATCGAGTCGACACGAGTCGACTGGTTGTGATCGGCGAGCTCGTGCCATAATCGATTATCGCCCAGGAGGAAATCATGCCCAAAAAAACAAGGAAGATGAAACAGCGGGCGGCGGAGAGACGAACCATGTTGCCAGGCGCTCCGCTCGAGTCGGAGCCGGGTGAGGCGCCGGGCTCGGGGGACACGCCAGTGCGGACGCGGACCGAATTCATGTCGGCACGCGCGCCGACTCCGATCAGCTACGACTACTCGCACATCTACAACGATCTCAAGCGGATTGCGATGTTCGCTGCGTTCTTCTTTGTCGTTCTGATCGCGCTCTCGTTCGTGATAAAGTAGCCGGCGCTTTATGAAGAACTGCGGCGAGCCCTTAGTCGGGCTTGCCGCAGTTCTTCTTTTTGGACTCGAGACGTCTCAGTCGGACGATGGGATCTCGCCGGGCACGTGGACGCGCGGAAAGCCGATGAGTCCGCGCAGCCCCAGGTCTAACAAGAGGTGTACGGACAGCGCATACCACGAGTTCTGCGTGAAGATGAACACGATCGTGCTGACCACCGCAATGCTGCCGCTCCACAATGGCGCGTCCGCCCGGGAGACGTCGAGCGCGGCGGTGCGCACCGCGGGATTGCTCCATCCTTCGACGAATACCAGAGCGAGGCCAAAGAAACTTCCCCAGTACGAATCCCCCATCCAGAGAATCGGGCCGCTGCGATAGAACGCCCAGTGGGCTTCCTGGTAAAGCACTTCGACGATGTGCCTGGCCCAATTCCACCCGGTGCTGTCGACCGCGTGTGGGTGCTCGGCACGCGCGTACGGCCTCCAGATCCAAATAAACACCAGCGCGGCGCCGATGCCCAGGATCGGCAGATCGAACGCTGAAGTGATCCAGTCGAGGTTCCATATTCCCAGCGCGCGCACGCTGTTGTAGCCGAGCATGAGCGTGCCCCACGGCAGCGCGAGATAGTAGAGCCAGCGCACCACTTCCCCGGCGATGCGCGCCACCCATGCCGATTGCACCCAATCCGCCAAGCGACCCAAACGCCCGGGCCGCGTAATGCGATAGGTCCACGAGACGTTCGCGCCGAGAGCGTAAAGGGCGATCGAAAGGCCGAGCGCGATCGCGAGCGCCTGCCGCGGTTCCAGAGAATACAGAAATTCGGAAAGACTCAATTGTTCGCCTCTTGCGTCGGAGAGAACAAGGGTACGATGAGCGTGATCCGCGTTCCCTTGCCAGGCACGGAGTCGACGCGCAGCTCGCCGTTGATCAGCATCGCGCGGTCGTGCATGTTCTGTAGTCCAAGGCTCGAACGGTCCTGGTACGAGGAGACGACGCGGTCTACGTCGAAGCCAACCCCTTCGTCGCGCACAACCGCCACGAGCGCATTGCTGCGCCTCTCAGCACTGATGTAAATTTTGCTGCTGTGCGCGTGCTTGCGGGCGTTCGTCACCGCTTCGTCGACGATGGCGAAGACCGTCGCCGCCACGTTGAGGTCCAGGTCGCTGCCGAAATCTCCCGGCTCCACGATCACCTGCAGTCTTTCTGTGTCGCGAAGACGCTCGCCGTACTGCTTGAGCGCGGCGGACAGCCCTTTCGTCTCGAGCGCGAGCGGCCGCAGAGTAAAGAGAGCAGTGCGGATCTCTTTGACCGTCTGTTGCGCGGTGGCGCGTGCTTTTTCCAGTTCTTGTTTCGCGTCGCCTGGATCGCGATCGAGCAGGTGGCTGATATAGTCGAGCTGCATGACCAAGCCGGCCACTTTCTGCGTTGGGCCGTCGTGCAGGTCGCGGGCAAGCTTTTGCCTCATCTCGTTTTCGCTGTGAATGATGCGGTCCTGCTCGAGGCGGCTCGTTTGATAGAGCTTTGCATTTTGGAACGCCACCCCCGCCTGGCTCGTAAACGCCCGCATCAAGTCCAGATGCTGCGGCGAAGGACGGCGCGGCGCCGGCGTCGCGAGGACGACGACGCCGTACTGGTCCAGGCCAGCTTGAAGGGGATAACATACCCCGCTGCGACACCGTTGGAGCGCCAGAAATGCGCCGAGCTCCCCGTCGTTGTTCACCTGGTCGAATACCACCGGGTTGCCCGCCTTGAGTGTTTCGGCGACGATCCCGCTCTTGCCGGCGATCGTCCGATCGACGTCCCGCTTGTCCAGGTTTCGGTTCGCGACCACGTGCATCGTTTGCGCCGGGTCGTCGTCGGCGAAGAAGAACGCGATGCCGACGGACGGCCCGTCTTCCCGCCGAGCCTCCGGCAGTCCGGCAACCCCGGCCTCCAGCATTCCTTCTAATACCGAAGAATAGCTCGACGTGAGGCTGAGAACGTCCGTGGACTTGAACAGGAGTCTGGCACCGGCCATCGCGTGCCGCAATTCTTCCAGTTCTGCGGCGGCCGTCGTGACCGCGGATTTCCTCTCGTGGACCGCGAGATATCCAACCAGGGTCGAAAGCGCCGGCAGTCCGGCGACCGCCAAAACGGTCTCGATCTCGCCCGGTCCGGCGAGTCCGTTGGCCGCCGCAAGTGTGCGCGCTCCAAGCGAGATTGCCAGAACGCCGCCGGTCAGAAAACCGGCCGCAGGCCCGAACCGGATCGCGCCGACGAACGCTGGAAACAGCGAAAAGAGAGAGAGGGTGCTGGCGCCGCTGGTAGCACAGTAGGGCAGCGCTCCAAAGAGAAGGGTGTCGGCGGCGACCGTTGCGACCGCGAGGGACGGCGGCGTCATCTGGAAGAACAGCAAGAGGCCTAGCGCGCCGTTGAAGACCGCGACGGCGGCGAACCACGCCCACAGGGCAGCCGGCAAGCCCAGGCTGCCATTGGCAATCCAGGCGACCACGAAAGCGAAGAGCCACACGATCCAGCGTACGCGAAACACCACACGGTCGACGGGCGCCGGCGGCGTCCGCTCGGACGCTGGCACAGTGTCCACCAACGCTCGACCTCCTGTTTCCAACTCATCACAAAGAACCGCGGCAGCGGGCCGCGGTTTCTGCACGTGTGTGTGGGCGGTATAGGACTCGAACCTATGATCTCGCGGATGTGAACCGCGCGCTCTAACCAACTGAGCCAACCGCCCGACGTTAAAAGATTATATCATGGCCGCAGGCAAATTGCAAATTGCATTTTCGTACGGGTCGTGGTATGATTTCCACGATCGAGAAACGAGGAGACACGATGCAAGACCGCTATTACATCATTGCGATCGTCGTCATCCTGGGCATTTGCTGCCTCGGGGGCTACGTGGCCGTTTCCGGTTATCTGAACAGCAATGCCCCGACCCTTTCCTTCCTGACGCCGGGTGCGCCCGTGACCCCGGTCGTGGTTGTCGTCAGCACGGATACACCGGTGGCGACCCTGACCCGTGCGCCCGCGAGCGGGCCGACCGCGCCGCCGCTTCCCTCTCCCCTCGGCGCATTTCAAACGATTGCGGCCGAGACGACGCAAGGTCCGGCGACTCCGACGGTAAACAAGACCGCCGCGCCGGCGGCCGCGACGACTCAAGCGCCGACGGCGCCGGCGGCAGCGACCTGTGACAAGTTTCCGTACTGCCCGAAGGGCGGGCCTCCCGATTTTGCACTCGGTCCAACTGGGAAGGAATGCCCGACGAACTATATCTGGGGTCGGGTGGCGGATAAGAACGGCAACGGGGTCGCCAATGTCAAGATTCGCTTTAAGCTTATTGACACGGGCGAAAGCGATATCGTGGTTACCAAGGGCCCGCCGGACCCTGCCGGGGCGTATAACATTCCGGTGAAGCCGGGCAGTTCCTGGCTGGTCTGGGTTACGGACGGAACGAACCAGCTGAGTCCCCAGGTCACCGTCACTACGGCCGGATATACCGGCTCGGGTGATTGTCCCACCCGCAGGGATTTCGTCCAACAATGATGCTGGAAATGCGAACGAGCCGGGAGGAAAGATACTCTCGGCTCGTTTTTTCGTTCTTAGAGTGCGGCTATTTCTTCATCGCTTTGATCCGAACGTACGCCGCACGCGGCGTGCCGTCCGGCTGGTCGATCGACCACCAGTATTCCTCGCTGTCCTGGGTCCAATCCGGATTGCACATGTAGATCACGAACATCGCGCCGATCCAAGGCGACCAATTCGCCTTGGCGTATTGGAATGCGCCGACGATATACTTGGCCTGTGTCTGCTCGTCGACGTGAAACCAATTGTAGGCGGGGTGAATCGCGTCTTGGGTCCAGCCGAATTCCAGGATCACGATCTGTTTGGCGCTGTCGCCGTGTGCGACCATGATCTTGCGAATGTCCTCGACGTGCCGGAAGGAGTAGATTCGCCCGGCGGCGCCCTCGCCGTGATTATACGCCGGGTCGGCGGCAACCTGGTCCGGGCTCATCTCCGGCGGGGCCTTGTAACCCGGCGCATGCACCCCGAGCGCGTCAAAATAGCCGGCGGAATTGTTCTTCATCGCGGTGTACATCCGCTCGACGAATGTGGCATCTGGCATCGCCTGCGAGTTGTCCTGCGTCGTCGGCGTCAGCCCGGCGCTCACGATGATCGCATTCGGATCGATCGACTTTATCTTGGCGTACGACGCCTTCAGCAACGCAACGTAGGCGGTTGGATTGGGCGCCTGGTTACACCACTCGCGTGACAAGTTGGGCTCGTTCCAGATTTCGTACGCGCGAATCCTCCCCTTGTAACGCGTCACGAACGCGGTGAGGAAATCCAGCCAGTCTTGGGTGTTCTTGGCCGGCCCCATCGAGGACTTGGCCGTGCTAAAACAGCCGGGCGCTGCCCATTCAGGCGCATTGTCCATCCGGGCGAGAATGTCGATCCCCTTTGCGTTCGACACCTCTACGGCTTGATCGGCGTGGCTCCAGTCGAACGTCCCCTTGCTGGCGCCCTCGATATCCCGCCAGGCAAACTGCTGTTTGACCCAGGTAAGGCCTGCGTCTTTCATGAGGCCCAGATCACGGTCGGCTGTTTCCGGGTGCCACCAGAGGAACGCCTGCGCGCCATATTCCGGCGAGCTCATCTTGGCTGATTTCTTCGGTGGCAGCGGCTCCGACGCCGGTCCGGTAGGCGTGCCAACCGATGCCGGGGCGCTGCCTTTGGTAGGCGCAGCAGACGATCCTTTGGTCGGGACCGCGACCGCTTCCTTAGTCGTGTCCTGCGTGGCGTTCGGCGTTTCGGTTGGTGCGGAGGCTAAGCTGGAAATCGAGCAGCTGATCGATACGAGGGTGAGGAAGATCAGAGCGAACTTGAGACGGGACGAGCGCATTGACCACCTGAAGGGCGAAATTCTCTGCGTCGAGTGGCCCTCATTATATCATGCGCCCTCCGGCGGCACAAATTTCAAATCAGAGCGTCCTTCTTGGCTTTGCGAACAGCGGCTCTCTGCATCGGGCGCAGCAGGGCTCTGATTCGGCCGACGCCCGGACAGGCTTACGGCGAGCGGTACTTTGATCGTCGCGGCGCACGTAAGCGGTAACCCGGCTCTGCCTTCCATCCCCCCGCGTCTTTCAGCGCCGCGCACCGCCACATCCCAGCCGTCCCGCTGAAATTGAACCAAGACGACGAAATACACGCCCGTCGTGAGGATCGGTAAAATATCGATCATGCCGTCAACTGACCGCAGCGCGCCACGAAGCGCCCCACAGTCCCCAGATCAGGAACTGCCACAGGCGCCCGGGCTCGAGCAGCCAAGTGTAGTAGTCGAAAAGCCCGACCACGGTGACCGCGAGCAACAACCCGGCGGCGCCGGCAAACGCGGGCGTGAATGCAATACGGTGTCTATACTTCCACAACGCGAGCCACGGCGCAAGCATCGCCGCCAAGTACGCCAATCCACCGATGACGCCCGTCTCGGTGGTCGCGTCCAAAAGGGCCAGGTGGGCTGGTTGGTAATCGAACGGAAATAAGGGTGCATCCGCACGCATCGCCAATGGCGAGGTCCCTATGCCTGAGCCGGTGAACGGGCGCTCTGCCGCGATCTGCAGTGCGGCTCGATTGAGCGCGTCGCGCTCGGCCAACGCGCGATTCTGGCCGGTGAACATGGAAGGCTCCGCCGGATTGAGCCGAGCTCCTAGAAAACCGGCATCTTGCCAGAGAAAGGGAGCCGCGAATATTCCGGCGGCCGCGAGCAGACCGATCCAGGATGCGACCACGCCGGCCTGGTGCTTGGCGAACAAGCATATCGCTGCAGCCAGTAGCCCGCAGCCAAGCGCGAGCCAGGCAGCGCGGGAAAAGGTGAGGAACAGTGCTAACGCGCCCAGGCCAAATAGCGCGATCACGAGCGAGCGCCATCGCGTGTCCACATACCACGCCGCGAGGACGACGAGCCCAAACGCCAGGCTGCCTCCTAGAATGTTCGGGTGGTCGGTGAGGCCGTATGCCCGTAGCGAGATCGTCGTTCCGGACCAGACGGTGCTGATCCCTTGCCACGCTGGGTTCAAAAGCAACTCGCCGACCGACTGCAGTCCGATCGAACGCTGCTGCATCACCTGTGCGATCCCGACGGCTGCCTGGACAAAGACCTGCGCCGCAACAGGAACGTAAAGAAACCGGATGGAGCTCAATTCGTTCACGAGATAACCGTAAAGAGCGAACAACCCAACCAGTCGGACGTCGTTGTAGAGCGAGAGGCTCGGGGACACGGACGTGGCCGTGCTTGCGATCGCAATTCCGACGACAGCGGCGACCGGCACTGTGAGATGGCGCGGTCCCCAAACGATACGGCGCGGCTTGAGCGCCAAGGAGATGAGCCATAACGCCAGTGTCGCTGCCAGAAACGCGTCGCTCGCAAAGAATTGCCAGTCAGTATAGTCGGAAAAGATCGGTGGATTCGGGTTCGCCGCGAGGGTTGTTCTCAGCCGGAAGGGCGCGCAAAAGACAAGCACCGCAAACGCGGCTTGCGACGCAAGGCGCGCTGCAAGTGCCGCGTGCTCGCGGTCGAGCCAATGGGCGATATTGATACGGCGTCCACGATAGGTCAAGGGGTAAGCGAGGTCGATTCGCATCATGTGCGTCAACCCTGTCCAAGCAGATCGAGCAGTGCGAATTGGGCTCTCAACTTCTTGCCGGGTCGGGGCACGCGGTTGTGATACTCGTACGCACTCTTTTGCGTCTTCAAGCCCGCAAGCCGACCCCAACAAATGTCCTCCGACTTGGCGAGCGAGATCGCAGAGCCCGGCGTCCCCTCGACGACGTTTGCCTCGTGCGGGCGCATCGTTCTCCCAAAGGAGACCAGCGGGCGTCGACATTCTCTCGACGTCAAGACAAGCGGCGAGTGGAGAATACGCGGTTCCTTCGTCGCGTACAAGTCTACGTCGTACGAGAATTTCTCCAATGCCGGCGCGAGTCGGCTCAGCCGATCAGGCAGAATCTCAAAGAAAGAGTCGTAGACTGCGGCCGAGTCTGCCCGTTTTGTGAAGCTGAAATTCGCCTTCGATTGCAGCAGTGGTACCTGGAAGAATAATGTCGAACGTGCAAAGTGGGTCCCGGCATCTCCCATTCCCGTCGTGAGCGAGACGCGTGGAAAGACGTAGAACGCCCCGGTCTCTACGAGATACTTTGTCATGACCGGAAACTGGTCTTGTCCGTCGAAGTCGAGCCACATGCGGTGCAGAGGATCGCAAAGCGATGGTGTGATGTTTCCCCGCGTACGCCATTGCGCAAAGCGCCGCCACTGGCCAGATGTCCAGGCCTGGCCCTGTGTATACGGAATCTGGAGAAAGAACACGTCACCGCCGTCGTCGAGCGGCGTGAAGGGCTGCAGCGTGTACCCGTTGAACCAGAGAGCGTAAAGCGAGACCCCGGCGATCTTTTCATCCGTCGCATAGAACGAGAGCGCGCTAGACGCATACTTGTACGCAACCGGCGAAGCCGCGAGGTCGTCTTCCAGGAATACTATGCTGCCGTACTCTTCCGAAAGGTCGCCGCAGTAGTAGACGTGGTCGACCAGCCCCAGATGCTCGTCGTGCCGCACGACTCGCTTGGGACCGAATCGCCACACAAATGATTCGGCCAGGGCACAGACGCGCCGATACGAGTCCGTTTCGGTTCGGTCAATCGAGATCACCAGCGGAACGGGCTCGTTCGGATAATCTCCTCTGGCGAGCGAGGCGAGGAGCCGTTCGAGCGCGTAAGGTCGGTCATACGCGGCGACGACGATGGCCGGGTTCACGTCAATTCTTCCTCTTGCAGCGCGGCTACCGCGGCGTCCAACAGCGTCCGCAGCGAGCGCTCGGCGGCGCGCTCGCTTGAGTCCAGCCGCCATCGCGTGCCGTCGAATATGTCGCCGATCGAGAACGCAGCGCCGACGGCCACGCCAAGACACTGGCCCACCGCAAACAGTGCGGCCGATTCCATCTCGACGGCCTTGACGCCCTCTCGTCGGTATCGCTCGACCTCGCCCCGAGTCTCTCGATACGGTGCGTCCGTCGTCCAGCTCGACCCGACCTCAAACGGTACGTTGGCCGAACTCAGTCGCCGTGTGATCGCGGACGTGACCGCGCTGCTTGCGCACGACCGGTCCGAAGGTGGAGCGTAATAATGGGAAGTTCCTTCGCCCCGGAACGCGCGGTCGCATATGACAATGTCGCCGGCGTGAGCGCCGGCTTGCAGTCCGCCGGCGAGTCCAACCGCGAGCAAGCGTCTGGCGCCGCCGGCGACCAGTTCTTCCGCAACAGCGGCCAATGCCGGCGCCCCGATCCCAAATCGCCCGGCGACGGCGACGCGGCCGCTCGTCTTCTTCAGCCCGAACACCTCGCCGTAGAACCCGGGGATGCGGCGCCCTCCGTACTTTTCCACAGCGTATTTCAAAGTTGAAGGCTGAATGCAAAGCACGACCGCCGGCGGCCCGCTCAGTCGACGTCCACTCACCTCGCTTCTGTGACTCAAAACGTCGCCGGCCGCCAGTACCAGTTCCGAGTCACGGTCCGTAATGGTGAGCTTCATCACGGTTCTCTGATCCTGGGTCTGACGAGAGCGAGGAACACCAGCGCTTGAGCCGTTTCCGCCGTCAATGCTGCCCATGCCGCGCCAGCCAACCCAAACCGAGGCACGAGAATCGTCAGTAGCAGGATCGCGATTCCCAGACCTGCGCAGTTGCCGAAAAGTACGCGGATTTCGCGTCGTTCGGCGATCAGCGCGAGCGATGCGGTTGCCGTCATCGCGTACGGAACGACTATCCAAACGAGGATCGGCAGCACACCGGCCGCCGCCGCAAAGCGCGCGCCAAAGGCCAAATCGATCAGAGGGGCGGAAACCGCCGACAGCCCGACAGCGGCGGCGGCTCCAAACGCGGCCATCCCCGCAAGCGGCTTCCGCATGAGCCTCCACAGGCCGTTTTGCGCGACTCGAGCGAGCACAGGAAAAAGCGCGCCGAACATCGCTTGAGGCACCAACTTTATCCCTTCGACGACCCGCGCCGCAGCGGCATAGGATCCGGTGATTGAATCACCTGCGAGCGACGGTAAGATGAGAATGGTAATTCGCTGGAACAGCACGCCGGTCGTCAGGACAAGCGCGAGTGGAAGAGCGGCGCGAACGGCCGCAGCAAGTTCGGCAACTGGCGCCGAGAATCTAACGGCCATTCCCCGAATCGAGTGAGACGTGATTGCCGCAGCTGCCAGCGCCGCGGTCGTCTGTGCCGCTAACAGCGCCAGGACGAGCGGCTCCAAATTGGACTGGAGCGCGACGGCGACGAATGCAAAAGCCATCTGAAGGATGGCCGAGCTAGCGTTCAGCGCGAGCACCGCATCCATACGCTCGTTTGCCCTCAGGATGGCGCCAAAGATGGTGATGAACGCCAGGGGGACGAGCGACCAAACGTAGATGCGTAATGCTAGTCCGGCTTCTGCGGATGCGGTTGGCAGCACGACGGCAATCGCAATGAAGAAAGCCGACAGTGTAAGCTGAATCCAAATGACGGCGGCGGTCAGCGTCGGCGCTGGTTTGCCATTGCATGCAATCTCCCGTATCAGCAGCGTATCCGTCCCGAAGGTCGTAACCATATTTGCGACGTAAACGAGCGAGGTGACGAATGTGTATTGCCCGAGCCCGGCTTGTCCCAAGCGGCGAGCCACGAGAATGGCGAGCGCGAGCATCGCAAGTTGGCTTGTCAGACGCGAGAGCACAAGCCAAACAGTGTTCGCGCCCACCTTCGCCAGCGGCGCGGTATGCGCTCCTGAGGTTACGGTTGGAACGACGAAATCCGCGTTCACCAAGTCTCTCGCGCTCGGTCGCCTACGATGACCATGAACTGGGCCGGCTCGCGACGTCGACGGATACGAGCCGCGACACTCCTGAGCCTCCAGCGGACATCGTAACGCGGACGGTGTAATCTCCATTCTGAGCGCGTCGAACGAGCCAGTTCGTCGAGGCGCTGAAATGTCAAATAGCCCTCACTCGCAATTGAATTCGACGGAAAACCGTATTTCCGGGTGAATTCTCGCTCTCTTTCGACGACCATCGCGCGTCCACTTGCTCCACTCGAGTACACCGGCGAGTCGATGACGACGACATGTCCCCCCGGCTTGACGACCCTCCATGCCTCGTTCAACGTGGCTTGATAATCGACAGAGTAGTGAAACGACGAGTTGAAGGCTGCGATATCGAATTCGGAATCGTCGAACGGCAGGCAATCGAACTCCGCTTGTACGGCGGAAAAGTACTCGTCGTAGTTGACGTGGGCACCGAGGCCGTCAGTCCGATTTACCAACAGATCGACGGCGGCTGATACGTGGCCTCGTTTTGCCATGCGGTACGACAGCCAACCATTTCCCGCGCCCAGGTCGAGGACGGCCAGCGACCTCTTCTTCGCAAGCTCCATTGGTTCGACGACTTTGCTTACGAACGTTTGAAAACCGGCCGCTCTGATCCTCCAATCTCGCGAAGACCGGCCGGAAAGGTCTGCATAGGGGAGGCTTCGATAATACTCGGGTTTACTGGCGCCGCGCCCCTCGGCTCGGCGGACCGCCTCGTACTCGGCAACGAACTGCGAGTAGTGCCCGGCGCGGCCGGGGGGCAACATGTGCCAAACGCCTTCGATCCTATAGAACGAATTCAAATCGCGAGGGCATCGGCGCTCGTCGGCTGACACGAACTCGAGCCGCATGCGACAAACCGGACAGGCAAACTCAAATCGTTCTGCGCCGGTCACGATGCCTTGGTCTCGCGCCGCGGCGCGTAAGAAAGTGTCACGACGAAGAAATCGCCCCAACCGAAAAAGGGAGGCCAATCTGCAATTCGTCTGTCGAGCGCGGTTAGCATCCTATAGAGACGCGGGAATCGCTCGCTGAACGACTTGTGGTCCGCCGGCGGCCCTAGCACGCTCAACCCCTGGATCCGGAGCGCCTCGAAACGAGCGCCGAATGCGTCCAGCACCTGGTGCGGTGTATAGTAGTAGGTTCTAAAGTGCACCCCTTCGACGTTCGCCATGGTCCCTCGGCCGGAGAAGCGCCGTGTCGCAACACGGAGATCTCCCTTTGCCGCAGCCAGCAACTCCCAGAGACACACGGGAGGCATGACGACACAGGATACGATCCCGCCGGGATTCAGAATGTGCGCGATTCCGCGTGCGACTGATGCAAGGTCCGGCACGCAATTGAGTCCGCCAAAATTGGAGAACACGCAGTCAAAGCGGTCTTGCAGTAACCCGAGTTCTGTGAAAGAGAGTTGTTCCGCCGTCAGCCGGCTTCCGAGCTCGTACTGCCTGATCTTGCCTTGAATTCGTGCCACCATGCCCGGCGAGACGTCCGTCGCATGTACGCGAAAACCCTTCTGGGCAAAGAACACGGCGTCAGTCCCGGTCCCCGCGTTGATCTCCAGTATGCGGCCTCCTGGACTCAAGAATCGCAGAGTGTGGTCGTATACGATTTGCCGCATCCGCGTGAGATTGGGATTGTCTTGGGCGAATTCGTCGTATGGGAGTGCTTTGCGCGTAAACGCTTCTGCTATGGCGTCAAACGACAAGCCGGAATCAAACTGTGTGCTCAAAGCGACTAGTCCCCCTGGGTCTGGATTGACGCGTTCGAATTGCCGACCGGGGTCGCCGGCGCTCGCCGCCCAGTTACAAATGCGAGCGCTTGAAGCTGTATGCGGGCTAAAAACAGCGTTCCGCACTCGAATATCAGCCGTGCGAACGCACCGAAACGCCGGTCGCCACCCCGGCGCCAAAGCTTCTGCAATGCTTTCCGTGCACGAAATTCCTTGTGCACCACCTTGTACAAGACCCGATAGAACGTGGATGAGTACGTGCCGCGGTACAGCATTGCCAGGTCGTCGCTGTCAGACCAATTCTGCTTGTCGCCCATCTCCGCCCGCACCAGGTCGTAAAAGCGCGTTCCGGGCAGAGGATAGGAGACCGATATCCCAATGTCGTCCGGGTCGCATTCGCGCACGAGCGCGAGCGTCTTGCCGATATCCGCCCTGTTTTCTCCTCGATATCCGAACTGAAGGAAAAAGCCGACGCGAACTCCGACTCGCTTGAGCAAGCCTGTCGCTGCGCGAATCTGCTCAACACGGGTTCCCTTCTCCATTGCATCCAGAATGCGCTGCGATCCCGATTCGGCTCCCATCCAGACGATGTCGCAGCCGGACCGTGCCAGCGCCTGCGCCGTTGGAGACGTCACCAGATCGGCGCGCAGCAGACACTTGTACGGCGTCTTGATCTGCTGTGACTGGACCAAATCCGCGAACCGTTCGATCCAGCCGGGCCGCAGGCCGAAAATGTCGTCGGCGAACGCGATATGGTCGGGGGAGTAGTCGCGTTTTAACGCCAGCAGCTCCGCGACCACGTTCTCGGGACTGCGCGTATTGTACCGTTGGCCGTAGATGGGTTTGGCGCACCAGTTGCAGTGGTAGGGACAGCCGCGCGTTGTCGCTACGTTCATGGAAAAGTATCCATGGTGCCTGAGCCACAACTCGCGGTAATGGTCGATATCGACCAAGTCCCAGGCGGGCAGGTCAAGTGCGTCCAGGTCGCGAAAGTCGCGCGCCGGCGAGCGCACGAGCGCGCCGGACTCGTCGCGATACGCGAGTCCGCGAATAGGCTCGTCCACCTTGGTGCGCCCAGTCACGGCGTCCATCAGTTCCGCGAGCGTCGCCTCCCCTTCGCCAACGATGACATAGTCTGCGCCCCGAGCGAGATAATCGGAGACGTGGTCTACCGCGTCCGGTCCGGCGACGACGACGGTGCATCCTCGTTCTTTCGCGGCCGCGGCCATGGCGAATGCAGCGTGGCGCATGCGGAGCAGACACATCTTGCTGAGGTAGTTGAAATTGTCTTCGTACAGCACGGCATACTGAGGCCGGTGGAGGTCCAACGCCGCGGTCCATTCGGATTCGGACCGCGCAAGCATCGCGTCGAACACGGCGACGTCGTAGCCCCGCGCGCGCAGACAACTCGCGGCGTAGAGCGTCCCTAACGGCGGGTAAGGCTCCATCGCGGCGAGCAGCTTGCGGTCGAATTCGAGATAGTATGATTGCCCGAACAGTATTTGTGCCATCGTCAGTTGTTTGGATTCGCGATCGGCCGGACAGACGGATTCTGATTCCCGTCTAATTCAAGCACGCGCCTCCGATATTCAGTCAGGGTTCGCCGGCCGTGGCCGCTGAAAAAGCCGCAGCAGGCGTCCGCAGTGAAGGCGACCTGATCGGCGCCGGGGGGCACACTCTGTGTCAGTTTTGCGATCTTGCGGGACATCTCCCAGCGCTCGATCCGATCGCCCAGCCGTCCGCGCAGCACGAATTCGGCCAGTCGCTTCAGTGCCGCTCCAGCTCGGCCGAGGGTTTGCTCGTCTCCTTCCGCATGTGCCCCCGCGGCGTTTGGTAAGTAACGCACCGTCCAAGGGTTTTGCTCGCGGAGGCGGGCGAACGTCGCTTTCCCGAACAGCAGCTTCATCTGAACGATTTCGTGCGCACTGTACAGGTTCTCTTCAGGTGCTTTGAGTGCATTCTCGGAAACCAGGTAGTTGGGGCAGATGTGGTCGCCTCTCCATCGGGCGAGTCGGACGAGGGCAACCGCCATTCCGCGGACGAGCCACAGGCGCTTGGGGGTCGTGACGATCAAGTAATCGATGTCGCCGTCACGTGCGTTTTCCATCGCGAGTCCGCCGGTGAGCGCGACCATGCGGACAAAGGGCAGATGTGCGATCAGCCGAGCGTACAGTCGCGCTCGAGGCATTTGGGCGACGGCGGCGGCGCGCCGATAGACTCGCGAACGGATGAGGGCTTGCCGTCGCGGCAGTGTGAGCCAGCGTCCGCCGTCATACACCCGGCGGCTCATGCGCGACGGATTGTCGAGCGCGCAGTCGACGTCCTCCTGTGTAGCGTGGACGCCGATCAAATAGCGACAGATCTCTTTGCGGCTGAGCGCATAATCGAAAAGGTCGGCATAGTGGAGCGTCTTGACGATCGCTGAGGCGAGTGGGTCGCTCATGGCCCTCTGGGGGTGGTCAGGATTCTAGATAATACTACGTCCGATCGCTTCGACGGGATTCAACGGGCAGACGCTCTTTGACAATCACTCCCCCTCCTTCTATAATCGGTACCTGTTGCGAAGGGAGTATCATGATTCTGGATTGTCTAGTCGTTGGGCCCTTATCCGTCAACTGCTATCTCGTCGGCGATGAACGGACACGTCAAGGCATCGTGATCGACCCGGGCGACGATGCCCGCAAAATAATCGACGGAATCAAACGGCATCAGCTGCAGATCGTGGCGATCGTAAATACGCATGCTCATTTCGACCATGTGGGCGCGGTCGAGGCCGTCCGCAAGTTCACGGGCGCCCCGTTCTTGCTTCATGCCGAGGAGGCGCCGGTTCTGGAATACGCCGCGTCGAGCGCGGCTGCCTTCGGCCTCGAGGTCGCACAGCCGCAGCCCGCCGACCGCCTGCTTCGTCAGGGCGACGAGGTGTCCGCTGGTGCCGTCGAGCTTAACGTGATCGAGACTCCCGGCCATACGCCGGGCGGAATCTGCCTCTACACGGCTGGCGTTCTTTTTGCCGGCGACACCTTGTTTCGCGGGGGCATTGGCCGTGTGGACCTTCCGGGCGGCGATTATGCCGTGTTGATGCGCTCGATCGGCGACCGACTCCTCGCACTCCCGGATTCTACGAAGGTTTATCCCGGCCACGGGCCGGCGACGACCATCTCGGAGGAACGGCGTCTGAATCCCTTCCTCAAGCCGCTGATGACCGGTCGGTGGCAGGTATAGGCTGGTCCGCCGCAAATCGCCCGCTCCGACGGACGTTCTTTTTGTTTTGCAAGTTCAGTATTGACTAAACTCAGTTATAGTGTTAAAATGTCGTGAATGTTTTGAAACCAGAAACGGGAGGTGTGGTGGAAGAAGATAGTCGATGGTATGAGAAGAAGCACTTTGTGGAAGACGTAGGTCTGCTGTTCGAGCAGAGTGCGCAGCCGCGGATGGCTGGACGCATCATGGGGTGGCTGTTGATCTGCGATCCACCTTATCAATCGACCAGCGATCTCGCCACGGTGCTCGGCGCCAGCAAAGCGTCCATTAGCACGATGACGCGCCTGCTTTTACAAATCAACTTGATCGAGAGGGTGGGGGTGCCGGACCGCCGACGCGACCACTTTCGGATCAAACCGGGCGCGTGGATCGAGCTGATGCGCGAGCACCTGGAAGAGATCCGCGCGGGACGACAGCTCGGCGAGCGCGGACTCAAGCTGCTGGAAGTACAGTCCCCCGAGAGCAAAGAGCGTTTGCTCGAGCTGCGCGACCTGTACGGTTTTTTCGAACAGGAGTATCCAGCCTTGTTCGCCCGCTGGGAGAAGGAACGGAAAAGGACATCGCGCTGAACGGCGGTGGTCTATGATTCTCACGAACTTGCTTCGACGACCCACTCGAACGCTCCTGACGATTGCCGGCATTGCTATTGGCGTTGCGGCCGTAGTTGCCCTGGGGGGCTTCGCCGAAGGCTATATCAATTCCTATAGCACCATCCTGACCTCGAGCGGCGCGGACCTCATCCTCGCGCAGGCGGACGCGGCGGATATTCTTTTCTCGGCCGTGGACGACGGAGTCGGCGCTCAGGTGGCCTCGATGTCGTCCATCAAAGAGGCTTCGGGCGTTTTGATGGGAATGGTGTCGACGCCGGACGTGCCGTATTTCTTTGTCTTCGGGCTCGCTCCGAACGAATTCGGCATGCGGCATTATCAGGTGGTCGAAGGCAAGCCGATCGTCGGCGCGCGGCAGATGCTGCTCGGCCGCATCGCGCAGCGGAATTTTCACAAAGGCGTGGGCGACTATTACAAGATTCAGGACGTCTCGTTTCGCATCGTGGGAATCTATGAGACGGGCCAAGGTATCGAGGAGAACGGCGCGGTGATTGCCCTCGACCAGGCTCAGGAGATCTTCAAACGGCCAAATCAGGTCGCCTATTACCAGATCAAGGTTCGTCAGCCGGAACAGGTGCCGGCCGTGATCGCGCAGCTCGAACGGCGTTTTCCCAAGCTGACGCCGTCTCGCTCGGCGAATTACATGGACAACCAGCAGGAATCCACGATGCTCCGGGCTATGGGCTGGTTTATCGGTCTGCTCGCGGTGGTGGCCGGCGGTTTGGGAATGATGAACACGATGCTCATGAGCGTGTTCGAACGAACGCGTGAGATTGGCGTGCTGCGCGCGGTCGGCTGGCGCAAGGGTCGCGTGCTGCGGATGATCTTTGGCGAGGCGGTCGTGCTGAGCATTTTGGGCGGGCTGGTGGGCAACGCCCTCGGCGTCGCCTTGCTGTTCGGTATCAACCAGGTGCCGGCGCTGGTGGGCATGATGGACAACGCGTACTCTTCCGCACTGTTCGTCGAGGCGATGTGCGTCGCGCTGTTCTTGGGCGCGGTCGGCGGTGCCTACCCGGCGTGGCGCGCCGCGCGCCTCCAGCCAGTTGAAGCGATGCGGTACGATGGCTCGGCCGGCAAAACGGGCGATTCCAGCGCGTCGTCGCGATTCGGGGGCATGGCGCTTCGCAACCTCATGCGCCAGCGCACGCGCAGCTTGCTGACCATGCTCGCCATTGGCGTGGGGGTTGGTCTGGTCGTCGCGCTCGGGGGGATGGGAGCGGGAATGCTGGAGCAGCTGGGCGGCTTGGGTAGCCAGATCGGCGACCTGACGGTGAGTGAGGCCAAGGCCTCCGATATGAGCGTTGCCGCGATCGACGATAAGGTCGGCCGCTATGCCGCGACGCTGCCGGACGTTGAGCAGGTGTCTGGCCTGCTCCTCGGTGTTGCGTCGATGCCCGGCACCCCCTACGTGCTCGTCCTGGGTATGGACCCGGCCAGTTACGGCTTTCGGCACTTTGCCATTACCGAAGGGGCGCGGCTCAAGCTGCCTCGCGAAGTCATGCTCGGAAAGGTGGCTGCCAAGAACTATAAAAAGCATGTGGGCAGTACGATGCAGCTTGTGGGCAACAGCTACCGCGTCGCGGGGATCTTTGAGACCGGCATCGGCTACGAAGACAGCAGCGCGGTTCTCTCGCTGGCTGAAGCCCAGCGTGTTTTCAAGAAACCCAATCAGGTTTCGTTTTACGGTATCAAGCTGAGAGACCCGTCCAAGGCCGAGACAGTGCGACGTCAAATCGAAACACATGCGCCGAACGTGGTCGTTTCCCGTTCTACGGAGTTCGGCGAAAAGACGAACGATATGCAGTCGTTCGGCATGATGACGAACGCCCTCTCGCTGGTGTCGATCTTGGTGGGCGGCGTTGGAATGATGAACGCGATGCTCATGAGCGTCTACGAACGGACCCGCGAGATTGGCACGCTGCGCGCTCTCGGATGGCGCAGACGCCGTGTGATCTGGATGATCGTCCGCGAAGCAGTCCTGCTCAGCATTTTGAGCGGGGCCGCCGGCGTCGCGCTGGGCATCGCACTGGGCTCTTTGATCAGCATGGAGCCGACGATGGGTTCCTACCTAAAGGGAGTTTACGGCGCTGCCTTGCTGGCGCAGGCGATGCTGATCGCCCTCTTTCTGGGCGCCGTCGGCGCCATCTACCCGGCCTGGCGGGCGTCCAACTTGTCGCCGGTCGAGGCGCTGCGTTACGAATAGCCGGCACCGGGGCCGTGGAAATCGACCGGTCGCCGCTGCGGCAATTGGATACCGGAGGTAGGAATGAACAGGCGCAATCTCGCTATTGGAATCGTCGTGCTCGTGGCGCTTGGAGCCTTGTTCCTCACGCTGGGGGGCGGTTCGCTCGGTGCGCGGCCAACGCCAACGCCGGAGGCGTCCACGAGCGACTTCGAGAATCTGGTTACGGCATCCGGCACATTGCTCCCGGCCCGGCGTGCGAGTCTGGCCTTTCGAGCTTCCGGGCGTGTAACGAGGATTCGAGCCGCGGCGGGAGACGTGGTCAAACGCGGCGATGTCCTGGCTCAGATCGATTCACGCGAGCTGGCGGCGGCTGTCACGATCGCTCAGGCAAGCCTCGCGCAGCTCGTCGCCGGACCGACGAAAGAAGAGGTCGCCGTTGCGAAGGCCCAGCTCGACTCCGCTCGGGCGCAGCTGGACAAGGTACGCACGGGGCCGACCCTGGAAGAAGCTGCCGTTGCCAAGGCCGCGCTTGACCGCGCTTCGGCCGATTTGAGCGATGCGCAGGCCGAGTATGACAAAGTAAAAGACGATCCCGGCGTGGGCGCGTATCCGCAGAGCGCTGCCTTGCATGCGGCGGCGGAAGCGTTCGAGTCCGCTCGCGCGCGGTTTGCGCAGGTCTCGAAAGGCGCGTCAGCCGAAGACGTTCGCGTCGCCGAATCGGCGGTCCAGGTGGCGCAGACGGAACTTGACCGTGTTCAGGCTCCGGCTCGAGCCGAGGAGATTGCGGCCGCCCAGGCTCGACTTGACCAAGCGAACGCCGCTTTAGAGGACGCATCTTTGACGGCGCCGTTCGACGGCACGGTCGCGTCCGTGGACATCCGCGAAGGGGAGTTGTCTGTCGCCGGCACTCCCGTCGTGATGCTCGGCGATACGAGCGCTATGAGGCTGGAAACGAACGATCTCAGCGAGACCGACATCGCCGGGGTGAAGGTGGGCCAGGGGGCCAACGTTACCTTTGAAGGCTTTCCCGGCAAGACCTTTCCGGGCAAGGTCACGTTCCTTTCGCCGGTTTCTTCAGAAAGGCAGGGCGGCACCAACTATACGATCTACGTCGTATTTGACCAGCTTGACCCGACTCTGCTTTGGGGAATGACCGGACATATCGAGATCGACAAGGCCCAATAGCGATTCAGCCGGCTGCCTTCCGGGAGGCTGTAATGAGTTTCACTCCACAGACCGAATTGCATCAGAATAGATCTGACCTATCCCGTGCAGTGCTCGTGCGTTTTCTGCAGGTCCTCCTCGTCGTCGCGTTTCAAGCGGCAGTTCTGTTTCTGTCTGCAGGGCGAGTTGAATGGGTCGCCGCGTGGGTGTACGTCGCGGCGTATCTCGCCTGTGTCGCCGTGAATGCCGTCGTGTTGCTGCCCAAGCACCCGGAGATGATCGCAGAGCGCGCCGCGCCGAAGGAGAATGTCAAGTCGTGGGACAAGACGCTCTCCGGACTCGTCGGCGTCGCCTCGATGATTGCATTGGTCGTCGCTGGGATGGACTACCGATTTGCCTGGTCTCCCGGGTTCGCACTGGGAGTCGAGGGGCTCGGCTTGGCGTTCTTGGTGCTCGGTTACGCTTTGTTCAGTTGGGCAATGGCGTCCAACGAGTTCTTTTCGACGCTCGTGCGTATCCAGGATGATCGAGGACACGCGGTCGCAAGCGGCGGACCGTATCGCTTCATCCGTCATCCGGGCTATGCCGGCTGGGTGATCCTGAGCGCGGGCGGCCCGCTTTTGCTCGGGTCGCTTTGGGCGCTGGTGCCGACCGCACTTTCCGTCCTCTTGATGGTCTTGCGGACAAGCTTTGAGGACGCGACCTTGCAGGCCGAGCTTTCCGGCTACACAGAGTACGCCGCGCACGTTCGGTTCAAGCTCGTGCCCGGTGTCTGGTGATCCGGCATGCTCCATTTCGCGCGCGCGGCAGGTGCTCCCGATCACTGAGACGAGGTTTGACGGTGAAACAGAACAGATCGAGCATTACGGCGGAGGGTATTGCGCTCGCCCGGGCGATGGAATCAGTAAGCCGGCGTCTGCGTGTTCCCGGCATACGCAATCGCACGAGTGCAGGTCGCGCTGAGTGGAATCACGAGCAGCCCTTCCGTGGACACGAGCGAGGGCGCGAGGTGACAGAATGACGGACGACGAGAAATATGTGGTCGAGACGAGCCAATTGACCAAGGTCTACGGCGGGAACGATGGCGTGCGTGCGCTCGACCGGATCGACCTCAAAATACGCTCCGGCGAATTCGTGGCGGTTATGGGACCTTCCGGCAGCGGCAAGAGCACGCTCTTGAATCTTCTGGGCGCGCTCGACCGTCCAAGCGAGGGCAGCTGCGCGGTCAGGGGGCAAGAGCTCGTCAGGGTTAAAGACCTCGACGCCTTCCGCTCCAGAACGGTCGGATTCATATTCCAGCTTCATAATCTGATTCCGACGCTGACCGCGGTCGAGAACGTGGAAATCCCCATGCAAGAGGAGTCGATGAGCGATTCCGCGCGGCGCGCGCGCGCGGAACACCTGCTGGGCCTGACCGGGTTGAGCGATCGCCTGCATTTTATGCCGGCCCAGCTGTCGGGCGGCCAGCGGCAGCGGGTCGCAGTCGCGCGCGCCTTGGCGAATAATCCGGCGATCATACTCGCCGACGAGCCTACTGGCAATCTCGACAGCAAAAGCACCGAAGAGATCATGGACCTCTTGCGGCGACTGAACCGCGAGCAAGGAACGACGTTCGTGATCGTGACGCACAACCCCGCAGTTGCCCGGTCCGCCGATCGGATCGTCACGTTGCGAGACGGCAAAATCCTACGCGACGAACGGATTGAGAACGTCTTTCTGGAAGACCTGCGGGAATTCAAGCAGAGCGCGCTCGGCCACGCACTAGTCGAACATGGCGTACCTCCGGAATTGAGCGGTCTCGGCCTCGAGACGATCGCCGCTGGCATGAAAGAGGTGCTGCAAAAGATATGATCCGGGATGGGATCCGAGTTCTGCCGGCGACGCCCAGTCGGTGGCGCGATCTTGAGCTGCTCTTCGGCCCGCGCGGCGCCTATGCCGGCTGCTGGTGCATGTGGTGGCGTGTCAGTCATGCGGAGTTTGCGCGGCGCAGCGATCGGCAAAACAAGCGGGAGATGCGCCGCTTGGTCGCGCAAGGCCAGGTGCCTGGACTGCTTGCATACAAAGGCCGTGTGCCGGTCGCATGGTGCTCGCTTGGGCCGCGGGAGAAGTTTGCCGGATTAGAACACTCGCGAACACTCAAGCGGGTCGATGAACAACCGGTTTGGTCCATCGTTTGTTTTTTCGTCGCGCGGGAATTTCGTGGCCAAGGTATCATGGAGCCATTGCTCAAAGCGGCAATCCAGTATGCGTCCAGGCACGGCGCTAAAATCGTCGAAGGCTATCCGCTGCCGGGCGGCCGCCAGCTCACCGGTTCCAGCGGCTATACGGGCATCGCGTCGACCTTTCGTCGTGTCGGATTCGTTCGCGTTGCTCAACGCGACACGCGTCCGATAATGCGCTACTTTGTCGAGTCTACTTCGGCAAAGCGTGCCAGGCGTTAATGCCAAGCAGTGATGTGGTTGCCCGTGATACGTGGCGCCTACGTCTTTATACAGGCCCCTCGTACGCGTTAACGGGTCACATTTGGCTCTCGAAATCACGCATGGTAGAGACGTGTCGGTGACACCCATCGCGTCCCGCAAGGAGACAAGATCGCCAAACGGCTCCTCGAAATCACGCATGGTAGAGACGTGTCGGTGACACGTCTCCTCCACATTGGCATGTAGACGCTCACGCCAAGGCAATTCGTCGGCCAGATCTTTTTGAACAATCCCTGCGGGTGAGGGGCGGTACATTGATGCCAAGCTACGCCTGCCGACTTTTTTCAGCGGAGGCCTGCCCGAGCCCGACTTACCCTTCAAAACCCCTTGAGACCCTCTCGCATTCGTGCTATAATGCCGCGCATTGGCCCGCGAATGACACTCTCTCGTATTCTCACAAGGACGCTCCAGTTCTCGCCCCGCGGATACGCCGGCTCTGTGGTCAGCGACGCTCGTGTATCCTTACGGCGTTTCTTCCACGACGGAGCCGCGATCGTTGCGCTTGTCGTTCTCGTTCTTCCGTGGGTATCGCTTTTTCTTCTGAGGTCGACGCTCGATTGGTTGTGGGAGATCGGCGGCATCGCCGCTGTCGTTGTGCTGATTTGGTGGATGTCCCGAGCCGGCATGACGTCTCCCTCCGAGATCCGGCGGCCGGCGCTCGAGTCCATTTTCGCCATCGCGCTCGTCGCGCTGTGGATGGTCTGGCGCGTCGGCATTTGCAGCAAGTCGTTCTTCTTTCTCCCAGCCGGTTTCGACTGCTACAAGAGCACCGATTTTGAGATCCTGCCGAAGGTGGTCGAGTTGGCCGTGTTTCCGGTTGCGGCCCTCTTCGCCGCCGGCTACAGCCTCAAGGCGCTCGGCGTCGGCATTGATCTGCGGGCTTGGTGGATTTCGATCCCGGCAATCCTATTGATGATCGGTTACGCGGTGTACATGCGTCACGGCGACGTGGCGGGCCTCGCCCAGAGCGGCGTCGAGTTCTTTTTTGCAGCCGGCCTGCCGGAGGAAATTGCGTTTCGGGCGATCCTGTTGACGCGGCTGGAAGCGTGGTGGAAGAATCCGGCATGGGCGCTCTTTGGCGCTTCGGCGATATTCGGTCTGTCGCACCTCCCGATCGACTATTTGTTCTTCACCTCGCACAACTGGACCGAAACCTGGATTGCCGCACTGACCTTTCAAATGGGATTTGGTGCGGCGCTCGGGTTTGCGTACCAGCGCACCCGCAATATCTGGCCTTTGGTTGTCCTGCATGCTCTCGTCGACGCGGCGTAAAGCCGCCGCGCCGAACACCGCTTTGACTCGATACGGCAGAAACATGGCTTTCAAACTGAATTCGATGCGAGTGCTGGAGGCCCGCAAGATCTCGTATGTGTCCAAGACCTACGACCCCGCCGGAGAGTTCCATTCGGCGACCGAGGCGGCGGCCTTGCTCGGCGCGCCGGCGCACACTGTCTTGAAAACGCTCGTCGTCCTCCGCGATCCTCCGAAGAGCGGCAAACCGCTGTTGGTCATGGTTCCGTCGGACCGCGAGCTCGCGCTGCGGCGGCTCGCCAAGTCGATCGGCGAAAAGAAACTGAGGATGGCGACGCAGCGCGAAGCGGAGTCGATGACGGGTCTCCAGGTCGGCGGCATCAGCGCGCTCGCCCTCTTGAACCGCGGTTTCGAGGTCTGCATCGACGAGTCGGCGGCGGCGCTGGATCAGGTCCACGTGAGCGCCGGCCAGCGTGGGATTGACCTGCAATTGGCGGTCCGGGACCTGATCTCCGTAACACGCGCCAGGACGGTCTGCGCCACGGACGACGAGGAACGGCTGGATGGCAGTTCAGGACCGATGGATTGAGCTTCGCGGCGGCCGGTTTCATTATCGCGAATGGTCGACGAGCGGACTGCCGATCGTTCTGCTGCACGGCCTCGCATCGCAATCGCACATCTTCGATTATGTCGCGCCGCTGCTGGCGGCTAGGATGCGCGTCCTCGCGCTCGATCAACGGGGTCACGGCGAGAGCGACAAACCGGACGCGGGGTACGATTTCGCGAACGTCACTGCCGACCTTTTCGCGCTCCTCGACTCGCTCCGCATCCAACGTGCGGTCATTCTGGGGCATTCGTGGGGCGGGAACGTCGCGCTCGAATTCGCCGCCCGTCATCCAAGGCGTGCGCTCGCGCTCGTTCTGGTCGACGGCGGCTTTGTCGACATGCAATCGGATTCCGGAATGACGTGGGCGGTTGCGCGCGAGCGCCTGGCTCCTCCCCGGCTCGCCGGGATGCCGTTACGTGGGTTTCGTGCGATGGTGAAAACGCACATGGGCGCGACTTGGACGCCCGCCGTCGAGCGGGTGGTTCTTCAGAACTTCGAGGTCTTGCCGGACCAGACCATCCGCCCCCATCTGTCGTTCGAGCACCATATGAAGATCCTGCGGTCTCTCTGGGAACAACGCCCGCCCACCCTGTTCGGCGAGGTCAAGTGCCCGGTGCTCATTGTTCCCGCTCGCTCTGAATCAACCGACCCGCGGGATCGAGCGTTTCTTGCCGCCAAGCGCGCGGCCGCCCGGACGGCGCGTGTCCGTCTCAAGAGCTGCGAAGTAGTGTGGTTCGATCATTCGGCGCACGATATTCCGCTTCAGCGACCTCGAAAACTTGCCAATGCGATCATTCGATTTGCCCGCGGGCATTCGCTTTCGCGGGCAACGCGCTAACGCACGGAGGAACTCTTGAAGGCGCTTGCGTTTTACGAGCACGGCGGAATAGACAAGTTGCAGATCGTGGACCTGCCGAAACCGGCGCCGGGACCGCGGCAAGTCTTGATCGCCGTTAAAGCGGTCGCGCTGAATCACCTGGACCTATTCGTGCGGACCGGCTCCCCGGCGCTCAAGCTCATGCTTCCACACATTCCCGGTTCAGACCTCGCCGGCGTGGTCGCCGAGGTCGGCTCGGAGGTCCGTAACGTTCGGGTGGGAGAGCGAGTCGTGGTCAATCCTGGCATCTCGTGCGGCGGGTGCGAGTTTTGCCTTGAAGGCGAGCACAGCCTCTGCCGAGAGTTCAAGATATTGGGTGAGCATACAACCGGAGGAGCCGCCGAGTTCGTCCGCGTGCCAGCGGATAATGTCCTCGCCATTCCGGACGACCTTCCGTTCGAACAGGCAGCCGCCGCTCCCCTTGTCTTTCTGACCGCATGGCGAGCGCTGATCACCCGAGCGCGGCTCCGCGCCGGGGAAGATTTGCTGATTCTCGGCGCTGGCGCCGGCGTCTCGACGGCTGCCGTTCAGATTGCCAAGCGAGCCGGCGCACGCGTTTTCGTCACCTCCTCGAGCGACGACAAGCTGGCCAAGGCGAAGGAAATCGGCGCGGACGTGCTGATCAATTACAGGACTGCCGAATGGGACCGGGAGGTCTATCGCCTCACCAACCGTCGCGGCGTGGACGTCGTGTTCGAGTCCGTTGGCGCCGAGACGTGGTTCAAGTCGATCCGTTCGCTCCGCCGCGGCGGCCGGCTCGTCGTCATCGGCGCGACCAGCGGACCGAATCCGATCGAGCAGCTCAACCGCGTCTTTTGGGACCAGCTCGAAATCATCGGTTCGACGATGTCGAATCAAAGTGAATTTCGCGAGGTTATGAAATTGGTCTTCCGGGGCGAGCTCAAGCCGATTGTCGACGTCGTCTGGCCGCTCGAACGCGCTCGCGACGCGCACGAACGTCTGGAAAAGGGCGAACAATTTGGCAAGATCGTGCTTACGATCTAGGGGCCGCGATGTCCACCATCATCTCCTATGTGCCTGACCTTATGTTTGCCACGCGAATTCAAGACGCGGCCAGAGCGTTGGGCTATGATCTGCGCGCGATCGACTCCCCGGCTGGGTTTGACGCGGCCGCCGGCGGTGGGCGCCCACCCCTCGTCGTGATCTCGCTCGATACGCCCGATTGGAGAGCGGCGGTCGAATCCGCCAAAAGCGTTGGGGCGCGCGTGCTTGCGTTCGGATCGCACCGCGATGTGGATACGATGCTCTCGGCGCGAGCGGCCGGCTGCGACGAGGTTGTCGCGCGCTCGCGCATGGCGGCCGAATTGCCCGAGCTTTTGAAAAAGTACGCCGGATGATAGACGATCATTTTGAGCCCCGCCCGCTGCCGTACTGGGGACGTTTTGCAACAGGTCGCGCTGAGATCGAATGCCAGGACGACGTCTTGCGATTTGCGGCCAACGGAGCCGACGAAGGCCAGTTGACCGACGCCGAGATCGGCGACTATCGCGCGGTGCCGCCGAGTCGCTTGCCCTGGAAGCCACCTCTTCGCCTCACCGTGCGGGCGCGGATGAGCCACCGCGCGGACGAGATGCGCGGGACCGCCGGGTTTGGCTTTTGGAACGACCCGTTCGATTGGCTCGGGAATGTTGCCGTGCCCCCGAGTGCGGTCTGGTTTCTGTTCGCCTCGCGGCAGAGCGACATGGCCTTTGCTTCAGGCGTGCCCGGTAATGGTTGGAAGGCCGGCTCGCTGAACGGGGGCCAGGCGAATCGGTTGGAGATGGCGCTCGGCAATTTCGTATTCTCCCTGCCGGGAATGAGCCAGATCGTGTTCAGGCTCGCACAGACCCGCATTCACGCACACGAAGTGCTGCTCGGCGGTGTGGACCAAACGGAATGGCACACGTATCGAATCGATTGGCTCGCCGGCGCCGCGGTATTCTACGTCGATGACCTCCTCGTCCTGCGCGCGCCGAGTCCGCCGGCCGTGCCGCTCGGCTTTGTCGCCTGGATTGATAACAACTGCGCATCGGTTGGAGCGGGCCGCGAATTCCGGTTCTCGCGCCTGGGTTTCGCACAGCGGCAGTGGATGGAGCTCACTCAGGTGCGTATCGAGCCGCTTTCACAGGGGGAGTTTTGACAGGCCGGAGTCGATAGTGTAGAATGAATGCTAATAGCCGTTGCGGCGAGCGTGTATCTCCCGGGATGGTTCAGGGGTTCGAGCAGTTCAATCGGGGAGAATACTGGCGCCAGCACGAGACGATCGAGGCGGTCTGGCGCGCCGAGCCTGACGAATCGATCCGGAACCTGTACAAAGGTATCTTGCAAGTGGGAGTCGGATTTCATCACATAACACGGGGGAACTATCCCGGCAGCGTCAAGGTACTGTCGCGCGGGATCGCTTACCTGCGGCCCTATGCGCCGGCGTGTATGGGAGTGGATGTACAGCGGTTGATCGACGAGGCAAGCGTCGTGCTCGATCGCGTGCAGAGCCTGGGACCCGATCGGATCGAGGAGGTCGTGATAGCGACCTTGCCTCAAGTGCACTACAGTCTCGACTGACAAAATAATACGGAGGAAGGATGGCATACGTTATTGCAGAGCCTTGCATCGGAGTCAAGGACAAGTCCTGCGTCGCCGTGTGTCCCGTGGACTGCATCCACGGCACCGACGCGGACGATATGCTTTACATTCAGCCGGACGAGTGCATCGATTGCGGTGCCTGCGCCCCGGAATGTCCGGTCAGCGCGATCTTTCCTTTGGAAGACGTGCCGGATCAATGGAAGTCGTTCATTCAAAGGAACGCGGACTATTTCAAGAAATAGCGCGCATTCGTTTCTCGTCCAACGACAAGCGGTCGTTCTAGCCGACCGCTTGTCGTTTTTCTTTTTTCGCGTTTTCGAAGTTCATCTGTACGGACATCACATGCACGTTTCCGCATCGCCATGGTCAAATCGGCCATTTGCGCTCCGTCACGTCTCGGAACGGCATTCGCGCAGACTTGACAGAAGCTTGACAATCTCGAGGCAAACCTCATGCAGACGGTCTGGCGAAAGGATCGCGAGGAGGCGCTGTTTGCCGACGAAGCAATCTCGCGCGGAGCATCCAGAGCACACTACTCTCCCTTACGCACCCACTTGACAGCGAACGAGATTCATAGCGAAAGCCCGTCTCGGAGCCTATGCGAGCAGTCACCACTCCGGGCCGTGACTTGGCGCGCTTGACTACCAAGACCCAACTGAAAAAAGGCGCGGCGACGCTGCCATTCAGAGTCACGTGCGTCGGAGGGATTGGAGCGTGGCTCGGCCGGTGAGGTGCGATGCTATGATGTCAGACGTCGGACGAGGAGTTTATTATGCAGAGTCTTGTCATCAAGTCATCGTCTCACCCTTGGAATACCTGCGCCAACTTGAAAACGCTTGAATTAATTCACGTTAGCGGCCGCCGC
>JAMCRS010000032.1 GCA_023380675.1 Chloroflexota bacterium
CGATTACACGAACGCTTCGCGCACGATGCTGTTGAATCTGCGGACACTCGACTGGGACGACGAATTGCTGAAACTCTTCAGCATCCCGCGCGCGATGCTGCCGAAATTGCGTCCCTCGTCCGACCGTGATCTCTACGGCTTTACCGATCCGGCTGGTTCCTGCGGTGGGCGTGTGCCGATTTGCGGCGACCTCGGCGATCAACAAGCCGCGCTGTTCGGTCAGGTCGGCTTTGACGCCGGCGAGGCGAAGAACACGTATGGCACCGGCTGCTTTCTGCTGCTCAACACCGGCAAAGAGATCGTGCCGTCGAAAAGCGGACTGCTGACGACGATTGCGTCGCGCGGCGAAACGTGCTACGCGTTGGAAGGATCGATCGCGATCGCAGGCGCGGCAGTGCAGTGGCTGCGCGACAACTTGAAGTTGATCGATAACGCGGCGGAGACGGAAGAGATCGCGCAATCGGTCGCCGATACCGGCGGCGTTTATTTCGTTCCCGCCTTCAACGGCTTGTTCGCGCCGCACTGGGATATGTACGCACGCGGTGTACTCGTCGGCATGACGCGGTACACGCGACGCGAGCATATCGTGCGCGCGACGCTGGAAGCGGAATGCTACCAGACGCGCGAGGAAGAACATACCGTAGAAAAATCCGCCGAGCAAGGCGAGCAAATCACCGGTGCCGAGTACCGGATGGATGAAAAAATCTTCGCCGAGGATAACCGTCACGCCGAGCATCGCCAAAACAAGACCGCCCCAGAAGAGCGGTCGCAGTTTCTCTTTGAACAGGATCAGCGCGCCGAATGCGACCCAGAACGGCGACGTGTTGCCGAACAGCGTCGCGTTCGCGGCGTTCGTCATCAGTACGGAAGTGTTCCACGTCGTCAGATCGCCCGCGAAGAACAGCCCGGCGATGACCGCAAACAGAACGTGACGCCGCGACAGCGGCGCGCGCTGCCGCGCCTGGACGCTAAACGGGACCGTCATCACGCCCGCGGCGATCACCATCCGGTAGAAACCGCTGACCGCGCCCGGCACATTCGCCCATTTGACGAAGATCGCGGACAGACCGAGACCGGCAAGCCCAATGGCGAGAGCGAGGTAGGGAAGGTAACGATGCGGTGAGAACTGCGCGCTGCTGTACTTTTCCAAAAGAGAAACCCCGTAACCGAATAAATCGCCTATAAGGGTTTTACCGCGTATACTGAGCATCAAGTACTGAACCCAGTGATGTTGCTCAGGAGACGCGATGCGAAAATCCAAGTCTTTCGAGTCGATCCGCCGTCAGTATTTCTATCCAGAGTTGAAACGTTGCCCATTCTGTCAGCAGCGGTTGCACCTCTTACCAGGTTTGTATCTCAAGAAGACCATTCAAACTCTGAACGGCGTGCTCTGGTTAGGTGGCTATGCGACCCACTGTATCAATCCAAAGTGCCAGCACCGCAAGACGCACTATCTCTCAACGCAGTTGGCCGCTCTGGGTCTACCCAAAGTGACCTATGGCTTGGACGTCATTGTGCGGGTCGGCTGGCGACGCCAACACGATCACCGCACCATGCATGAAATTGGTCAAGAATTGCGGGCACTCAGGATTCAAATCACCGACCGCGAAGTGGAACGGCTCTGGGACTACTATCGTCTGCTCTTACGCGGTTTGACGCAAACCGATCTGGTTAAATTGCGCGACGCCGAGAAAACGTACGGCGGCTTGGTCTGGTCTGCCGATGGCTTACAACCCGAGAGCGGTCAGCCCCAGTTATGGGTCGTGCGCGAAGTGTTAACGCGCACGGTCGTGCGTGCCGAGTGGCTGTGCCAGGTCGATGAACCGACTCTCAAAAAGTTCTTGCAGCCGGTGAAAGCCCTGGGTCTCAAGGTGTTGGCAACCGTGAGTGACCAACAGCTCGCGCTGGTCAAGGCACTCAAAGCCACGTGGCGCAAGCCGCATCAGGCGTGCCAAGCGCACTTTTTGCGCGATGCCGCTACACCGTTGGTCGAGCAAGATCGCGCCCACATGGTCGAAATCAAGGCGAAAATACGTGGAATCCGAGCCATTGAGCGGCAGGTCGAAGCCGCCCCATCCACGGATCGGAGTGCGATCATCGTTGGCACGTATGCGTTGGCGATTCGCCAAGGACTCCGCTTTCGTAGCCGCGCTCCATTACAGTTGGGCGGGATACGGTTGTATGCCTTGTTGGACGAACTGACACGCTCAATACAGCGCTGTCTAAAAAAGGGGGCGATGCGCGTCTCGCCCAGTTGCTCAGTCTGATCCAACCAGTGCGGGATGAATATCGTGCGCCACTGGCGGCACTGCGCCAAGGTCAGCAATGGCTGATTGATATCGCCCGCACGCTTCGCGTGGACACGCCATTACCAGAACTCGACACGCCAAGACCTTCGGTTCGGCCCGATCAAGGAGCACGCGTTCAGCAACAGCTCAATCGCTATCTCTCTAAATTGCGAAAACAACACGGGCTATCGGAATGGCTCATGGAGTTTCGACAACATCTAATCGGCATCACCGACCGCGGGGGTGATGATTTGTTTGTGTGTTACGACATCGCCGGCGTTCCACCAACCAACAATGCTCTCGAGTCGCGATTCGGTCGCTTGCGACGGGATCAACGACGGATCAGCGGTCGTCAGTTCAACCCCTCGACCTTGCTGGATGAAGGCCCCTATCTCATCTGGGAATGTGGCGATAGCGAGGCACAGGTCTTGGCACGGTTACGGCGTGTGGCAATGAATCGCGTGGACTATCAACGGCGCTACCAAAACCTATGCGCTGAACAAAAACGACAGCGACTGACCTATCGCTTGCAACACCATCGGCTCAAAGTCTTCCGCGAGTTAGAAGCAGAATGGGCGGCGATTCATTCAGGCGAGACCGTATAGGCGATTTATTCGGTTACGGGAGAAACCAATTCATCCATAGCAACCGAAACGGCGTTCGTTCGCTACTGTCCACTGTCCCACTGCTCCACTGTCCTACTGTTTACTGGCTTTCGCCTCCTGCACGATCTTGACACCCGCGCTCGCGCCGATGCGCGTCGCACCCGCTTGAATCATCGCCTGCGCCTGCTCGTAATTGCGGATACCGCCCGCGGCTTTGACGCCCAACTCACCGGCAACCGCGCGCGACATCAGCGCGACATCGTGCACCGTCGCTCCGCCCGGTCCAAAGCCAGTCGAAGTCTTGACGAAATCCGCGCTCGCTTCTTTCGATAACTCGCACGCGCGCACCTTTTCGTCGTCGGTCAGCAACGCGGCTTCGATGATGACTTTGACGATGGCATTGCCGCGATGCGCCGCGTCGCACACCGCGCGGATATCGTCGCGTACACGCGCGTCTTCCTTCGCCTTGAGCGCGCCGATGTTGATCACCATATCGATTTCAGTCGCGCCGTCGGCAATCGCATCCTGCGTCTCGAAGACCTTGGTCTCGGTCGTGTGCGCGCCGAGCGGAAAGCCGACCACCGCCGCGATCGCGACGCCGGTGCCGCGTAAATAGTCCGCGCATTGCTTGACGTACGGTGGGTTGACGCAGACTGCGGCAAAGCGGTACTCTTTCGCTTCCTTGCACAGCTTTTCGATTTCGGCGGGCGTCGCTTCCGGCTTGAGCAGCGTGTGATCGATGAACTTGGCAATGTCTTGCGGCACGGCAGTCACTCCACTCCGCGCGCTGATGCGCGCCGCGCCCGCGCCGATCATCTCGCGGACGCGCTCGGGGCACTTTTGCGCGCAAATCTGGCAATCGACACAACCCTCTTCCCCGGCAACGCCGGCGAGCGGCACGGTGTACTTGGTCAGCGCTTCGAGGATCGCGCGCGTGATGTCTTGAACTCGCGTTTCGGAAAGAGTCATGTCCTCAAATCCTGGCGGAGGACGGACGACGGATGACCGATCTTTCCGTCCTCCGTCCTTCGTCTTCCGTCACCTTCTCAGGTACCTCTTCTCCACATCCCTGATCTTCGCGACGCGCCTTTTGTGCCGCTCTTCCGTGCACTCGGTCTCCAAAAATACTTTGACGATATCGCGCGCCAGTCCCGCGCCAATCAGCCGCGCACCGAGCGTCAACACATTCGCGTCGTTATGCTCGCGCGCGTTCCGCGCGGTCGAGAGATCGTAGCACAGCGCGGCGC
>JAMCRS010000033.1:0-38267 GCA_023380675.1 Chloroflexota bacterium
GCGGGCATGCGGTGGAGTCGCCCAGGTGCCGAGCGCTTGATTCCCACACGCGCCGCCGTCATGAGTCATCGTTTCGATCAAGTGTGGAGCGATGCTTACAACTCACCCCGAAGGTGAACTTCACCCCCTTAAAAGATGCTCTCACGGATACGATTCATCAGCCCCAAGCACCCGCGCTTTACATAAGCAATACGGGTTGCCAACCCCGATTTAGACGCGACCGGAGTCCAGAAGCAAGTCTCCGAGGTCGAAAGCTCAATTCAACGGCCTGCCCGTTCCGCTTCTCGCGCTGGAGCATGCGTACTCGCTGAGGCTTTCGGACGGGTGCGCTCGAATTCCACTGTGGGAGTGGCGTCATCCCGCTACTTATTGTCGCAAAAACGGTGAGTCCCTGGACGGCACGACGCGGGCCTCAAAGCGCTCCCGTCACGCTATTTCTTTCGCTTAACTCGCCCTGCAGTCAAAGTACGCTGCATTTGCTTGTTGCCGCATCCTTCACAATAGTACTTGCCTCCCGAGTACATACAGCCGTCTGTCCCTAGGTGAATCACACGCCCGCAATCGCCGCAGTGCGTCGGCTCGAAGGTCGGCGGATTTGCGAGCTTTTCGAAATTGTACTCGTTCGTGCCGTACCAAACGTACATCTCGGTCTCGAAATTCTCACGGCATTTTTTGCAGTCTTGCCAGCGACCCTTGTGCCGTTCGTGATAGTGTGAGCTGCACAGCGTATAGCGGTCGTGGTTGCGATGGCACGAATTCGTTGCGAACGAAAAGAGGACGTATCGATCCTCGTCGTCGCAGATCCAATTGCCGCAACAAGACGTGCGAGTCAATGGCTTGGTCGTCGAGCCGCACAAGCCGCACCGTCGTCGTTTTGACCTGGCCGCGCGGGGTTTACGGACGGGCGTTCTTCCTTTCATGGGCGCCTTCCTTTCGCTGTACGATACGTGGATATTTTGCGTCGTTTTCGGCGTTACGATCAGAGATGCGCTGTCCGGCTCATTTAGGGTGCGCGAATCCGAGACCGCTCTCCGGTCAACGCAAAAGGAGGAACACCTGGAAACGAAAAACCGCCCCGGTTTGTGACCAGAGCGGGCAACAGCGGTGCACTCTTGCATGCCGCGGACGGTCACGCGGGCACGTCCGCGACGCACTTCTCTGCGGCGCAACACGATGTGCCGTCGACCTGGGGCAGCGCCTGGCAAGTCCAAACGCCAAGCGGGACTATCTTGACCCATTTTGATTATATGCCCAGCCAACCGTTTTTGCAAAGTCCCGGGGTCAAGATGCGGCATCGCCGTTATTTCCCCACGCCGAACCGCCGGCTCGATCCCACGATCAGCGGTCCCACGACGATCGCCGGCGCCGCCGCGAACATCTGCGAGGCAGCGACCGCGAGCAAAACGACGCCGAGCGCCCCGGCGATTGTCAGGCCAATCGCCCGTCCCGTCCACTTGGACCTGAACAGCGCGATCGCCAATCCGACGTCGGCGGCCCCAAGCAAGACCCAGACCGGCGCGGGGACTACCGTACTGATGGGCAACAGCAGGACCGGCAATGCGAGAAGCATGATGACGAGCAGCGTGAGAATTCGCAGCAGCGGGACTTGATACGAGCGATTCATTAGATGATAGCCGGGCTCCTGGTCTTGATGGTTGTGGATTCATCCGAGCGGTTGTGGTCGTTCGGCCGGCACGACCGAGGTGACGGAACGAGGTAGCGCTTTCATTCCGAACAGGAGACGCAGAAGATCGAACCGTCGAATCAAGTATTCATATAGCGCCAGGATGACCGCGAACGAACTCGCGGCGATGATGACGAACTTGGGCAAATCGGGAATCGGCCATTGCACGACGAAAAACCCAATGCTGAGCAGCGCCGTCTGATGCAGGATGTAGAACGGCAAGACCGCTTCGTTCGCGTAAACGAGGATCGGCGTCCTCTGGGTGAGATGTTTGAACCCAAAGCCAAGAGATGCGAGAATCCAGCACCAGGAGCTCACGCCGAAAATCCCATAAACTTGCGTAAACCGCACCGAGCCAAGCGGCGGATTGCCTTGGACTGCCCAGAGCACAATCAGTGCGGCCACGCACAGCGCGCCCGCCGAGAGCGAAATCCAGCGGAATTGCTGGACGCGTTTCTGCAACCCCTCGTGCGAAACGAGGATGAACCCGTAAAGCAAGAAGAAGACGTAGGCGGGAAGCGGCCATCCCCCGAAATCGCGCTGACCGAGAAGGGTCCGCGGGTCCAGTGTCGCCATCAACCATGCGATCGGCAGGGCGAGCAAGTACATCGCGCCAGGCAAGGCGAGAAATGTGCTGAGCACACTCAACATGCGCTGGCCCAATCCAGCGCTGAGCCAGCGGAAGAGCGGATAGAAGAGCAAGCTGAAGACAAACAGAACGAGCAGGTACCACAAGTGCAGTCCCATCCATGCAAAGTTGCCGCCAAAACCGTGAATGGATTGGACCAGCCGTACTTCGGAATCTCCATCCCCAGGGAGCACATCGCCATGCCGATCACGAGGAGTGCGATCAGAGCGACGCGAGGACTGCCGATGAACGGTACTTGCACGTTGGCGAGAGTTACCAGTACGATCGCCGCCTCGACGAGACCGAGGACAACGAGGACGATAGTGGTTCCGCCGACCGATTGGCTTGCAGCTTGCATCTCCGTGCCTCCTTTGCTTCCTGGCGACAAGCTTCAGGCGCGCTGACCCATCGTAATCATATCTCCCCGTGCAGATGGACGCATCTTGCAAGACAGCAATCATACTCTACGCTCTTCGGAGGAGGGGCTTTCTCACCCTTTTGGAGGACAAGTCCAGATCGAGGACGGCCCTGCCGCTGTGGTTCGTAGAGGTCGCGTGAGACCGCTGCACCTGCCGTGCGAGGCTGAGCCTGGGGCCGGCCAGCAAGCTTGTCGCGCGCTCCTAGAGATTCGAGTCGACAATCTTGTGGGTGCCGGTCGCTCCATCACTGGCTATGGCCGCGTCGTTCAACAGGTTGTGCGAAATGATGTAATAGTCACTCGTCCCGCTAACCCGAATTCCAACATTTGCGCCGCGAATGATGTTGCTCTGCGCCAGAATATTGGTGCCCCCGTTGACGAGGATTCCGCCCCATCCGTTGTTCTCCATTAGGTTACCCGCGATCTTGACGTACGAACCCTGGGTCTCGATTCCAAATGTCCTTTGATCGCCGATGCGACAATTGGAAATGAGGACATTCTCGATCCCAGGTTGGATCAGGATCCCTTCACGGGTAGGCCCCTGGTCGTCGCCGGCCCCGAGCCAGCTGTCGGAGATGACGATGCGCTTGTTGCCCGGCTCGCCTCCGATCAGGATCTGCTGACGCAATGCATTTTCGATGTTGAGACCGATCAAGTTGCGAGCAAACCCGGTTCCTTCGCATACGACCCCATAATTGAAGGCGTTTCCGTTTATCACGGTTGTTTGCAGGACAAAGACCCCATTGGAGTTTCCGGTCAGAACGATCCCGCGGTTCGATGGTTCGAAAAAGCAACGGCTCACAGCATAGTCAGCTCCGGAATCGAGCCGTAAGCAGGCGTCGGGAAAGTTTCCGCCGGTGACGTAGCATTCCTCGATGTGGACAAATTGAGTCGGAATGCCCATTTCTCCCGGCACGCCGACGGCGATTCCCAGTCCTTGATTGTGAACGTGCACTCGCGACACCTGAACATAGCGCGCCCGTTCAATCGAGATACCGCACGAACCGAGATCCGGCGCGGCGCCGCGATCGATCGTCAAATCGATTACCTGCGCGTTGGTGCATTGCATCAAATCCGCCGCGTGTCCGATCTTGATCACGGTGCCGGCGGACACGCATGCTTTGATCACCGAGCCGTTTCCCGTGCCCCGCAGCACGACGTTACTGCTTGTGACTTGCAGTGGGGCTGACACTCGATATTCGCCGAGCGGAAAGAACACGGTCCCGCCGCCCGCCCTCTGCGCGGAATCCAGCGCCAGTTGAATCGCATGGCCGTCGTCTTCGATTCCATCGCCCCGCGCGCCGAAATCCTTTACGTTGGTTGCCGGAATGGTTCCTCGCAGCGTTCCATCCGGGCGATGGCCCACGTCCAGGAACGCGTTTAGGATTTTACCCCATTGGTCCTCGTCAGCCCCTGGAATCGGTAAACGTGGCATGGATCCTCCGTCGTGAGATCACAACCGCTCTCGGCGTTGATCGGTCTTGAAACCGTACGGTCCCCAGCCGTATCTTCCTTGTTCGTAAGCGTATACGGAAGCGGGAGCCGCGCCAAAATCGAACATTCGCAGCTGTAGCCACAAGGGAACGAGCACAAGTGCCTTGAGGAACTGTCGCCGGGGCATTCCCCAGGATCGTTCTTCCATCTGCGAATTCGTTCCCGAGACGCCCGGCCTTGCCGCCGTTTCATTGGACGCGATTTCCACTGTCTGCCGCCTCCGTCAGGATATCGTGTCGGCTGTCGAGGAAGGTGTTTCCGCCGATCTGATAATAGGTCGAGTCCTTCAGGTGGATTGCGACTGTAGCATTGGATTGAAAGACGTTGTCTCGAATGGTATTGTCGTACGAGCGATAGTCGCCCGGGGGTAGGAATCCAAAGATCACACGATCGTAGTCGTCCGAAAAGAGATAGACCCCTTCGTTCGAGTTGACAATGGTATTGCCCGCTATGTTGATGTCGTGGCTGTTCTCAGAGATGATTCCGTGATTGGACATGAGAGCGATCGTGTTGTCCACGATATCGGTGTCGCGCCCAAAGCCCAGCCAGACGCCGTCCGTGCTCCCGCGCATGTAATTGTTCTTGATTTGATTGCCGGTGCAGAACCCCAACTCGATCGCGTTGTACTCCGCTGAGACGATCGTATTGCCTGCGATGATATTGTTGTCTCCGCAACGCAGCGCGTGCGCGCGGATAAAGATGCCATTGCCGTTCTTGCCGGTCACCAGATTGCTTTCGACGGTGTTCCGACTCGATCCCGCTTGCAGCATGATCCCGGCGGCGTCGCATCCCGACACGACCGATCCGTTGCCCCACGCACAGACGCGAATATTGTCCGCCACCGTGTTGTTGGATATTTCGCTGTTCTGCGTGCCCAGGATATTGATCCCCCAGGCGGAATTGCCGGAAGCGGTATTGCCCCGCACGACGATCTGGGTCGAGTCCCGCACGTCGATACCGATCGCTTGACGGTTGGCCGTGTTGTCGAGGATCTGCGAGTCCGCGGTCCTATTCAACCGAATGCCGCCCCCTTCGACCAGCCCAAGAAACACGCCAAATCGATTGGTCGGATCGATGTCGTCGTAATTCTCTGAGCTGACGTTGCCGCGAACCACCAAATGCCTTACATCCTCACCATAGATTCCGTATCGAAAATGCGAGACAGAGCAGTTGCGAATCTCGATATCGCTGAGCGTTTGCGGACCCCACAGGCCGGATTTGTGCACGGCGATCCCGTAACCGGCAAGATTGGTTCCGTGGAGGGAGTGGCCGGCGCACTCGAGCGTGACATGGTCTGATTCGATGCGGATGCATGTATCCCCTGACGAGAGGTTGGCGTTCAGGAAATAGCGGCCGGGATCAGTTAGGGTGTCACATTGCGCGAGCGTTCTCCATGGCAACGGAGTTGGGGTGCTGGTTGAGGTCGGCAATGCTGTTGGCGTACGAGTTCCACTTGGCGCGAGCGTTGGCGCTTCGGTGGAGGGCGGTGTCGCCGTTGCCCACGCCGGTGAACCGTGCACGACCGGGAATGCACTCGATCGGGGAGCCAAGCCGAAAGAGGCTGGCGTGGGTACAGCCGCACCCGCGAGTATTGTGCCAACCGATCGGTTTTTAACTGCAAAGAACCTTACCGCCCCCAGCGCGGCAAGGCAAGCCGCGGCTGTCAAGCAGACGGCTGCGAGCCTCCATTTGCGCCTGAGCACTCTGGAACCTCGGGAAAAGTTGTGGCAGGTCGGCAAACGCGCGTGACGCGCCGGCAGGACGCGACACGTGCACGAACGAAGGCCGACGCGGCCCGGCCGCGTCATTTCGAAAACGGGCGATGGCCGGTCCGCATGGGTGAGATTCGGCGCTCGCGCCGTCCCTGTCCCGGCTACTGCTTCAACTCGGTGCAGTTGAGTTGAAATGCGGTCGTGCCGCCGTCGTCAGCATAGTCGACGAGAAATGTGGGCAAGGGGTCCGTCTCGTTCATCCTCAAGTCGATGACGAACATGTCTCGCACCGTCTGCCCGGGACCGACCTTCAGTGCGATGGGATCTTCCCAATAGTGAAGCACTCCCCCGGGTTCGTAGACGGCATGCGGGAATGGGATGGCGACTTGCTGCTCGTCAAGCGAATGCTTGTTGACGAGGGTGTACGGAAGGTATACTACCTTGTTCCTGACGAGGTTCTCGATCCTCCAAACACAGGTGCCATCCCATGAGAAATTCACGTTGGCGTCGTTCACCGCAAGCGCGCTCAACCCGTTCAAGGGATGCGCCTTTACCTCAGCTGGCGACGGCTCGGGGATCGTTTGGCTTGCGGCGGTCAGGTCGAACGCAAGGTCGCCCATGCCTGCTGTCTGTAGGACGATTCGCGTGGGGTGGGCTGCCTCCGCAAACCGAAAGCCAATGCCGTATTCGTAACTCCCGAAACCCGCGGGCGCATTGCGAACTGGAAAGTGAGGCGGCATGCCCAGTTTTCCGCCGATCGCTGCCGCCCCCAGGAAAATGTTTTGCGGCTGTGCCCAAGTGAAATTTCCTTCCTTCATCTCGGATTGAAAGACATCTGGGATCTCGCGATGGCCGGGGCTGGACTCGACCCACTGACCCGGGTCGAGCAGTGCGGCTGGCTACGTTTTCTTTTCCAGAGTCTCGACCGACGCGCCGGTCACGCCGATGGTCTGAGGAGGCACCGGTTGGCTTGAAGCGTTAATGAAATACAGACGTGCGATGGCGATCTTCCAACCGTCCCCGACCGACTTTTCCTGGTAATCGAATGGCAGGATCGTGACGGGTAGAGGCGGTCTGTTGGATGCTGTGGACGGGAGAGTGGGGCTTTGCTGACTGGCAGTGCGATCCCCCGGCGGGTTGGCCGGCGCCGCTCCTGTTGCCGCAGTTCCAACCGTCGTTCCGCCCCCGCATGCAAAGAGGAACAGAGTGACTGCCAACAACATCCAAATATGCAGTATGGGTGACCGGAGAATTTGCCGTGTGACCATCTTGCCTCTACAGGAGTGACTGCAGTCTGTGCGGTTAGCTGCGCCGTCGTGTGTTACTTCGCGTCCCTTGGCCTGCTAAGGAAAACGGCGCCTACTTTGTTCGCTGATATTGCGCGGATCCGCCGTTATCGATCTCCAGCGTAAGGGAATCCCCAGAGAGCGTGTACATAAAGACGCTAGCCCCAGTTCCTGAATCCAGCTTGATGTGACTGCTGTCCGGAAAGGAATATTTGCCGCTGGTGTTAAAGAACGTCGGCATCACAAATGTCCCATCCTGAAGAAACTCTATTCTATCGGGAACGACCGCGAGGACAGTGATATTCTGTGACACGCGTTCCCATTTTCCAACAATCGCCGATTGCTGGCCCCCGCATCCGGTCACTGAAAGACTTAACGCAATCAAAAGTAGCCAGCCTGCTAGACCGAATCGTGTGAACATTGGTCCATCTCCTGTTTTAACGCCGTCAACTCATTGTGTCCCGTACGAGCCGTTGTTCCAGTCGTCCACGATTGTTTCTTCACCCAAAAGGGCTCGCATACTGCTCGCACATACTGTAATGAAAAAGTAGTATTACTTCTTGCGGATGAATTTGGAAACGACTCAATACGGTCACGTACCGTAGTTGCGATAGGCTTAATTCAGCTTGGACGGTATTACCGCGCCCATGCTGCCTCCACACATCGCCTTGCTCCCTTCTCTGCCCATTTGCACTCTGCACTATGTCAGCGCCGCGCGTTTGTTCTTCGAGTACGCTGTGGGCCGGCTGCCGCAAATGGTGATCGACACGGGCGAAAGCGCCTTCCGCGACTATTTGGACCAGGTCAGACGCGTCGTCCTCGGCGACGAGGCGGCCCATCGTGATCCGCTTTCCCTCGACTCCCCATCGCGGTCCTGACCGAACGCGAACTTGAAAAACGCCAACTTGAAAACGCTTGAAAACAATCATGTTGGGGCGCACAACCGTGCGCCCCACTGCCTGTCTTTCAATTATCTGTGAAATCTGCGGAATCTGCGGATAACAAGCTTTCGGCCTAACCGGGTTAGGTCGACCTTGATCGCCTTTGCTATCGTCGTGTCTCCGCGCATCTCTCGCTTTGCGCCCCGGCCCGACTTGATGTAAAATCGACTCGAATCGACCAGAATTCACTATCGCGAACTCCCAAGGGGGCACCGTGAAAATAGTCACCTTCGAAGCACAGGGCCAAACGCGCTGGGGCGCCGTCCACGGCGAGGCCGTCGTCGATCTCAACCTCGCCCGCGCCATGTTCCTCGCCTCGCACGGCAAGGAAGCCAAATACCTCGCGGTCGACGTCCTGGATTTCATCCGCCAGGGCGAAGAGGCCTGGGACGCGGCCGAAGAGACCCTCGAATTCTTTGGCGGCCGCGTCGTCGACGGCATCTCGTTCCATCTCGACGTCGTCAAGCTGCGTGCGCCCATCTCCAATCCCACCAAGGTGATCGGCATCGGACTCAACTATAGCGAGCACCGCAGCGAGCAGGACATCGGCCCCGACGCCACCCTTTACCCGATCCTTTTCCCCAAGTTCACGAATTCGATCGCCGGGCCGGACGACACGGTCACCTGGGATCCCGCGATGACTCAAAAGGTCGACTACGAAGCCGAGCTCGGCATTGTCATCGGCAAGACCGCGCGCCGCGTCTCGGCCGCCGACGCGCTCGACTACGTCTTTGGCTATTGCAATATCGACGACGTCAGCGCGCGCGACCTGCAGTACGACGAAAAAGGAAAGAAGCAATATACTCGCGGCAAATCGCTCGATACCTTTTGCCCGATGGGTCCCTACGTCGTCACGCCGGACGAGATCGAAGACCCGCAGAACCTGACGGTCCGCTGTTGGGTCAACGGCGAGGTGCGGCAGGACTCTTCGACCGCGAATATGATCACATCCGTCGCAAACTTGATCGAATTCATCTCGCAAGGCATCACGCTGATGCCGGGCGATGTGATTGCCAGCGGCACACCCTCCGGCGTCGGCCATTACCGCAACCCGCCTGTCTATTTGAAACCCGGCGATGTCGTCGAGGTCGAGGTCCAGGGTCTCGGTCGCCTCCGCAACCCGGTCGGCTGATGTGCAGCGATATTCCCGCTCAGGTTGTAGGCTGAGCGTAGATTCTATGAAATGGCACGTGACTGAGCAAGATCTTCGTAGGCCAAGCGCGTGGCGCGTAATCCGCGGCTCTGCTCCCCTTACCTTTAGGGGCTGGGGGCTAGGTCGTTTTCGGCCACGATCCACTTTGCAGGGCCTCGCGGAACCAAGGCTAACCATTTGCGTCCTCTCATAGGCATCCCGGCGCGGACCTATGTCGACGGCGCCGTCGTCCGATACGCCGTTACGTCCGCATACTGTCAAGCGATCGAACGCGCCGGCGGCGCACCGATCGTCGTCCCGCTCGGCCTCGGCGTCGAGGTCTTGGGCGAGCTGTCCGCGCGGCTGGACGGCCTCCTTCTCGCCGGCGGCGCGGACGTCGATCCCGCCGAGTTCGGCGAAGCCGTCGAGCCCTTTTGCGGCGAGATCGATCACGCGCGCGATTTCGTAGAACTTCACCTGGCGCGGAGCGCCCTCGATAGCGGACTGCCGGTATTCGGGATTTGCCGCGGCGTGCAGATGCTGAACGTCGCCGCCGGCGGAACACTCTATCAGGATATCGCCGCGCAGCTCCCGGGCGCACTCGCCCACGAGCACGTCCGCGGTGAGCCGTTCAATCGTTTGACCCACGTGATCGACATCGATGCGCGCTCGCGGCTTGCGCGTGCGCTCGGAGCCTCGCGTATGGAGGTCAATAGCCTGCACCATCAATCGATCAAGCAGGTCGCCCCCGGCTTTCGGATCGTCGCGCGCGCTCCCGACGGGATCGTCGAAGGGATCGAGTCGCGCAACGGACATTTCGCCCTCGGCGTCCAGTTCCACCCCGAGTGGCTGATAGACGACGACCGGCGGGTCGTCACGATGTTTCAAGAGTTCATCCGGGCCGCGATAAACCAGGACAGGAGTGCTGCATGAACGTCGAGGAAATGGAGCGTCGTTTTTTCGAGCTGAAAGGAAAACTCGACGTCGGTACGATCGATGAGGCGGAATTCAAGACCCAGATCGAAAAGCTCAAATTCCAGGACAAGGATGGGCACTGGTGGATGATCGGCGCGCAGAGCGGCAAGTGGTATACGTTCGACGGCGCTCGCTGGCTCCCGGGCAAGCCGCCCAAGCCCACGCCTTCTCCACCCGCGGCTGAGCCGGAGAAGGTCGCGCCCGTCGGCCCCGGCGCGCCTGTGACCCCGCCCGCCGCGCCGGACTTTCGGTCGACTACCCCGCTCCCCCCTCCGCCGGTCGCGACCTCAGGACAACCGCCGTCGCAAGCCGCCAAGCGGACGGCCGCAGACCTGGCGTCTAAGCAAGACACTTCGCAGCCGCCAGCACAAGAGACCGTGCCGCCGTGGGATTACGCGCAGGAGCTCCCGCCGCCGCGCCCGGCCGTGTCCTCGCAGCTGCCTGCCCAAGAGCCACCCGCGCCGGTCCAACCCCCGTCGCAGCCGGCGCTGCCACCTTCCCTAGAATCGCAGCCTGCATCGCCTCAGCCGGCGTTCCAGCCGGCACCGCCACCTTCTCAAGAGTCGCCGGTTGCGTCGCCACGGCCGCCCACATCCGCGCCCGCGCCGGTCCAGCCTCCGTCGCAGCCGGCGACGCAGCCTTCGCCGCTCCCGCCGGCACCTTCGTGGGCGACCCCGCCCCCGCCCTCCGAGGGAACCACGAGTGCGCTTCCTCCCTTTCTTGCGTCGACGCACGAGCAGACGACGCAACCTCTCGGGTCAGAATCGCGTCCTGCGCAAGCCGTCCAGCCGGCGGGATCCACACCCCCGCCGCTTCCGCCGTTTCCACCGGTCGCGGACCATTCGCTTCCAACCTACAATCGGTTGCCCTCAGACCACGACATGCCGGGCGGACCGGAGCAGTTGCAGATGGCGCCCGCGGCCGAGAGAGTCGCACGCCGTCGCGCGGCCGCGTCGCACGGCGGCTTTCGCCTCCCCATCAGCGGCCCCATTATTATTATCGGCGCTGCCGTGGTCGCCATCCTCGCCGTGCTCGTCATGTGGCTGGCCCTGGACAATTTGGTGCCAGGCAAGCCGATCAGCTCCTTTTTCGGCGGGCTCGCCGGCGGCAAGACGGCCGCTTCCCTCACCCCGGGTTCGCCGACGGCCGAGGCGCGCGGTGCCCGCGATATTTCCGAGTTCATCTCCGTGGGCGATCAGCTCATGCTGAACAGCAACGTCGATTCTGCCATCACCCAATATCAGACAGCTTCAAAGGTCGCTCCCTCGAGCGCCGTTCCCCTCACCCACTGGTCGCGCGCCCTCGCCTATCGCGGGGAGCTGCAGGAGTCGCTCGCCAAGGCGCAGCAGGCGGTCCAGTTTGCTCCCGACGACGCGGATGCCAACGCGCAGTTGGCTCGCGCGCTGGCGTGGAATGGTCAGATCGACGCGGCGCTCAGTGCCGGGCAAAAGGCCGTGCAGTTGGACGCCAAGAATTCCAATGCCCATGCCTATCTCGCGGAAGCGTATCTGCTCGCGCATCGGATTCCGGACGCACAGAGCCAGGCGCAAACGGCGATTCAACTCTCGCCGCGGAACGCCGAGGCCTACCGGTCCATGGCGTGGTTTTATACGGTGCAGGGACAAAAGGGTCCCGCCGTCGAAGCCTGGCAGCAGACGCTGACGCTCGAGCCCGACTTTTACTTCCGCCACTATGAGGTGGCGGAGGTGCTGCGCGTCTACTTCAACGCCAGCGCCGATGCGATTCCGGAATACGAAAAGTCGATCGGGCTCTACGGCGCCTACGTTCCCGCCCTGAGCCGGCTCGGAATTGCGTTCCTCGCCGCCGACCAGCCACAGCAGTCCACCGCGCAGTTGGAACATGCGATCACGCTGGACGCCAAGAACGCGGATAGCTATGCGTATCTCGGCATCGCGTTCGGTCAGCTCAAGCAGTGTGCGCAGGCCATCCCGTACTTTGAGCAAGCTCTTCAGGTCGATGCGAACAATTCGCTCGCTCAGATCGGTCTGTCCGACTGCAAGGGAGGCAAAACGCCCGACATTCCGGCCGCGTCGCCGCCCAACGTGCCGCTCCTTCCGCCGGCTCTGGTGACCACCCAGTAACGCCACACGAGGCAGAGTCGCCGCCGATGAACGACGACGAAAGACCCCTCTTTGCCGTCAGACGGCCGCGGGTTGTCCAAGTCAAACGCGGCGCTCCACGTGCAACTTTGCGAGGTGTGGGGAGCGATAACATGCCTCGCGAGCGCCGGAATTTCACGGGTGGACGTTCCGTGACGCTCCAACTGCTAGGAGTGATCCGGACGGCGCGCCACTCATCGTCGGCGGGATCGAGCCAGATCGCATCATCCAGTTCAGCGACGCGGAGAAAAACCTCGTGCGATGGTCCATCGAACACGCTGCGCGCTTCTAGCAGATTCATTGCATCCTGCATCGCTTGCGCACACGGCACCCATCCCACTTCGGCGTAGAACCGCCGCGCTAACCACTGTTTGAACTTGTGACTGCGCAGCGGCAAAGTTTCAATAGGGTCGTTGACTACAACGGAGGCGTACGGGCTCTCGTCGGCCGTATGAAAGAGTTCGGCTTCGAAGCCGAACTTGACCAGGAGCGTGGTCTGCGACGGTTGCGGCACACCCGCGGCGGGCGCGTCAATTTCGCTCCGGGTTCTCCCGTCAGAGCGAGAAGATCTTCGAGCGAGTGCCCTGCCGCAAGAAAGTCATCCACGCCCTGCTTGCCACCTCCCGGCGCCGCGGGCAGATACACGACCGAAACCCAGGCGTGCTTGTTCCGCAGGTGGTAGCGCAGCCGGTCCATCGCTTGATGGACCTGGGGTTTGGCCGTGATATCCGAGTCGAACACGATGCTTACCTCGCGCTCCTGCAATGCGATGTAGTCAAAGTTGGCGAGGATAGTATTCCCGCCATTTACATCCAGGATGCCGACTGGGGTCCCGCCTTCATCAAGATCTGCACCTACGCCCCTTATCCGGTCAAGGTCTGTCTGAATGGGCACGAATGGGTCAAGCAACAACTGCGGAAGCAAGGTATCGCCTTTCAACCCTTGGACAATGGGTTTCTCGATTGCGAGAATCCACTGCTCTTGCAAGCGACGTGTGACGCCCTGGCGGTTGAGCACATCCAAGCGTTCTTTGACAAATGGCTTGCTCGATTACCCTGGCCCCTGACCCGCGACGACCGTCAGGCGGGGTATACTCATCGGCTCTCGATCGGGCAATTGGAAGTGAGCCGCACGCAGGTGTTCAAACAGCCCGCGCGCGGGCGTGAGTTCTTCGAACAAGTCATTCGGGACAACCTTGACCTAGGACGTCCCGACCGGGTGCAACTCGTCTTCGACCGCAAGATTATCAAGACCACGCCAGGACTGTTTCGCACCCGGGTAATCCAACGCGGGGTGCAGCCAAGCCTGTACATCGAGTACAAGCACTCGGGCCTGAAGCAGTATTTCAAAGAGAACTGTGCCTTACGCACCGAGATGACGTTCAACGGTCCCGAAGACTTTGGGTTGCGCAAAGACCTTTCGCAATTGGCCTACTTGCAGCAGATCGGACGCGACATCAATCAACGTCTGTTGGACGTTCAACGGCTCAGTCAAGATTGCGCGCTGTCGCAGGAGGGTGCCGAACGCTTGGTGCAGCCGACCGTGAAAGAAGACGGTCGACGGGCGCCCGGTCTGCGCTTTGGCGATCCCCGCGTCATGGCGTTGTTCCTCGCGCTGACCTTGTTCTTGCACCTGCCCCGCGGGTTTACGGCGGGGCAACTGCGACAGCAGATGGCGAGTCTACCGGATCACGATTACGCTGCCACCCAGATGAGCTACGATCTGCGGCGCTTGAGTGCGAAAGGCGTCATTTGGCGGATACCCCACAGTTATCGGTATCAGGTCACGACCTATTAGCACAGGGGGGTGGCATTAAGATTCCCTGGGTCAGGATGTTGACGGATACACATATTCCGGTGTATTATACACACGTGCTCACACACAAAGGAGGCGAGATGCGTACCAATATTGTGATTGATGATAACCTGATTCAGATGGCGATGAGGGCGACGGGGCTTCGTACCAAGCGTGCGGTCGTGGAAGCTGGCTTGCAACTCTTGATCCAGGTCAAAGCACAGACCGGCATCCGTCGCCTGAGAGGCAAGATCAAATGGGAAGGCGACCTTCATGACATGCGGGCTGGTCGAACCTAAACGGCGCAGACGATGATCATTGTTGACACGACGGTTTGGATCGATTACCTGAGCGGAATCAAAACGCCACAGACTAATTGGTTGGATACGGAGATTGAGAAGCAGCGACTTGGACTTACGGATCTCATTCTTTGTGAGATCCTACAAGGCGTCAAGAACGATGAACAATCGACTGAGACGCAACGTGAGCTCATGAAGTTCGAAGTGATGGCAATGAGTGGTATTGATCTTGCAGTTGCAGCCGCTCGGAACTATCGGAAGCTCCGTGCCAAAGGTCGGACAGTTCGCAAGACTGTCGATTGCCTGATTGCAACATTCTGTCTTACGAATGGACACACCCTGCTGCACAATGATCGTGACTTCGATCCCTTTGAAGAAATACTTAGCTTGCCTGTCATCCATCCATAGTTACAGTCGATCTCTCGTACGTGATGGAAGGAAACCGCGAACATTAAGACTGTTCGAGCTCGGCCCAGAAATATGCCATAGGGCCAAGCGGCACCTTGTTTCTTTCTCGCCTCGCTCCTTTGTTTGTGAGGCTAATGCCTCCGACAAGAAGCCAGGCGTCCAAAGGTTTGCCAAATACAGAGCGCGGCAATAGGGTCTTTGACGATTTGTTCGTTCCAAACTCATGATAACGTTTCACTGAAAAGGGAATCCATGCCGAGAAGACATCGTCCCGGTTACGTGGGCCGCCGTCAATTGGATCGCGACCTAGCCGAGGTAGATGAACTTACCGAAGGCCGACATTGGGTTGAGGCGCGCGATCAGCTGGAAGAACTTGAACAGCGTTATCCCAACAACGCCGAGATATTGGGCGAACTGCTCGATGTGAGTTACGAACTCCACGATATGCGCACTTATCTCGAGGTGTGCCAGCGATTGCTCAAACTCAATCCAAACGACGCCGACTTGACACTGGCACTCGCCGGCGCCTATATGGCAAACGTCCGCCCGGCCTCAGCGCTTTCGACCTTCCGTCTATTTCTTCAGCAATGGCCTCAACACGAGCGCGTGGCGGAGACGCGCAAAACTGTGACCGACCTCGAGGCCAAAATGAATGACATCTTGCGCGACTTGGGCCTCACCGGCGATGCGGGTTTGGAAATCGCCAGGCTGCACGAGCGAACTCTGGGCTTGCTCGAGCAGGGCCATTATCGTCAGGCGCGCGAAACGGCGGAGCAGTTGCTCGGACGTTATCCCGATTTTCTGCCAGCATTCAACAACATTGCCCAATCCTATTGCGCCGGCGGCGATGTGGCGCGGGCGATTTCAACGACCGAACGGGTGCTGACGCAGCATCCGGATAACTATCACGCGCTCGTCAACATGGTGCATTATCACTGCATAAAGGGGGATTTCGAGCAAGCCCACATTTATGCTGAACGCCTCAAGATGAGCGAATCAATCGCGGTAGGTACTTGGGTTCGCAAAGCTGAGGCCGCGGCGTACCTCGGCGACGATCAAGCCGTGGTAGATGCCTTCAACGGGGCGGAGCGAGCCGGGCATCTCAAGCCGCCGCTGGGCGATCCACTCTTGTTACACCTCGCCGCCGCGGCGCAAATGCGTCTGGGGGATGAACCCCAAGCGCGCAAACTCTGGAAGCGTGCGCTCGCCATCGCGCCAGGGTTTGATTTGGCGAAGGAGAACCTCGACGATTTACGCAACCCGATTGGAGAGCGTCATGCGCCCTGGTTCTTTGAGCAAGGTAATTGGATCACACCGCGCTTTGCGGAGGACCTGAGGGCGATGCTCAAGCGTTACACCCGTAAGAGCGAGCACGCCGTGGCGGACGCAACGCGCCAGTTCATTCAGCAGCACTCTGAGTTGGTCGCGCTGGCGCCCGTACTCTTGGACCGCGGCGATGTCAAGTCGCGCGAATTAGCCTTCCACCTTGCGGAGATGGCCCGGACGCCTGAAATGCTCGCCGCACTCCGCGATTTCGGGTTGAGCCAGCGTGGTCCAGACTCGATGCGTCACTCGGCGATGCAGATTGCTTCTGAGGCGGGCTTGATACCAGAAGGTCCGGTGCGGATGTGGATGAAGGGTTCGTGGCGGGAAGTGATGTTACTGAGTTATGAATTGCATGATGAACCTACGTTCCAACACTCACGGCAGATTGAAAAGTGGTTCGCCGAGTCGATTGAGGCCACTAGAGCCCGTGATCTTGACCGTGCGGAAGAATTACTCCAACGCGGGCTGGCGGCCGAACCGGATGCGCCCGATCTGCTGAACAATCTTGCCACGGTTTACGAATTGCGCGGGCGACGCAAAGAAGCTGAAGCGCTTTTGCGCCAGTTAATCGAAAAGCATCTCGATTACGGTTTCCCGCGCATCAACCTGGCGCGATACTGCATCCAACGCGGCGATTTGGAACAGGCCGAAGCCTTACTCAAACCGCTACGGACGCGCAAGCGGTTTAACTTTAGCGAGTTTGGGTTTCTGTGCTCTGCCCAGATGGAGCTGCTCCTGGCCAGAAGCCAAGCCGATGGCGCGCGCGAGTGGTTGGAGATGTGGCAATCCCTTGATCCGGAAAACCCGCTCGTCGCGGATTGGCAAAGGCGATTGAGTCGGCGAAACCCAATGGAACGCTTGCTGGGGAGAACGTAATGGCAAGACGGTCAAGATCTAATCCGAGCCGTCATCTCGGTGGATTGCCTCCCCGTTACTTGTTTGCGCTTAATTCACATGCAAACTACCGTGCGACCCGGTGCCCGAACTGCAGTCATATTACACATGCGCGTAAATTCGTCTTACTGATTCACGTTGATCCAGAAAATCTGATCGCGCTTGGCAAGACGTGCCGTTATTGTCCAGAGTGTGAATTGATTATCGCTCACCAAAGCGAACTCGAATCGGAGCTCGCGCGGCTCTTCCAGCAACGCGACCCTTCCGCAATCGGGCATGACTATTTGGTTATTGGTACGGTAGAGGTCAAAGAGTGGCGCGAAGGTCTGGCGCAGCCCAAAACGATCGTGGAAATGTTACCCCACGTAGCCGATTTCAAGGGGTATCGAGATATTGAGTACCAACCCGGCGGCTGGTATCCGCCTGACAACTGAACGTAAGTGCTACATTGTGATTCTCGATTTCAGTCTGACTTTTGATCTCGCCAAACGTACAATGCGAACGAATTCGAGAGACGAATTGCCCGCTCAAGCCCTAATCCACCGCAAGAAATCGAGGCCCGGAGGACGCTGACGTTAGTCAAAGGCAATCGCCATTGGATCCTTCTTTCTGAACCTCGCCACCGAGCTCTCGAGCAGACAACATACATTCACATGAGGTTAGGATGACCAGTACTGTCTTTTTTGGTTCGGCACGCCAGGCGCGTTTGGAAGCAAAGGAAACACTACCTGCCAAGCTCGACCTCATTCTTGACCGGCTCCATCTGCGCGATCGAGTCAGCAGCGAAACGGTCGCGATTAAGATGCACACCGGCAACAACATCGGCTATTCCACTGTGCATCCCGTCTTTGTTCGGAAAATCGTTCAGGCGATCAAGGAGGGCGGTGGCAAACCTTTCGTCACGGACGTGACCTGGGACGTCACGAGCGCCGATGAACGCGGCTATTCGACCGAGACACTCGGTTGTCCGGTCTATCCGGCAGCCGGACCAGACGATAAGTACTGTTACGTTCACGAACGTCCATTCAAGAATATTCAGGAATGGAAAGTGGCTGGAATGATACAGGATGCGACGTTCCTGGTGAACCTAGCGCACGCTAAAGGGCATCCGAGCTGTAGCTACGGCGGAGCCTTCAAGAATCTGGCGTTGGGCTGCATGGCTGGCGAGACACGTAGCGCCATGCACGATGCAATGCATTACGACCAGTATTGGTTCGCAGACAAGTGTCCAGATGAAGAGACGCGCAAGCGAATCGCTGCAGCATGCCCACACGACGCGATTGTCGAGGACAAGGACAAGCCAGGCGAAATGCATATCCATATGGAGCAATGCAACGGATGTCGACGCTGTATGCAGGTAGCCCCAGCGGGTAGTCTCAAGATTGACGCCGCGAACTTTCACAGCTTCCAGGAAGCCTGCGCGATCAGTACCGGTATCACGCTCTCCACATTCGCGCCAGACAAGGCAATCCACCTAAACTTGGCAACGCACATGACACCGGTTTGCGATTGCTTCGGGTTCACGAGCATGCCAATCTTGGCGGACGCGGGGATTTTCGGCTCGGATGATATCGTCGCGCTGGATCAAGCCGTGCTGGACGTCACAGGAAGAACGCGTCTGATTGAGGAAAACGTCCCGACATCACTTGAAATCCACACCCGGCAGGGGCATCCATTCGCTTGGTTGCACGGGCCGCTTAAGGATCCCTACCGGGTGATGCAATACGGCGAACAACTGGGACTCGGGACGCGTGCTTATGAACTGATAGATGTGCTGCCGGTCGAGCACATTGAGCGCGCGCCCATGGGCTACATTTCGGCGCGTTAGATACCATGGCACGAAAACGCGCCACGCACTCATGATGCCTGCAGTGCCCCTTTAGCACATTGTCCTCAATGAACTGTAGAGCATCGAATCCTAAGAGGGCTACGAAACATACTGGGCGTTACGTCGTGCGCAAGTTGGGACTGCTCCTGACGCGAAAAGTGCTCGGACAACCGTAGAGACATGGGTGAGTGAGTTCTCGATGCTTCAGTCGTTACCCACCTGGCCCACTGATACCCACAGAAGCAAGAGCAGCCGACTCCCGCTAAGAGCCGGCTGCTTTCTCATATCTCGAGTTTTCGGTGGACTTAATCGACGGTGCCGCGGTCGAGGCCGTAACATCAGCTGTCTCTGCAACTCCAATCAACGGTTAGCTGGTGAAAGTTGACGTGCTGTAGCCTGGTTCGCGGATAATGCAACCTCGTAACCAGTGGAATCCATAGTATTGAAAATAGTGACGTGGTATAATTGAGCCGCCGAAAAAACCGCGAAGCCGCGGATCGGAGACTGGTACTAGAGGTTGATCCGCTGCTTGAGCCATCCTCTCTGCCGCCGCCCTCGCCGACTCCACTTGCTCGCACGCGCCTCATTTCCGAAGTACTCGCTTTCGTGCGTGCGGCTCGACCCCCCCTGGCGTGACACGCGTTGCGCTCATCGGCTCGCTGACGACTGACAAGCGAGAACCCAAAGACGCCGATCTCCTCGACACGGTAACTGACGAAGCTAGTGCGCTTTCAATAAACAGCGTTCATTGGAGTCACCGCTTCCAAGTCAGAATCACCGGTGACGATAACAACGGACCACCGAATCTCGCCATACCGCGGACTCATCTCTGTCGGTCCTTGGGCGAAAACCTTCCACTCACCAGCGAACACCTCAAACTGGTGCGGTCGCAGCAAGCATGAGGTGGAAAACGAATACCAGCAAGAGAAGACCCTCCGTTTTTTTTATTCGTTGGCGGAGGAGCGGGAGAAAGCGATTCAAGCCATCCAAAAGCTGCGTCCGCGGACATGCCTGGTGAAGGCCCCGCAAGAAAGGGTGACGGGGATCCACACCATCATCATTCCTGGGCACAGCCTTTCGGACCAAGCCCGAGCAAGATTGGAGCTTGCCTTGGCAAGGAAAGAAGGGCAGCCGCGCTCGCGGTTAGAGAACGAAATACAGAAGCGAAGGGCTTAAGGAAAAAGATAGAAATGACAGACTATGAACCGGTTGTGGATCTGATTCGATGAGCTCGCGAGCGCAGAACGCAACGCTGCCCTCAAGATCCAGCTTGAGTTGACGTTGAAGCTTGTGTTGGAGGGTGGGGTCGTGTTGAGCCGCACGCAGTGAGCTGTACATCACGGCGACTAAGCCAGACGAGCGCGAGACCAGTGGTTTGCCGCTTATGCGGGCGGAGTGGTGCGCGTGATCACGACTGCCCCTTCTCGTTTTTGCAGACTGGGGGCTCGCGTCTGTGGACATATGCTACGGACAACTCCCCAGCTTTCGTAGAAATCAGCTCAACACGTGACGTGGATCAAACCGATCACAGCGCCTTCTGCCTTATTCCAGAGTCGGATCACCTCAGGGGTGGGCAGCAACGTCACTTGGCACTTTTTTCGCTTGAAATACGTAGCCGCCTCGTCTGAAAGCTCTACACGACCGTACTGCCCCGCGCCGATAATCAGCCGTTCAGCCCCTTTTTGATAGACGTGCTTGGCTTCGTCCAGTGAAACAGTGTGCGAAGTGCCATAAACCGCCTTGGACAGCTTTTTCTTTCTTTTTTTCACTTTGCCATTCAACCGAATGATCACATCGTGATCGAGTTTCTTCCCTTCGATGGTAATTGAGCCAAATTGGGTCCGGTCAATTTGAGGCCTCACCATTAACGTCACCCCCTCTCTCAGAGTAATCGTAAAAACCTATCGATCCGAGACCTCTTGCCTTAAGCACTTGGACAATTGCATAGCATCAGGGTCATCTGGGGCACACCCCGCGTAGAGGGGTTCCATGTCACAACCTCGTCAAGCCGAACGGCATTGCCTGTGCATCAAGTCGCGCGCAACCTGCGCCGCGCGCCTGACTGCCAACGCCAGTGAGCCAGTACATTTGGGCCCTTTCATTCCTCCAAGGTGATTTCCATGACTCGTCCATCGTTCCCTTGCGCTTTCCCGAATTGCTGCTATAGTAATCACTCCGAAGTTCGTCCAAAGGTGACCTCCGTCGCACGGCTACCTGGGCACAGTCCCAGCCTGCATTGTATACCCAAATAGTCACGACTCCACTCGAAGGAAACCACCTCTGCCTGGAGCGAAAGGGAAAAAGGCTGCTCAGCCGCGCGGCCAGAGGTGCGGAAAATTGTAAGCGACGGAATGAGCGGTTTGCATCGCCGCGAATAGTGATAAATGCGTGCAGAAACAGCCTCGATCTGTGACGATGCTTGGCCAATGATCCGGCGAGCAGGTGCTTGCTGAGAAAAGAAGCGGAAGGATGAATGCCTCTGGCTGCGTGCGTTCAGTTTCTACCGAGGCGCGCACGTTGTTAGGGGCCGGGTGGAAACAGAGGTTAGATCTCAAGGAAACAGTCGCCGCGAAGCGCCCCACGCTCGTCGCTCGCGCATTGGTGGAAGGTCACGTTGTAGTTCGGTCCCAGGTAGATCGATGCTACCGCGATCTGCATTGCTCAAAACCAGCCAATTTCGCGTATAATATGATTGCCAAAGTGGGCAAGCACGCCCGTGAGTGGTTGATTGCAGATTCCTGACCCGGTTGCTCAAGCCATATGTGCTTCGTTGACAACATCTCTGCGCTTCTCAACGTCGCTGTCCTCCCTTGACTGATTTCCTTGCGTGAGGCGGCCCAGAACCTTTCTGTCCGGTCATGAGGGTACCGAAAATGTCTGTACAACTCACGATAGAATTACCAGAGGATGCGTTTTCGGCCTTGCGGCGCTCTCCTGATCATTTTGCTGCCGAGATGCGCCTGGCAGCCGCTGTAAAATGGTATGAGCTGGGACTGATTTCACAGGGCAAAGCTGCCGAAATAGCGGGCCTAAGCCGCTCGGATTTCATACAGAGCCTCGAGCGCTTTAATGTGTCTCCTTTTCAGTTGACGCCCGACGAGTTGGCCGAGGATGCCAAACGCAATCCATAGAGCGGTGGCGAATGCTTCACCGATCATTGTGCTTGCCAGAGTCCACCGCATTGACCTGCTGCGCCTCGTGTACCATGAGGTCGTCATACCGAACGCAGTCGGTGATGGGGTTCGTGCGGGAAGAGGAGATGACCCGGCGAGAGTCTGGTTAGAGTCATCCGGGAACGATCTCATCCGCGCTGCATTCCCGCGGCGTCCGCCTCACTTACCACCTCGATTGCGCGGCGTCTCAAGTTCAGCCCGTGAGGACTCGTGCGACGCAGTGACAATGTCCTCGCCACGACGCGAACACATCCTGGAGTCGAGCGACCGCTTGCACGATGGACTAGTTGCGCCGCCCGCATCGGTTCACATCATTCTGTGCGGCAAACGAACAGTTGTCGCTTAACCTCCGAACTGATTCGCACGATACCGACGTAACCCACGGCAATTTCCCCTCGCAGGGTAATCTCTGATGAGATCGGCGCACCCCTGCGGGGAGAAGTGCATGAACGGCACGGCGTGCCCGCCAGTTGGCCGATGGCGCGAATACGGCCTCATTCATCGACGCCCCCTTCCAGATTGGCGACCGCATTGGATTGAACGCGGATGCGAACGCGTTGCGCCAGGGTCTATTGCCGCTCGACCCCGTCCTCGCCGGCGCGATCAGTCAAGCAGAAGTTGTGATCGACGCCGACGAACCGACCACGCTCAAGTTTAGTAGCGCGGAAGGCACCTTCAGAAGCGTCAGGCACTTGCCCGCTCGCCAAACAAGCGGGGACGCTCACCCTCGAATGTGTCAGTGCATCGCCCGCGCGTTTTCGCCTGATCGCACAAGCTCCTGCGCCGATTCAAATCTCCCCGCATCAAGTCAGGGCATCGCATTCAGCGCCGAAGATATCGCGCTGCTCGAGGGTCGCGGCACGTTTGCACGGTGGCGCGATTTTCGTTTGGCGCTCCAGGCCACGCGCTTCGCGATGGTCGCCGGGTTCGATCAGCTCTTGTGCCTTCCGTGGCTGCGCGATGTCGAACTGCTCGAATACCAACTCCGCACGGCACGCATGGTACTACGGCGACTGCGCGGTGGGGCGCTCTTGTGCGACGAAGTGGGCTTGGGCAAGACATGTGATCGCGACATCCTGCAAATGATCCGGCAGACGAAACTTCGTGGGCCGAACGATGACCTTATGGTCGAAGGGTCTCTGTTCGGCCTGCGCTCGATCGGTCACGCGATAGCGCACCGGGCCGGCAGCGGCTCCTTGAGGAAAACCTACCGACTTCGATGGAAGTTCACACCGCATTTTCCTTAGCGGGGGGGAGGGCACGGACCCGAAGAGGTCTGCGAAGCGTAATCGGCGCTGCGTGGTGCGCCACGCGGGATTGCTCCTGACTTGAGCAGTGCCCGCTCGCCCGGAGACTCGTGGAGAGCGCAGTCCTCGATCCTTCCGTCGTTACGCTCGCCTGATAGCCCAGCAAGCAAGAGCAATCGAACCCGGTGGGGCAGATTCCATCGAATTGGAGTAGGTGCCCAGGGGATGGCAAAGGTGCATTGCACACTAATCGAAGGGCTAGCTTGTCATCCGGCTGAGCGCCTTGAGCGCGACCTTTGTTTCAATATCGATCTGCTGGCTCACGCCCGCCGCAGTGCTCGTATCGATCTTGGTGCCGATCACTTCGATGGTCACGTACGTATTCCCTTTTCTGAATGTCAGCTGCCCATTGCCGTAAAATGCACCATCCCCCACACCCGAAATGGTCTGCGCGGCGTGCGATTTGCCCTCTGCCCAGGTTTGCGCCCATTCGCTTGGGGTCGCCTTGTCCGGCGTGTCCACCCAATACGTGACTTGATAGTAGGCGCCATTCTTGGACGAGGGTTGGTGGAAAGCCATGTAAACGCAATAGGAATCGTTCGCCGAGACAGGCGCTGCGGGAAAGATGACCTGATCCGCGTGGTTCAACCGATAGAGTGGTTGAGACGTTTCGGCGCCAAAGAACCCGCCAACGTCCTGCCGTGTGATGAGGTTGCACGCCTGAGTCAACGGTACGTCCGCGAGCCGTGGATCCGACCGCGTGAGATTGATGGGAGTAGGCGTAGGCGCTATCTGGCTGTCGAAAGTCGATTGTGTCGGCACAGGCGTTGGTTTCGTATTGCAGGCTGCTGCCGCGCTCAACAAGGCAGCGCACAGCGCAATACCAAGACGAACCTTCATTTTCGCACGCTCCTTTCTTCACGGCGTTGCCAAGAGGGCGATGTTGTACTCCGGTGGCTCGTACCCGTCGCGCTGTAATCGCCGATCATGCGATCTTGAAAACCAGTATATAGCCATTTACCGGTTAAGGATTATAACGAGTGCGTGGAGAGCTGTCAAGGGTACGAAAAAAGGCTTTCCAGTCCTAGCGGTCTGAAAAGCCTCGACGAAACAGAACCGTTTTTCTAACGGCGCTTCAGCGCCAACTTGCTCTCTTCGCAGCAGGGCATCTCGCTTACGCCTCACGTGAGACGCGTTGCTCCGCTCGCCGCAATCTTGGAAACCAGCAGCGCGACCATGGCCATACGCGGAAGGATCGATTTTTCGTCCAGCCATTCTTCCGCCGCATTGTGGCTCTGCCCGCCAATTGGCCCCAGACCGTCCAAAGTCGGCGTGCCGAGCGCGCTGGTATAGTTCCCGTCCGATCCCCCGCCGGTCGTCACGTCCTCGATCTCGAAACCCAGTTCTCGGGCCGACTCTTTTGCGAGCGCGACCAGTCGCGCGCTCGCTTCGGTCTTTTCCATCGGCGGATTGGCGGTCCCGCCGGTCAATTCTGCTGTCGTGCCCGGCACGACCTCGCGCCCGATCGCCGCACGCATCGCCTGTTCGACCAGCTCGGCATCCGCCGCGCGCGGGATCCGTACGTCGATCTCCGCCTCGGCATGATCTGCGATGACGTTGGGCCGTGTGCCGCCCCGCACCACGCCCACGTTGAGCGTCACCCCGGGCAGCATGCCGTTGAGTGCGGCAAGCGCCTCCGTATGATGTGCTAGGGCGAGGATAGCGTTTGCGCCCTTTTCCGGTTCCACGCCAGCGTGCGCCGCTCTGCCGTGCACTGTGATCATATACTGCCCAACGCCCTTGCGCGCGCTCACGATCGCCCCGTTGGTTCGTGCCGGCTCGAGAATGAGCGCCGCGTCCGCGCCGCGCGCGAATCGTGTGTGCAGCTCCCGCGACACCGGCGAGCCGACTTCTTCCTCGCTGTTGCAGAATAGACCGATCTCCCCGAATGCGTCGAACCCGGATGCGACCACCCCGTGCAGCGCGTACAAACCATTGAGCAGCCCGGCCTTCATATCGTTCACCCCGGGCCCCATCAGCCGTGACCCGCGACGGCGAAAAGGAAATTGTCCCGGCGTGCCGTCGGAATAGACGGTATCCATGTGGCCGATCAGCAGGATTCGTCCTTTGCCCTTGCCGCGCCATCGGCCGTACATACAGTCGCCAAACGTGCTCTGCGGAAAAGAGTCGACCTCCGCGCCGAACTCGCGGAAACGGTCGCGCATCGCAGCCGCGATACGGTCGACGCCGGCTTTGTTGTGCGTCCCGCAGTCGGTGTTGACGAATGTCTCTAGATCACGGAGATAGTCCGCTTGCGCGGGCGAGAGCAGAGAGAGAAAATCTGGCACCGGATTGCCTCCAAAACTAAAATGCAGATTCTGGATTTCAGATTGTGGTGAGCAATCGCAAAACCCGAAATCTGCAATTCGATGGGCCCGGATGGATTCGAACCATCAACCAACGCCTTATGAGGGCGCTGCTCTGCCATTGAGCTACAGGCCCGTCAGCATCGGCAGACCAAGGACCTGTGAGGGCGAGGTACCTTCGTCAGTCCTTCCTTTTATCGCATCTCTTTCCACGGTCGATCTTTGAGCGGGAGACGGGAATCGGACCCGCGTCACCAGCTTGGAAGGCTGGCGCATTACCATTATGCTACTCCCGCATGCAAATGCACGCGAGCCGGATGAATGCGGCTGACTCGGTGCAATCGTTTCTTTCAATTGCGCACGTCGCAAGATTCCGCGCGAGTCGGGGCGACTGGACTTGAACCAGCGACCTCATCGTCCCAAACGATGCGCGCTACCAACTGCGCCACGCCCCGGCAACGACGGTCAGTATATGCCAATTCCAATGAATCGTCAAACAAACTGGCGCCGACTTGCAGAAATGAGGATTTTCGTTCGCGCGCACCTCCGCCTTGCGCTATTTCGCTTTGCGTTCCTCCCGGGGGCGCGACCAAGCCGTCCTTGTAGGTTCAGTCTCCCCGCGCACCCTTGCGCCGTGCCCCGGACCGCCGACGGTTGTCAGCCCTTTTGGGTATTCCGATTGTACGCGCACAGGCGAGCAAGTGGGCACATCCCACACTGAGGCCGGCGGGGGTGGCAGATTTCGCGGCCCAGTCGAATCAGGTTGAGGTGAAGTCGATAGTGCAGTTCCGGCGGAACGACCGCTGCCAGCAGGTCGTGCGCCTTGGCCGCGCTCGCCTTGTCGGGCAGCCAGCCAAGTCGACGCGTGACGCGATAGACGTGCGTGTCGACCGGGAAAAGGGGTTTGTCGAAACTAAAGAGCAAGACGATCGAGGCGGTCTTGGGGCCCACGCCGGGAATTTGTTCGAGCCAGCGCTTGCCGTCTTCCGGCGTTAGGCGCCTCAGAAAATCGAGACTGATCTTGCCGCGTTCCCGCGTGATAAATCGCAGCGCGCTTTTGATCCGCGGCGCCTTTTGCTTCGACAGGCCGGACGACCGGATTGCACGGGCGATCGCCGAAGCCGGCGCGTCTCTCACCTGTTCCCACTTTGGAAACCGGCGCCGCAGCTCGGTAAACGACCGATCTGTCTGAACATCTGTGGTCGCCTGACTGAGCATGGTCGCCACGAGCTGCGAGATCGCGTTCCGCGTGCTTCGGACCGGCTCCCCGTACTTCCGTCTTAAGAGCTCGTCGCTTCGAACGATGGCTCGAACTTTTTGAATCACCAGTCCGCTAGGCATGTTGCGATCGACTCACCCCGTTGTCCCTCGGTTCAGCGAGGCTTGCCCAGCTTGGCCTTTTCCTCTTCAGCGACCTTTTCCTCGAGCTTCTTGAACAATGCTTTGGGCTCTCGAAGCTTCTGTCCGGGTGGCAACTGCGACGGCGCCCAGCGCTGTGTATGCTCCCCGGGCTTGAAGACGATGGCGGTGTGTGATCGCGTGGACTCTTGGAATGACTGGATGTCCAATCGGCCCAACAGATCGCCGTCGTATCCGAGCTGATGGTGCAGCTCGTTGGACGAGAACGGGAGAAAGGGATAGAAAAAGACTTTCAGGTTGTCGATGACGCGCAGCGCAGCATACAGCGATGTGCCGGCCCTTTGCCGGTCTGCCTTGATGACCTTCCACGGCTCGGCCGCATTGAGGTAGACGTTCGCCTCGCGCGCGAGCTCGATCGCGATCCCGATCGCTTCCTTGAACCGCACGCGTTCGAGAGCGTTTCCAATGCTCTGGAACGCGGATTCCGAATGCTCGATTAACTTTTGGTCGGCTTCCGCAAGCTCTCCTGGCGTCGGGACCCGGCTGTCAAAGTTCTTGTACGTGAACGTCAGCACGCGATTCGCGAGGTTCCCCCAATTGGCGATGAGCTCGTCGTTATTCCGGCGAACGTATTCTTTCCAGGTAAAGTCGGTATCGGCGAACTCTGGCATGTTGGCGGAAAGCAGGTAGCGCAGCGGGTCCGGCTCGTACGACGCCAGGTAGTCGTTAATCCACACCGCCCAGTGCTCGGACTTGCTGAACTTGCGTCCTTCGAGATTCAGAAACTCGTTGGCCGGCACGTCGTACGGAAGCGGGAGGGCGTTGTCGTAACCGAGGAGCATCGCCGGCCAGATGATGGTATGGAAGGGAATATTGTCCTTGCCGACAAAGTAATAGCCCCGCACGTCGTCCGATTTCACCCACCATTCTTTCCACTTGTCCGGCGTTCCGCGGTTTCGCGCCCATTCGACCGAGGCCGAGTAATAGCCGATGACGGCCTCGAACCAGACGTAGATGCGCTTGGATTCGTAGCCCGCGATGGGAAGCGTAATGCCCCAGTCCATGTCTCGCGTGATCGCGCGTCCGTGCAGGCCGTTCTGGAGCCAGTTGCGGACGAACGCAAGGACATTGGACTTCCAATAGTTCTTGTCTTCCAAATAGGCAAGCAATTGTTTCTCGAACTGCGGCAGGTCGAGGTAAAAATGTTCGGTTTCGCGCACGACGAGACGATGCGGCGAATCTCCCGGTTTGGCGAGCTTGCATCGCGGATCGATCAACTGGGTCGCGTCCAGCACATTCCCGCAGTTGTCGCATTGATCGCCGCGGGCGCGCGCAAAGTGACAGATGGGGCATTCGCCGCTGATGTAACGGTCGGGTAAAAAGCGGCTGTCGGTCTCGCAATAGATCTGTTTTTCCGCCGCTTTGTAGAGATGGCCCTTATCCAACAGACGTTTGAAAAAGTCTTGCGAGATCGCCCAATGGTTTTCGGTGTCGGTGTGAGTGAACAGGTCGAACGATATGCCCAGCTTCTGCCACGCTTCCAGGAACAGCGCGTGTGAGCGCTCGAACACGTCCCGGGCCGTAATCCCTTCCTCGTCTGCCGTGACCGTGACCGGCGTGCCGTGCGAGTCCGAGCCCGAAACCATCAGGACGTCGTTGCCGATCAAACGATGGTATCGCGCGAAGATGTCCGCGGTCAAATATGCGCCGGCGATGTGACCCAGGTGCAATGGGCCGTTCGCATAAGGCCAGGCGACGAAAACCCCAATTTTCTTTGACATGTTAGACTCCAATATGTAGAATAGGCGGCGGTGCGGCGACATGGTCTCGGCGTGCTTTTCTCGCTGCTGCCGCGCCAGAACAAAAAACGCCGCCCGTGACTAGACACAGCGGCGTGGCGCACCGGGGCGGCGCGGCAGGATTCGCGCCCACCTTACGGTGCGCCGCCGGACATGAACATCGCCAGCGCCGGAATCCTTTCGGTACTCATTTCTAAATGCCGCGCTCATTGTAGCACAATCGAGCCGCATTGCCAAACGTGCGGAGGACGTGTGGAGGACGCTCCTTTGACGCGCCGCGACCGTCATGTTATAATCGCTCCACGTTCAGCCGAAAGGATGGCGTTGGATGCCGGAAAACCTGGGATTCCCCCTCTTCATTGTGGCGGTCCTGATTTTCATGGGCTGGTTCGCCGTCGGTACGCAGTGGAACGTCCGCAAGGGAGACGCGGTTCTCAAGTGGCTGCGCCAGGGGCTGCCGGTGGTCGGAGAACGAACGACCATGCGGTGGCTCGGCTCGTCGGTCGTCGAGCTCAAGATCGCCAAGGCCAAAGATCCGTTCAGGAGCGTCGAGACCTTGGTGGTCTTTGAGCCGCGCGACGTCGTCTTTCTGTGGGCCCTGGCGCGTTTGCAGCGCCGGCGCGATCTCGTCATCTTTCGCGCCCAGCTTCGCACCGCCCCGGCTTTCGAGATGGAGGCGTTCGACCCTCACGCGTGGACATCGAATCATATCGAGCGCGACGTTCGGAAGAAGGGTTGGACCCAGGTCGATCTCTCGGCGACCGGGCAGCCACTCCTCGCGTTTCAATCCGATGCGTCGATTGGCGCTCTCAAGCCGCTCGTCGAGCTTGCCTCTCAGGCCGGGGGACGACTCGTGCGGCTGTCGGTACGCCGCTCGCTTCCGAATCTCGAGGTGCAATGGCTGCTGCCGGACGTCTCGTCGCGCCAGGCGCGTGACATGTTTTCGAGCTTGCAGCACCTCGGTGCTCAGACGATGAGCGCCTGACCACGTTAGGCGGCTCGATGGGGTCGCCGGCGTCGGACAGCTCACGACACAATTCGCGCAAAACGCAATCGTCCCCGCGGAACCGAATCCGCGGGGACGATGCATTTGAGCGGTCTATTCAATTGTCATTCTGCTGGTGCTGGCGCGGTCTTGGGCGCACCGCTGTACTTTTTCCAGGCGGCCCAGGAATCCCAGGCAATGATCGCCGCGGCTACGAAGAGGAGCAGCGAGACGAGGATCATCGCCCAACCGCCCAACTGTACGATGAATTGACCGGAGAACGAGGGTGCGGTCAAAACGGAAACGTACAGGTTGTACGCGGTCACGATCATGGAGGCCATCGTCGTGACGTACATGAACACCATGGGTATGGCTGCGTAGGTTGGGTTCTTGCCAACCGAGCGTAGCCACACGGTAACCAGAAGCAGCCCAAGCGCCGCCAGTAGCTGGTTTGACGCGCCAAAGAGCTGCCACAGATACACCCAGGTCCCGCTCAGCACGAGGAGCACGGTGAGCACCATGGATACCACGGTCGAAACGTGGATGTTCCGCAGCACCGGCAGGGCATCTCCGAGCCACTCCGTCAACGTGACGCGCATGACGCGGAAGAGCAGTTGGGTCACGGTGAGCACGATGACCATGAAGGTGCCAAAGCCGAGCGCCGTGCCATAAGTCTCAAACCCTGAGCCGAACAGCACGGAGAGCAGCTTGCCGATACCGCTCGCGAACGCGCCGGCGCCTGCACCGCCGGCGATCGACACCGCGGTCAAGGATAACAGGGCCAGGGCGTTCTCGCTCAACATTCCGCCGCCGCCAACCGGCAAGGCATCGGTCTCATACTCCAGTTGGCGGGACGTGTTGACGGAACCGATGAGCGAGTGCCAGCCGGAAATCGCGCCGCAGGCGATGGTCACAAAGAGCATCGGCCAAAGCGGTTGGATCGGCGCCAAATTGCCGGCAACGGCAGCCTGGGTCGGCATGAAACCCTTGAACCAAACCGTCTGGAATAGGGCTACCTTCGGTGCGACGAAGGGTGCCACAATCCCTCCAATCGCAGTAAACCCAATTGCCAGAATAGTGATCCAAAAGCCGATGTAGTTTACCGGCTGCGCGAAGCGCCATATTGGAAGGTTCGATCCGAGATAGCTGAAAATCAGGATGAACAGCGCCCAGAAGAGATAGCTGGGCATCGTCTTGATCGCGCCAGTGGCGGCGTCGAACAACGCGTTGCTCGCACGCTTGCCGCTGACTAACGCAGGGATGCGTGGATCGGCGTAGGTTGGGTCCACGACTTCCATGATGGCTGTATTGCCGGTGAGGCCGTCGATCGTCTGGTTCAACGACTTGGTGGCTGCGACCACCGGTCCGTCTACGCTCTTTCCGTTCACCACCGCATTCCCGAAAGGCCCGAGCATCATGGCACCCAGCGTCACGCCTACAGTGATCACGGTGACGAGGATCAGGTCCATCTTCCACCGGTAGAGCATCTGACCGGCAAGGAGGCCCATGACCGCGAGCGCAAAGATACCGAGCGGGACGTCTGGCCGGGCAGCCATCAAAGCGGTCATGATCCCCATAAACGCGCCGGCGACTAGGATGAGGTAGAAAAATATGAACACGAAGAGAATGGTGCGCGTCCGGGGAGCGATCAGGCGGTAAGCAATCGCGCTGAGCGAGTTGCCGTCGTTGCGGACTGACAGCATGATCGCGCTATAGTCCGCCACCCATCCGATGAACGTAACCCCGAGGATGAGCCATAGGATTGAGGGGAACCAACCCCACAGGTTCGCGGCGGTGATAACGCCGACGATAGGACCGGCGGCGGCAACGGACTTGAAGTGATAGCCGTAGAGAACGGTGCGGCTGGTCGGCATAAAGTCCACGCCATCCATGTACATCTTGGCGGGTGTGGCCTTCTTCGCGTCCGCTTGAATGATCTCGCGGTCCACGCGCTTGGAATACAGGTTGTAGGCGAGGTAGATCATGACTCCCCCGAGCACGACCACCCATAGGGTGTTCGCGCCGAAGGCAAACATAAGCCCGGCGCCGACGATGGGAACCAGCGCAAGCAGGAGAATGACGAGTCGGATGTCCATCTTTGACCTCCAAAACTGGAATCATTTGATGCTTCAATGCAATGCAAAATTCCACATTCTGCCGTCATACTCGTGCGTCTGAACTTTTGTGAATTGTGCTGTGCCACCTCCTTCGATAACCCAGGCGACTCTGTAGCCTACAACCCCGCCGGACACCGCGCGTTGCGGAGAAGGACCTGAGTTTCCTTCCTGCCGTCGGTTACCATAATTATACTATCTTACATACGCGTTTGCAACCCCCGCGCGTCCAGCGTCACAGCATGAAAGACTAGGAGTGTTATGCGCATCCGTGACGTCGCGAAATGCGCTCGGAATCCGCTTACATTTGCCCACTCAAAGCGCACCGTCACGCACTCGCCAATTCGCTTGACGTATGGAATCACAGGCTTTATAATGGGATTTGTCATAAGGACAACGTGTTGCCGCGCCCATTTTGAGCGTGGAGCAATATCGTTTACCGACTTGGCGCCGACTCACGATGGCTTTTGATCCTCAACGTAGGCGACAATTGATTGAACGTATTTCGCGCCGAATCGCTGGAATGGGAATGACCGCTCCGGCTATTTTGTTTTTGGAAATGCACAAACCGCTTGCATTCTTCGGCGCGCAGCTGCTGTACGCATCCCAGCCGTTCCTGAGCGTGGGGATGAATGACGCCGACCTGCATGAGATTGCCCGGCTGTTGGAAGAACCCGGAGCCGTGGAAGAATTGATTGACCGGTTGGCGTCGATCAGGGCCGAGCAGCCATCCACACCGCGGCTGCACCAGCGCACGTAGCCAGAGCTCCAGTTTGGGAGTTGCAAAGTGGATGCGCTACTGAGCCTTCTACAATCGACGATCGTACCGGAACGAGCGCGTGCACTGGCTGTTTTCCTCTTCTTTCTCCCAGTCTTTTTCTTCGCGTATTGGGCTGTTAAACGAGGCGCGCGTCTTTCCTTGCGCCCCATTCCGGGGTATGCGGCTCTCAAAGGCTTACTGGCGCGCGCGGCAGAGGCCGGTCAACCAGTTCACTTGTCGCTGGGCACCGCGGGGATCGGCGACGCGGCGACGGCGGATACCACCGCGGGGCTCGAAGTTCTGGAATATCTCGCCGATCGCGCGGCGATCAGCGCCAGTCCGCCCATCGTCACCATCGCGAATCCAACCGCGCTCCCGGTCGCGCAAGATCTATTGCGTCGCGCCTATCGCCGCCAGGGTTATCCCGAAGAGTTTGATCCGGCGCGCGTGCGGTTTGTCGCGCCTGATCCAGTGCTCTATGCCGGCGTCTCGCCGACTCCCGCGATCTACGCGGCCAGTCCCAACGACGCGTTTGCATACGCCGCCGGCACAATGCAGGTGCTGAATAAGCACAAACTGACGGCCAATGTGATGATCGGTCGATTTGGCGACGAGTTCCTGCTGTTGGGAGAGACCGGCGCACAACGCCACCTCACACAGATTGGCGGTACGAGCAGCCCGAGCGTTTTGCCATTCGTATTTGCCTCCGTGTCTCACCCATTGATCGGGGAAGAAATCTACGCGGGAGGGGCCTACCTTTCCGACAAACCGGCTCACTTGAGCAGCCTGATGGCCCAGGACACGATGCGTTGGGCGCTGGTTGTGGGCATCGCATTGGCGATCGTACTCAAGAGCGTGGGGCTGGTGTAGCATGAGATGGTCGGCAACCGCCATAGCCATTGCCGTTGGCGTGGTCGTCCTCTTTGGCGTCTTCTTCTCGCTTCCGCTCGTTAATGACGTCGTCGGAGCGTTCCGCGATTGGACGATCATTCTGACCGCGTTTGCTCTGCTGTTAGGGCTTGTTAACCTCCTGTCGGTCCATGTATCCCGGGTCATTCGGCGCAATGAGCCGAGCGCCGGTTACAGTGTCATGGTCCTTTTGACCGCCATCGCCGTGTTTGTGATCGGCATGGTGTTCGGGCTCCCGAGCGCTCCGATGGCGTGGGTATTCGACAATGTCTACGTGCCGTTGCAGGGTGCGTTTTTCGCGCTGGTCGCATTCTTCTTGGCGACGGCCGCATACCGCGCCATGCGTGCCAAGAGCTTCGAGACGACCCTGATGCTGGTCGCGGCGATCGTCGTGTTGCTGGGGCAGGTGCCCTTGTTCAGCGCGCTGGCTCAACTCAGAGAATGGGTACTGAATGTGCCAAGCACCGCCGGCACTCGCGGCCTTTTATTGGGCGTTGCACTGGGGACGATTGCAACCGCGTTGCGATTGATCGCCGGAATGGACCGTCCTTACAGCGAATAACCCATGGTTTATTGTGCGCACTGTGGAACACAGAATCGAGACGGCAGTAAATTCTGCAACAACTGCGGTGCGAGACTCTCCGCCGAATCGGGTCTCCGCTGTCCGATGTGTTCGACTCCAAACCCGGTTGAGAATGTATTCTGCTCCAGTTGCGGCGCGCGATTGGCTCCTCTCACCGCGGCATCCGCGCCTGATACATCGGCCCCGGCGACCCCGATCAAGGGTTTGAGCCTCCCAACCAAGCCTCCCCCGGAGCCGGAATCCACGCCATCCTCGCCCGTCGGAGAAGGGTCACCCTCCGACGAGACACCGGCGGCGGAGCCAGAGCCAGACAATCTGTCCGACGACGAACCACCGACAGACCTGGAGCGAGTGCCCGATTGGTTGGAGCGTCTCCGCGCAAACCCAGCCGCGATCGAAGATCTTTCCCAGGAACCGTCGGAGCCGGCGCCGGATTTGGAGGACGTGTCTCCTCTGCCGGAGTGGCTCAGGCTCTCGTCAGAGTCTGACGCAGATCAGTTGCAGACGGCGCTACCGGACGAACAAATCCCGGATTGGATCAAGGTAGAGGCGGAACCCGCCGCAGTCGAGCCGGGGACTCGCGAGTCCGATATCGACGCGATTCCCGATTGGCTGAAACAGACGCAAACCGAGACCGGGCCTTCGCCCGAACAACCGGACAGTGCGGACGCGGTTCAAGTGGAGATTCCGGAATGGCTCAAAACCCGGCAACCTCCCGAGTCCGCGATCGGAGAGTCGGCGCCCGAGCCTGCGCAAGACGTCGCTGTTGAAAGCCAAGCTGCGGAGACAGCCAGCGAACAGATCGAGCAAGCGGAGGTGGAGCAGCCCGCCGAGCCTCTGCTCGAAACGCTGGAGGCAGCCGAATCCAATCTGTCCTCGGCCTCGGAGCCGGAACTGCCCGCCGACGAATTGGCGCCGGAGGCGGAACTCCCGGAATGGCTTCGCGGCGCCGCGTCAGAGCCGGTCGCCGAGGAGGAGCTGCCGGAGCAGGCGTCGCCCAGCGAGGTCCCTGAATGGGTTCTCAGATTCAAGCCGACCGGCGTGGAGGGTCAGCCATCGGCCGAGAAGGAAAGCGAGCCGGTCGAGTCCGCGGGTTCCTTGGCCGGGTTGCGTGGCGTCTTGCCGCTCGCGGTTGCAATCACAGAGCCGCATCCGCCGCTGCAACCGGCAAAACCGATCGCAACGCGCGGCGACGGCGCCCAGATCTTCGAGGCGATTCTGGCGGCACCGGCCGAGCAGGCCGCGCCGCGTTCCGGTGGTGGCCGACGCGCCTTGACGATGCGCCCGCTGATATATCTGCTGTTCCTCCTCGCGGTGCTGGTGCCCTTCCTCCTACCCTTCGATCTGACGGGCGCCACTTTCGGTATCGCCGGGACGCCCACAGCCGAGTTCTTTGACACGCTCGAGCAGCGGGTAACCGCCGGCAGTACGGTTGTGCTTGCGTTCGACTACGATCCGAGCCAAAGCGGAGAAATGGATTTGATCGCAGGGGCGATCGTGCGCGACTTGATGCAGCGCCACGTCAATATCGTGGCCGTCAGCACGTTCGATACCGGCATGCCCCTTGCACAGCGAATCCTCGACGCAATGGCGAGCGAGGTAGAAAACTACACCTATGGTACGAACTATGTAATTCTTTACCTGCCTGGGCAGGAGGCCGGTTTGGCTCAGCTCGCAGCGAACGGTTTGCCAAACACAAGTGATTTTGTAGAGCACAGTTCGCTCAGCCAATTCCCGTTAACGTCGAAGATCAAGACTTTGCGCGACGCCTCTATGGTGATCGAGCTGGCCGGTGCTGAGGAGCCCCTCAGGATGTGGATGGAACAGGTACAGCCGAGGACCAGCGTGCCGATCGCAGCGGCTGTGAGCGCAGCGGTCGAGCCCAAGGCCCGCGCGTATCGCGGAGCGGATCAATTGGTTGCACTCATGGCGGGCCTGTTGGGTGCCGCACAATATGAGGTGCTCTCGAACCAGCCGGGTTTGGCCGTGATCAGCGTGAATGCGCAAACGGCGGCTCAATTGGTTCTCGTGCTCGTCATCGTTCTCGGCAACGTCGCCTTCTGGATCTCCCGCGCCCGAGGTGCAGCCGCATGACGGATCTCGTCGGCGTTTGGGTAGGCGCAATTCTGACGCTGCTTGTCTTTAGCTACTTGCTCGGCGACACGCCGCTGTTTCGGCTCGCGCAGGCGATCTTCGTCGGAGTCAGCGTCGGCTACGCCGCGACCGTAGCCGTCTATTTAGTCATCGTTCCCAAGCTCGTTGAGCCGCTGGCGGCAGACCCGTCGGTTAACTGGCCTCTCTTTGTGCCGCTGGTATTGGGCGTGCTGCTGTTTGCCAAATTGCGCCCGGGTTGGGCGCCGATCGGCAATCTAAGTATCGCGTTTCTTTTCGGCGTCGGCGGTGCGCTCGCGATCGGCGGCGCACTGACCGGCACGTTGCTGCCGCAGCTCGGCGCGACCGTGGTGTCGTTCTCTCCCGCGCAGGGCGCGGCCATCCTGTTCGACAACTTGATCCTTGTGGTCGGTACCATCGGCGCGTTCCTTTCGTTTCGGTTCATAACGTCGACGGGACGACCCGTGCTGCGAGCTCTGGACGCGGTCGCCCGCGGCTGGGGTCATGTGGGACGATGGTTCGTGCTGATTGCCTTCGGAGCGATATTCGCGAGCACCGCCGTCTCCCGCATCTCGATTCTGATCGGACGGTTGTACTATTTATTTCACGATTGGCTCCAGGTCATCAAGTAGTTCCTACACTCAAACATGGTAGACCCGCAAAAGTTAGAGTCGTTCCTGGTTGCAGACATCGGGAGCGTCACAACCAAGCTCGGCCTGGTCGACCGCGTAGGAGAGGAGTTCCGCGTCGTCAGCAGCAGCGCTTGTGCGACGACGACGACGCCTCCTTTCGACGACGTCGTAATTGGAGTTCGCCGCGGTATCGAGCTATTGGAAGAGCGGACCGGCCGGCATTTCGTCTCGGACGAAGGAGGCTTGATCACCCCGGAACGCGCCGGCGGAGTGGGTGTTGACGCGTTCGCGGCAATTGCGAGCGCGCCGGAGCCGCTGCGCGTGGCAATCGTCGGAATCAGTCGCGAGGTGAGCCTGGCGAGCGCGATCCGTGCGACCCAGGGCACGTACGCGACGATCGAGGCGACGCTCGCGCTCGACCAGACCGGCGGTCGCTGGCTGCCGGGCAAGGAGACGCCGGCCGACGGCGACGAAAAGGCATCGGGGGTTTTGTTGCAGGATCCAGCCGTTGTCGCAGCGGAAGAGCTCGCCCGGGCGCGGCCGGACGTGGTCGTGATCGTGGGCGGAATCGATGGGGGTGCGACGACGCCGCTCTATGAATTGGCGAACCTCGTCGCGACGATCGTGGCTTCTCGAGATGAGACCTCGCGTCCGACGATTCTTTTCGCCGGCAATCGCGACGCCCGATCTCAGATCGCTGCTCGCATCGGGCAGGTCGCGCCATTTCGAGTGGTCGACAACGTGCGTCCTACCCTGGAGGTCGAGAGTCTGGCTGCACTGCAGCGAGAATTGGAAGCGCTTTATATCGAACGAAAGATCGCCTGGCTTCCGGGACTGAACGCGCTCACGAGCTGGATGCCAGTGGCCGTGCTGCCGGCGGCTCGAGCGTTTGAGAACGTCGTACGCTTTGTCGCTCGCCGATATGACTTGAACGTCGCCGGGGTGGACCTCGGCGCGGCTTCCACGACGATCGTCAGCGTGCGCGGCGACCGCGTGTCCCGCGTCGTTCGAGCCGATCTCGGGTTGGGCCAGAGTCTCGAGAATGTCATCTCGCACGCCGGTCTGGAGCATCTCGTGCGCTGGCTTCCACAGGAAATGGACGCAGAGAGGGCGCGAACGTATTGGCTCAATCACGCGCTGCACCCGGCCGGGATTCCGGTTTCTCGGCCTGCCATAGGAGGGGGGGGGGGGGGCTCTTCCTCTCGCGGCATCCTGGTGGGGAAACCGTCTCGCCTACCTGTTTCCTCCCGGGGGAATGGACAGAAGAATGAAGGAGCGATGGATTGTCG
>JAMCRS010000033.1:38277-46845 GCA_023380675.1 Chloroflexota bacterium
TCTTTCGACTACCGTGCGCGAGAGCGGCATGGACGTAGACGGCATGGATCTCGTTCTTCTGACCGGGCGGACTTTTGCGCACAATTCCAATTTTGGCGCCTTGGCCCTTTTGGCTCTCGATGCGTTGCAACCCACCGGTATCTTTACCCTGGCGGTGGATGTGCTCGGTCTAACGCAGGCTTTCGGCGCCCTCGCGCCGCTGAATGCGGCGGCCGCGGCCGGCGCCCTCGAGCGTGACGGTTTCTTGACGCTGGGTACGGTGATCGCCCCGACGACCAGCCTCCGCGAAGGCCAATTGGCCATGCGCGTGCACATCGAGGGTCTGGACGCAGGAACCTTGAACCTCGATGTGCAGCAGGGATCGCTCGAGTTGGTTCCGCTACCCGCGGGTCGGAAAGCGTCGATAGAAATACGAGCGTCTCAGGGAGTGCGCCTGGGCGGCCGTCGCCCGGGCTACTTTAAGGCTCAGGTGGAAGGCGGCACGCTGGGATTGATCATCGACGCACGTGGACGCCCCATCCAATTGCCGGCGGACGCGGACAAGCGGCGAGCCCAACTGCAAAAGTGGTCCTGGGACATTGGCGGCGAGGTCGGGAATGCCTAGGATCCCGATCGTGAGTCAGGCCCGCGTGCTGCCCCTCGCCCGAATTCGGCGCGAGCGGATGACCGAGTCGCGTTGCCAAGTGCTGGTCGCCATGGGGGCGCGCATCGGCGCTTTGGACGTCGTCACCCGCGCGGAGACGGGAGGACGTTTGCGCCCGGTTCCCCTGGCGCGCTACTTGCGAGTGTCCGAGTCGTCTCTATCAAAGTACGTGCTCAAGAGTCCAGGTGACACGTTGGTCGCACGTGAAATAATTGCGTCCAAGTCCGAATTGTTCGGGACTTTGCGCAGAATCTATCGTGCGCCCGGCGCGGGTCGTGTGAGCGCGCTTTTCGGATCGTGGCTAGCTTTGGATTTGATGGATTCGCCGGCCGAACTCAAGGCGCTTTATCGTGGGACTGTCGTCAACGTCGTGCCGCATCTCGGCGTCGAGATCGAGGCGGTTGGCGCCATCGTGCAGGGGGTGTGGGGCGGCGGCGGAGAGGGCTATGGTGTTCTCAAGAGCATCGTCGATTCCCCAGGTGCAGTCCTGACCGGTGACAAGATCGACGTAGTTTCCCGGGGTGCTATTCTGATCGCCGGCGCCGGCGTGACCGAGGAAGCCGTTCGGCGCGCAGCGCAGGAGAGGGTGGCCGGACTGATCGTCGGCGGGCTGGCGCCCGACCTCAGGTCCCTGGTCGCCGAGCTGGCGGTGCCGACATTGGTGACAGATGCCCTGGGCGAATGCCCTATGTCGAAGCAGATTTTTGAGCTGCTGGTCTCGCACAATGGCGACGAAACGTCCATCAGCACTTCGTCGCTCCGCCGCAGTGCCCTACGGCCCGAAGTGTTCATTCCGGTGATGGTCACGGGCGGGAGCGCGAACGCGTCGGCTCCGCCCACTCTGGCTGCCGACGTCGGCGCACGCGTGCGTATCGTCGCCGGACCCGGGGCGGGGAACATTGGCAAGATAGCGGATGTGCCCGCACAGCCGCGTTTGATGGAAAGCGGAATTACCGCGTGGGGCGCGGAAGTGATCATGCCGGCGGACAGCCGCGTATTCCTCCCTTGGGAAAACCTGGAACTTGTCGACTGATCTCAACCCCGTGCAAGCGGGATGACATCGCAACGAGCGTTTCATATCGCAAGAAAGGAGACAGAACATGGCAGAGATCGCACCCGCCGGGGGTGGTCCCAACCGGTTGTTCCTGGTCATTGCCTTGGGACTGGTCGGTCTACTTCTCCTCGGCTTGATCGCCGTGGGCGGGATATTGCTTATCCCGAGAATCCTCCAGACGTCGGCCCCGCCGCCGACTCAGCGCATTGCAATAAGTACAGCCACCCGGGTGATTGCCGCGGCGGCCACCGAGGTGCCGACAGATACGGACACGCCGGAACCGAGTGCGACCTTCGTGGTGGTTACCACACCTGGTGCCGGCGAGACTCCCGGCGTGGCGGACACTCCAACCGCTACACCTACCACCGGCACGCCGACGGGAGGTACGTTGCCCCAATCCGGCATGGGCGAAGACCTGCTGCTCTTGGCTGGTGGTATCGTGTTGGTTATGATCATTTTTGCCGCTCGGCGGGCACGCTCAACCGGTTCGGCCTAGTTGCGGCAGGGCGATCTCTGTTCTCCTTTCGGCCGTCAGGGCTCGGGCTTGACGACTGAATGCAACGCGGCATTGACTTGACACGTGGGCGTCCGCGTGATATACTTGCGATAGTTCTGACGGCTCATCGGTCGTCAGGGTAAATGGAATGTAACAGAACGACGTCGATCCGGACGAGTACCCGCCGATCAAGGTATAGAGAGTCGCGTCCGTCGCCCTCAAGTTGGCGGCAAGCGGTGTAAGCGCGATACTGGCAGCGGCGGTGAATGGACCGGGGAGTCGCGGAGTGAAAGGCAGTCCGCTGCTGAGTATGTCCCGCCGGAGTCGCCCCCGTTACCGAGGCAGAGAGCATTAGTCCAAGAGCTGGAAATCGTCGCGGCGAGTAGCCGTTCAGACCTTGGAGGCGTGCTCGTCGAGTGAGGCTGGCCAAATCCCTATCGTTTCACGATGGGGATTTCTTTTTCTCGTTGACGAATCGGCCGGTCTAACCAGGGTGGCACCGCGGGACCCGCGTTCAGACGGACGCGTTTACCTCTCGCCCCTAACCGTAAGGCGGTTTTGTGGGCGCGGGGTTTTTTTATTGTGATCGAGTGGAGGTGTCTATGGCAGGAAAAAAGAGAATTCTTACCGGCGATCGGCCAACCGGCCCGCTCCATCTGGGGCATTACGTCGGTACGCTGGCAAATCGCGTTCGACTGCAGGACGAATACGAAGTGTTCCTGCTTGTCGCAGATTACCATGCATTGACCCGTCATGTCGAGCGGGACCACGTGGCCGCGACGCGCCAGTTTGCGCGTGATCTGGTCCTCGACTACCTTTCAGTTGGCATCGACCCGGACAAGACCACGATCTACGCGCAGTCTGACGTACCAACCGTTTGCGAGCTGCACCTTCTGTTTTCGATGTTGATCACGGTCCCGCGACTCGATCGGGTGCCGACTCTCAAAGAGGTCATGGACGCTGAAAACATCGAACAGGCAACTTACGGACTGCTCGGTTATCCGGTGCTTCAGGCAGCGGACATCCTGCACGTCCGTGCGCATCTGGTCCCGGTGGGGAGAGACCAGGCGTCTCATCTCGAGGTGACGCGCGAGATCGCGCGGCGCTTTAACTATCTCTATGGAGAGGTCTTTCCCGAGCCGGACACGTTGATTGGCGAGGTGCCGACTCTACTCGGCACAGACGGCAAAGCGAAAATGTCGAAATCGCTCGGGAACGCCATCATGCTTTCGGACGATGCAAAATCGGTCGAAGGCAAAGTGCGCGGGATGTATACCGATCCCACGCGGATCCGGGCGGACATTCCGGCAGACCCGGAGGGCAATCCGGTCTTTCAATATCACGATGCGTTCAACCCGAACAAGGCAGAGGTACAAGACCTCAAGGCGCGCTACCGTGCCGGCAAGGTCGGCGACGTCGAGGTGAAGAAGAAGCTGGCGGTCGCGCTGAACGATTTCCTCGCGCCGGTCCGCGAGCGTCGCGCGTACTACGCGGCGCGGCCGCAGCTGGTGGACGAAATCCTCGCGGCCGGGGCTTCCAAGGTCCGACCGATCTCTCAGGAAACGCTGACGGCGGCCCGCGAGGCGATGGGGCTGGGGAGAATCGCGTGAGCCGTGTCCGGCCGTCCTCGCGCGAGCGTTTGGCTATTTCGGAGGACACCATGACCTGAAGAGGCAGCGAACGCAGCCGCGATACTGAGCCGATCTGCGATTGACCCGTACGCCCGCAGCCGCCTCAGGTGTCAAATGGCGTGACGCAGGAAAGATCGTTTCGATCGCACGAAACTCGATGGTGCCATCCCAACCCAAAGGAGATACCCTTATGGAACAGATCAAATTCTTGCTCGAAGAACGAGAGATGCCCACGGCGTGGTACAACGTGCAGATGGATTTCGACCGCCCACTTCCGCCGGTCATCAATCCGGGAACCAAGCAGCCTATCGGTCCCGAGGATCTTGCGCCGCTTTTCCCAATGGAGTTGATCCTGCAGGAAGTGGCGGCCGGACCGTACGCCAAGCGCTTTATCGATATTCCGGAAGAGGTGCAAGAGGCTTATCGTCTCTATCGTCCGACGCCGCTCATTCGCGCGCGGCGCCTGGAAAAGGCACTGGGCACACCCGCTCAGATCTATTTCAAACATGAAGGCACCTCGCCGGTCGGCTCGCACAAGCCAAATACCGCTATCCCGCAAGTCTATTACAACAAAAAGCAGGGCACTCGTCGCATCACCACGGAGACGGGCGCCGGGCAGTGGGGGAGTGCGCTGGCGTTCGCATGCCATATCTTCGACATTCCATGCAAAGTGTACATGGTCAACATTTCTTACCAGCAAAAGCCGTACCGCCGCATTATGATGGAAACGTATGGCGCCGAAATCGTCGCGTCCCCTTCGATGGATACGAACGCGGGACGCAAGTTCCGCGCCATGGACGCCAATCATCCCGGTTCGCTTGGCCTTGCGATCAGCGAAGCGGTCGAAGATGCCATGACGCATCAGCCAGACACTAAATATTCACTCGGTTCTGTGTTGAACCACGTGCTGCTTCACCAGACCGTAATCGGCGAAGAAGCGCTCAAGCAGATGGAGAAAGCCGGCGTTTACCCTGACGTCGTGATCGGGTGCATCGGCGGCGGCTCGAATTTTGGTGGGATCGCATTGCCGTTCGTCCGTGAAAAGATCAAGAACGGAAAGAAGACCCGCATCGTCGCGGTAGAGCCTACCGCGGCGCCGTCGCTCACCAAAGGGGTCTACACATATGACTTTGGCGACACCGCACAGATGATCCCGCTGGTGAAGATGCACACGCTCGGCTCCTCCTTCATTCCGGCGCCGATCCACGCAGGCGGTCTGCGGTACCACGGAATGTCGCCCATCGTCTGCCGCCTCTACGACGACAAGGTGATCGAGGCGGTCGCGGTTGCCCAGAATGCCGTGTTCGAAGCGGGCGTCCAGTTCGCGCGCGCAGAGGGAATCATTCCGGCGCCCGAATCGTGCCACGCCATCCGCGTCGCGATCGACGAAGCGCTGCGGGCGAAAGCGGCCGGCGAGAAAAAGGTGATCTTGTTCAACCTGAGCGGACACGGCCACTTTGACATGGCAGGCTACCAGCAATATTTCAGGCACGAACTGCAAGACTATGAGTATCCGGCCGAAGAGGTGAAAAAGGCCGTAGCAGCTTTGCCACAGATCGCGTGAGGAGCGGAAAGGAGCACTCGATCGAGTGCTCCTTTCCAAGGTTGACTGCGCGTTTCCTTTAGTCTATAATACTCTTGGAGTTGGCGGTGAATGCAAAGGAGCTGACCCTGCGCATCGTCCGGCTCGACGATGTGCTGCTGCACGAGCAGATAGAGAAAAAGCGAGTCGAGCGCCTGGTTCAGCGGATCAGACAAGACCAGTTTCTGAAAAACCCCCCCATCGTAACCGAATTCGGGAACAAGTACATATTGCTGGATGGCGCGACGCGCGTGACAGCGCTCCGCCAAATCGGCTGCTGTGATGTCGTCGTCCAGATCGTCGACTACGAAGGGCCCGGGATCAGCCTCGAGACCTGGAATCACATGCTGCTCGATCTGCCGGTCGACGAATTGTTCTCGTCGCTGCGGGTGATCCCGAACCTGTCGGTAGAGCCGGCGAATGCGCCGGAAGCGGAAGCGGAACTCATGCGGCGCGAGAGCATCGGGACTCTGATGCTCAAGGACGGCCGGACATTTAGCTTGCGCGTGCGCGGCCAGGCTCGGCTCGATCAACAGGCGCATTTGTTGAACGAGGTGGTCGCGGCGTACGACGGACGCGGCGAAATGTACCGCGTTGCGCGTACGGATGTCGAGGGTCTCGTGGCCGAGAACGGACGCTTGAGCGCGCTCGTGGTGTTCCCGCGCTATCGTCCAGACGAAATCCGGCAGCTTGCCTCCAATGGATCCAAGCTGCCGATGGGAGTCACGCGACACATCATCCCCGGCCGAGCCATGCGACTCAACATCCCGCTCGACCAGCTCTTCTGCGGCGACTCGATCGAACGTAAGAACGTATGGCTGGACGAATGGATGACGTCCCGTTTGCGCGAGCGTCAGGTCCGCTATTACCAGGAACCCGTGTTTCTTTTTGACGAGTGACCGCGGCGTTGCTGCGGGCACGGAGAGGAGGGCTGCCTTGGCTGAACAGGTGGAACGACGTGTTTCGGAACGGAAACCGGTCCGCTTTCAGGTCAAATATCTCTACCCTCCGCCGAATGCCGCACCTCCCAGCACCGAAACGCTCAACTTGAGCACGGAAGGCGCATTGATCCAAACGTTGGACCCCCTGCCGGCCGGGGCGTCCGTGACGTTTTTCATCGTCATGCCTGAACACGAGGTGATCAGCGTGCGCGCTCAGGTCGTGTACACGTCCGTCGCAAACGGTGGGCCCAGTTGCGCTGGCGTGCATTTCACTCACATTTCCTCGGATGATCGGGCCGCGCTAGAGCGTCTCCTCCAGAGCGCGTCTTAGTCCCCTCGTTCACACGAGGATGGATATGGCCCACACTAAATCGCGCGTGTCGCCGCGCAGATCAAAGCTCCTTACGTCGTATCGGTGCGTTCAGGACGGAGCGGTTACGTCGTCCGGCTTTGGACGGACGGTGCAGCTCGACGGCAACGGCGCCCTACTCGAATCACCGGACGCGTTCTCGGTCGGCCAGCCGATGGTTCTCCAGTTTCTACTGGACGACGATCGGGTGTCTGAGGCGAGTGGTCACGTCGTCAGAATTCGCGGCGCCAAGGGTATGTATCGGGTCGAGATCGCGTTCGATTCGCTGCCCGCCAGCACGCGGCGCCGTCTGGCACGCCAAGGCGCCGGTTGATGGCAGATACCCCGTACCCCTGGCCGCTCTATTTTCAGGACAACCTCACCTTCGGCCGAGCGGACCATCCCGTGGCGATCTGCACGCTGTGGATGAAACAGGCCAGGCTCGCCGAAGCTCTCGCCCCGGATTCGTTCGCCCTGCTCGGGAATCTCTATTCGAGGGACGGCCTCAACTACCTGCTGCGCAATATCCTCGCCCGGCCGTCGATCCGCGCGATCGTCTTGTGCGGGCCCGACCTGACGCAGAGTGGAGCGTCGTTTGTGAATCTAATGCGCGGCGGTGTCGACGCCGAGCATCGCGTCGCGGGCGACGCGGCACAGATCGAGCCCGAGATCTCGCGTGAAGCGATTGACGATTTCCGGGCCAACGTTCGTCTGATCGACCTGCGGGGTGTCAATGACCCGGCCAGGGTGCGCCAAGCGCTCGCGGAATTGAACGGCGCGGTGCCGCGCGGCGCGTTCGCGGAACCACGGGTATTTCCCCGGCGCGCGCCGGCGGCAGACGAGTTCCCGGCGGAGGAAACCGGTTTCGTCATCCGAGGCGAACGGATCGTCCAAGTATGGGTGCACCTCGTCGCGGCGGTCCTCGCGTTCGGACGGCGCGACTCGACGGCATACACCGTGCCGCAGCGCGAGCTTCTGGACGTCGTCGCCTGCGTCCAAGACGAAGACCCCTCCGACCTGTACCTCCCCGACTGGCTTCCCTTAACGCGCGAGCAACTGCAGGCCTACTATCCGCAGCTTCTGACGAGCGAGCGGCCGCCTGACATCGCCTACACGTACGGCGAGCGACTGTTCGATTTTGGCGGCCGTGACCAAGTGGCTGCGATGGTCGACGAATTGCGCCGCGCCCGTTATTCACGTCGCTCCGTAGCCGGCTTGTGGGATCCCACGCGCGATGCCGGCTCCTCCGATCCGCCGTGTCTGAACGTGGTGCAGGCCCGCGTCCGTGACGATCGCCTTTTCTTGACCGCATATTTTCGCAGCCACGACATCTTCCGGGCATGGCTGACGAACGCGTTCGGGCTGCGCAGGCTCCAGCAAGAAATCGCCGGCCGGTTGAGCGACTGCATGTTGGGCGACCTCGTCATCGTCTCTCAATCGGCGCATATCTACGCCGACTCGTGGGATGCCGCGCGCGCGATCGTTCGGGAAAGGGAACGAGAGTATCACAAGAACCCGCGTCTGGTGCGGGACCCGCGCGGAAGTTTTGCCGTTCGGGTAGAGGGCTATCAGATCCGGGTGGACCATTACGCGCCGGAAGGGGGTCTGCTGGCGACGTTCGCCGGGAGCAGCGCGCGCACACTGCAGCGCGAGTTGTCGTTTTTTGTCTCGCGCGTCGACCACGCGATCTATTTGGGCGGCGAGCTGGCCAAGGCGGAGCTCGCGCTCAAACACAATTTGCCGTACATTCAAGACCGCGATCTGCGTATGGACTCGTTCGTGGGCAAGCCGGGCGACGCGGCGACAGCCGGTGGAACGTTAGGCTTGTAGGTTTTGCGTCAGCCGTGCCGCTTGTCGAGGAGCGTCTTGTTG
>JAMCRS010000034.1 GCA_023380675.1 Chloroflexota bacterium
TATGCAATCCTCTCCCAACTTCTACGTCGGCAACGTTCCGGTCTTCGGCGACGCGATCCTCTCGCCGATGGACAGCTATTCCGACATGCCCTTTCGGCTGATCTGCCGAGAGCTCGGTTCGGCCATGTCGTATACCGAATTCGTCAACGTCGCCAACTTGCAGGGTCGCGGCAAGCCGCAGAGCATCACGGCGAAAAAGCTCCAATACGATGCAAGCGAGCGGCCGATGACGTTCCAGATCTACGGCTACGACGAAGATATGCTCGTCGAGACCGCCGTACGTCTGCAGGACCTCGGCCCCAACATTGTCGACATCAACATGGGCTGCTACGTCAAAGACATTGCGCGCCGGGGTGCCGGCTCCGGCATGTTGCTACAGCCCGACAAGGTGGCGCGTGTATTTACGCGCCTCTCTCGAGTCCTCACCGTCCCGGTCACCGGCAAGATCCGCTTGGGCTGGGACGACGACAAGCGCAATCACGTCCAGATCGCCCGCATCCTGGAGGAGAGCGGCGCCAGCCTGATCGCCGTCCACGGGCGGACCCGCGCCCAGGCGTACCAGGGCAGCGCCGATTGGGATGCCATCGCCGAGGTCAAGCGCGCGGTCAAGATTCCGGTGATCGGCAACGGCGACATCCGCACCGTCGACGATATCGCGCGAATGCGGGCGCACACCGGCTGCGACGGCGTCATGATCGGACGCGCCGCGATCGGCAACCCCTGGATCTTTTCGCGCAAGGACCGCTCGCAAGTCACGGCCGCGGACAAGATCACGGTCCTGCGCCGTCACCTGGCCCTCAACCTTGACTTTTACGGCCCCGATCTCGGGCTGCTGCTGTTCCGCAAGCACGCCGCGCGCTACGTCCAGAACATCACGGGCGAGGACAAGCCGCGCGTCCCCCTGTTCAATTGCCGTTCGCTACAAGAATTCGACCAATTGGTAGGCGAGATGGAACAATGCCTCTGACCCTGACGGACGCCGATCGTGAGATGCTCGAAGGGAAACGCGGCCCCGCCGCGCGAATGGCGATGTCGATCGTCGTCCATATGGCCGGCGTATTCGGCGCGGACGCGCTGATGGACGTCTCCGCCGCGCACGTCGATAGCACCATCTACATCGGCGAGGCGGGCCTGGAATTCGCCGAACGGCTCGCTGGCATCGGCGCCCAGGTCGCCGTGCCGACGACGTTGAACGTCAGCGGCCTCGACGAGCACCACTGGCGGGATTGGCCCGTCCCGCCCGAATGGGCGCGCAATGCGCGCCGTCAGATGGCGGCGTACGCCAGCATGGGGACGCGCCCGACCTGGACCTGTGCGCCCTATCAGACGGAATGGAAGCCATCTTTCGGCCAGCAGATCTGCTGGGGCGAGTCCAACGCGATCGTGTTTGCAAATTCTGTGATCGGCGCGCGCACCGAGCGGTATCCCGACCTCCTCGACATTTGCTGTGCGATCACCGGGCGCGTGCCGGCGCGCGGCTTGCACCTCGACGAGAACCGCGCGGGTGAAATGCTGATTCGCCTCGTCGACGTACCGCTTGCGATTCAGCGCGACGACACGTTTTGTCCGGTGCTCGGTCACTTGATCGGCAAGGTCGCGCAAGACCGCATTCCGGTTATCGATGGGTTAAACGTCCAGCCGACCGAGGATCAGCTCAAAGCGCTCGGCGCTGCAGCCGCGTCGTCCGGCACCGTCGCGCTCTTCCACATCGTGGGCGTCACCCCCGAAGCGCCCACGCTTGACGCGGCGTTCCGAGGCCGGCAGCCGATACGCGAGTACAAAGTGTCGATGCAGACGCTTCGGTCGGCTTGGCGCGAATTGACCACCGCGCCGGGGTCGGACGACCGGCTGGACATGGTTGTCCTGGGCAGCCCACACTTTTCGCTGGCGGAGTTCAAGCAGCTCGTTCCTTTCGTCGCGGACGAACGCGTTCATCCGAATGTCCGTTTTCTGGTCACGACGAGCCGGGCGGTCGAGCTGCTGGCGGAACGAGCCGGTCACGTCGCCGCGCTGAAACGCTTTGGCGCGCAGTTAACGGTCGATACTTGCATCCTCGCCACGCCGATGCTGCCGCGCGAGGTAAAGTCGCTCATGACCAACTCCGGCAAGTACGCCTACTATGCGCCTGGCATGCTCGACACGCAGGTGACGTTCGGGACCCTCTCCGATTGTGTTCGCTCCGCCGTTCAGGGGCGAATCGTCAGGGACGATTCTCTTTGGACTCGCTCATCCCCGGACGAGTCTGGCGTTTCGGTGCCCCCATCCCTTGATCCTGCATTTACAATCGTTCGTGCGGCGGCGCGGCGCACGGTCATACCCGGCGCGGCCGCCGGCGAGGTCCTCGCCGCCGACGAGCCGCTTTCATTTTGGGGCGGTTACGATTACCACACCGGCGAGATCGTCGATCGGCGTCATCCGTTGTCCGGCAAATCCGCCGCCGGCCGGATTCTCGCGGTCCCGTTCACGCGCGGTTCGTCGACCACCACCGCCGTCCTGCTCGAGGCGGTGCGCGCGGGGACGGCGCCCGCGGCCCTCGTCACAACGGCGCCCGATTCGTTCTTTGCGCTCGCTTCCATCGTCGCCGACGAAATGTACGGCAAGCCGATTCCGCTCGTGGCGGTCCCGCCGGATGAATTCGCGCACCTCAGATCGGGCATGCACTTGGAGATTCGCAAAGACGGAGTTCTCGTTGGCCTATGAACGGCAAGCGGATGATCGTCGCAGTCGGCGCGCTCGCGGTGATCGCCTACGTCTTCCGCCGATCGCTGCTCGCGCGGTGGCTTGACCTCCCGCCGGCCGACCAGACGATCTACCACGACTTGGCGCACCCGTCGGCTCTGGTTGTTCCGTGCGCCGCTCGAAATAACTGACACGATCCCTCTTTTGGAGCGCAACGCTTTGGAGAGCCTATTTGGCTTTGTTGGAGTCTTTGTCGCAGGTATGGTCGCCGGTGCCCTCAACTCTGTCGCCGGCGGCGGGAGTCTGATCTCTTTCCCGGCCCTCGTCGCTTTCGGCGTGCCGGCAATTCCGGCGAATGCGACCAACACGGCGGCGATCTGGCCTGGGTCGTTGAGCAGCGCGGTCGCGTACAGTCGGGACACCAAACTGGACTCGGGGCTCCTGCTCACTCTCTTCCTTCCCAGCCTCATTGGCGGACTGCTCGGCGCGGAGATTCTGGTCATTACGCCACCCGCCCTTTTCGACCGCGTCGTGCCTTTTCTCGTGCTCTTTGCGACCCTCTTGTTTGCGTCGCGCCGTGTGTTCGATCGCTTCGCGACACACGAAACCGGCGTCAAGCGTGTCTCCACACTGGGACGCCTATGGGGTTTTTTCTTTCAGCTTTTTGTGGCCACCTATGGCGGCTACTTCGGCGCGGGTATCGGTATACTGATGCTGGCTTCGCTCAGCATCATGGGGCTGCGCGATATCCACGAAATGAACAGCGTGAAAACAGTCCTGGCGACGCTCATCAACGTGATCGCTTTCGCGTTCCTGGCCCTCAAGGGACTCGTGATCTGGCCTCTCGCCGTGTTGATGTCCCAGTGTGGAGACACGCTTGACG
>JAMCRS010000035.1:0-798 GCA_023380675.1 Chloroflexota bacterium
TCCAGAACGGCATGCGCGGGACCGCGCCGGCCGCATCGTCGACGACGATCCGATCATCCTTGATCTCGCGCACGCGCCAGGTATGACTGCCAAGCAAAAAGGCGTCGCCGACGTGCGTTTCGAATATGAATTCTTCGTCCAGTTCTCCCACTTTGGTCCTGTTGTCGGCCAGATAAACGGGGAACGCACCGGTGTCGGCGCTCGTGCCCGCATTCAGCGTCGCCAGCAGGCGCGAGCCGGGAAGCGCCGAAAGCCGGTCGTTGACCCGGTCCCAGGAGATCTTGGGGCGCAGCGCCGGGACCCCGTGCGCCCCATCGGCGTAGTGGCCGGCGAGCATGTCGAGGACGAGGCGAAAGCTCGCGGGGGTGAGATCGCGGTAGGGGTACGCCTGCCGGACCAGGCCGAAGAGCGCGTCCACTGACCAGTCTTCGCATGCAACCATGGCGACGATCTGTTGGGCGAGCACGTCCAGGGGATCTTGCGGCGTGTAGGTCGGCTCGACATCCCCCTCCAGCATTCCGCGCGCGATCGCGGCCGCCTCGACCAGGTCTTCGCGGAAGGTCGCATAGATGCGGCCGACGCTCGTCTGGCCGACGATGTGGCCGGAACGCCCAACCCGCTGCAGCCCTTGCGCGACGCTCTTGGGTGACTGAAGCTGGACGACCAGGTCGACCGCGCCGATGTCGATTCCGAGCTCGAGCGAGCTCGTGCCGACGAGGGCGGGCAGCCGGCCGGCTTTCAAGTCCTCTTCCATCTTCCGCCGCGCCTGCTTGGACATGCTCCCGTGATGCGCGCGAA
>JAMCRS010000035.1:808-2820 GCA_023380675.1 Chloroflexota bacterium
GACGACAGCCACGGCAAGCGCGGCGTCCTCATCAAGGACACCCGGCCCGGCGCCAGCGCCCTGGTGTCCGCGAGCGCCGCCGGGGGCGAGGGTGGCACTGCTTCCCGGCGCTATCTCCTCCGATTCCTCCGCCGCGAATTGCGCATTCAAGCGGTCGGCCGTTCGCTCGGCCAGGCGGCGGTTGTTGCAGAACACGAGCGTCGACTGATGCGTCCGAATATCGTTCAGCACTTGCGGGACCAACACAGGCCAGATCGTCGCGCCCGGCAGGCTAAGAAAATCGTCGACGGGTGTGACAACCTTGAGGTCGAGCGGTTTCCGGTAGCTGGCGTTGACGATGGTCACCGGACGGTATACGCTCGGGGCCGGGGGATCGACGGAGCCGCTCGTCGCCGCATTCGACAGCGCCTGACCGACCAGGAATCGCGCCGTCTGCTGAAGCGGTTGAATGGTTGCGGACAAGCCAATGCGCTGGATCGGAGCTCCGGCGAGATGCTCCAGCCGCTCGAGGCTCAACGCCAGGTGGACACCGCGTTTGTTTCCACTGAGCGTGTGTATCTCATCGACGATCACGGTGCGCACCGTTCGGAATAGGTCGCGGGCGCGGGGGCTCGTCAGCATGAGGTAAAGCGATTCCGGCGTGGTAATGAGAATGTGCGGCGGGTTACGCGTCATAGCGGCGCGGGCGTTGGCCGGCGTATCGCCGGTCCGGACCGCGACGCGCAGCGGCGGCAGCTCGACCTCCATGCGCGCGGCCGCGGCGCGGATACCTTCCAGGGGCGCGTGCAGGTTTCGCTCGATGTCGTTGTTGAGCGCCTTGAGCGGGGAGACGTAGAGGAGACGGATCCCTTGGTTCTTCGCGCTCGGGGGATCGTCTGTCCGGCGGCAGAGGGAATCGATGCCCCACAAAAACGCCGCGAGCGTTTTGCCGGAACCGGTCGGCGCGAGGATGAGCGTGTGCTCTCCGTGCTGAATAGGCGGCCAACCCAACGACTGCGGTTGAGTCGGCCGCGCAAACGATTCTACGAACCAGGCACGGACGGGAGCGGAAAAGCTGTCGAGCGGGTCGGCCATCGCCTGAACCTCACGCGTCGATTGTAGTATGAGGAATGCGGGATGTCAAACGAATCGCCTGGTGAAATACTGAACGATCAAATCAGGTGCCCTATTGACAGAGTTCCGCGACCTATTCCGATTGATTGCGTTAGCTAACAATATTGGCGCCGTAAATGCCAATGCGGTTCGAACCCGATGGAGGGTATGCGCAATCATGTGCAGTTTTGAATTCGGAAACCGACCTCATCATCTTTTTCGATGGTCGGTTTTTGTTTTCAGAGGGAGGAGCAGGCAGGATTAAGTCAGGTGCCGCTGCCGGGCAGTCGTTGAAACGTCGACAATATCATGAAATCCTTGCGGAGGTGAATGGAAATGGCCGATCAAGCAAAGCCGGCGAATCCCGCACCGCTGGGACTCGTCGCGTTTGGATTAACGACTGTAGTCCTGAGCATGGTGAACGCAGGAATACTCGGAAAAGACGCCGAGCCGGTGGTATTTCCACTGGCGTTTGCGTTCGGCGGTCTTGCGCAAATCATAGCGGGCGCCATGGAATATCGAAATGGGAACACCTTTGGTACCGTCGCATTTACGTCTTACGGGCTTTTCTGGTGGTGGTTCGCGTTCTTGAACTGGACGATCGGGGCGAAACTGCAGGCCGCACCTTCGTCCTCGGGTGTCGGCGTGGCGCTCGCGATGTGGGGCGTCTTTACACTCTACATGTGGGTTTCCACGTTCCGAAGCAACCTGGGACTGTGGTCGGTGTTCCTCACGCTGTGGATCACCTTCTTCCTGCTTGCAGGCGGCTCGTTTGGTCTGGGCACTGGTAACCTCGGAGGGTACGTGGGACTCGTCTGCGGTTTACTCGCGATGTACGTGTCCTTCGCCGAAGTGACCAATGGCCAGTTCGGACGTACGGTCCTGCCACTGTGCAGCCCATTGGCGAAAGCCTGAGTCGA
>JAMCRS010000036.1:0-1319 GCA_023380675.1 Chloroflexota bacterium
GACAGGCACGCCCAGCGCGGGTTCGGTGGTGCCCCAACGGCCGGGTCCAACGAGTAGCAGCGCGCCCTCGGGTTGCTCCTCCAAACGCGTGAGACGGCCAATGAGCCGCGCGATCGAGTAACGATCACTGTACGGGAGTTGGCCGTAGACGGAAGGCACGATGTAGATGAGCCGTCCCACTGTGGTTGCCGTACTCGGGCCGATAACGGCGCCGCGGGTCTTCAGAACGAGATCGCTGCAGGCAATCCTTGCCGGTGGCGCCGCAACATGCCCTCCGCCCTTGACCTGGAAGGGCCGGCATTGAACCAGGTTGATGCGATATTTGCCATCCGGGCGGAGGTTCGTGGTGAACTCGACGTCTACCGGATAGTCGTAGGCCTTCTCGATCGTTTCGAGGAGAGCCCGCATATCGGCCACGAAAGAGGTCTGCGAGAGCAGCCTGTGAAAACTCAGCACCCAGGGGAAAACCGGACGCCCCGTCTCCCTCGGCCGCCGCATCAGCTCGGGATCTCGCCATGCGACCATCTCGATGCATTGTTCGCCGCAGGACTGGGCAACTTCTTCGAATGAGCGCGAAGCGTGTTCCTCCTTCTCGAGATCCAGAACATCCACGCGCCATTGCGCATATCCGCGGACTTCGCTCGACGTCGTCTCCGGCCGGCGCAGAGGCGCGTTGAGCGCCACGATGCGTGTGTAGTCGTCGTCCGAGCGGCGGACTGCACGGGTGCCGAGGCCGAAAACGAGCCTCATGACGCCGGCCTTTGGGTCGATCTGCTCCGACCAGGCGAATGGGTTGTACGACAGGCCTACGCCCGCCACTTGCGGGAAGAAAAAGCGGCCGTGCACCGCACCCGACACGCGTTGAACGAGGAGCGCCATTTGCTCGTCGCGGTCGAGCAAGCCCCTTTGGGCCCGATAGAGCAGGGCATCGCGCCCGATAGCGCTCGCGTAGACCTGTCGCACTGCCGCGAGAAACGCCTGCAGGCGAGCCTGCGGCGAACCCTGGTTGGCGCAGAAGACGCTCTCGTACTTGCCCGAAAAGGCGTTCCCGAAACCGTCCTCGAGAAGGCTCGACGAGCGCACAATGATCGGAGCCTGACCGAAGTAGTCCAGCATCTCCGCAAACTGGTCGCGCACGAACTCCGGGAACGAGCCGGCAAGCATCTGTTCCTGGGCGCGCTCCACCTCTTCGAGGCACCCCGCGCTGTCGCGTTGCTTCTGTCTGGTGCGCCAACAGCCGTTGGAGACGAGATATGAATAAAAGACGTCGGAACCCACGAAAAACGAATCGTGCGGCTCGAGGATTTCCTGCCAGCGGC
>JAMCRS010000036.1:1329-2751 GCA_023380675.1 Chloroflexota bacterium
GCGGCTTGCCGCCCGCCGCAAGATCGCGCGGGCAACGAGCATGCCGGTCGCCTTTCCGCCGAGAAGGCCGGTGCCGATCATGCGGCGCCGCACGGCAAGCAGATCCTCGATCGTCAAATAACGCTCGGCCAATTGCAGCATGCGTTCGTTGCGTCCGATCAGCATGTGCAGCAGATGCAGGACGGCCTCTCGCACCGTCTCCGGATTCCGCTCGCCGCGCGTGACAGCCTCAGCCGTCTCCTGCGCGGCCTGAAACGTGCGGTCCCAGAGGTCGAAGCGGTCACTTTCGCGCCCCGAGCCGTCGCGGGTCAGCGTCTCGTATATTCCAGAGATGGCGGCGCTTTCGGTAACCGGGCGGAACGTGTCGCCCTGCCAGACGTGCGGTAGATACATCGTCGGCGAATAGCGCTCGAATACCTTGAGGGGATGAACATAAAGCGCGCCCTCATGGCGGTGAACGTCCAGCAGCAGTTGGGTCGTGTCCCGGATGGCGGCCACCGCACGGTACGAATGACGCCTTCGCAAAAGCGCGAAATAAGCTATGGTGTCGAGCTCTCGCAGGTAAGGGCAGGTGACCTTGAAGAAGTTCCCGAGCATCATGTCGCTGTACCAATCCGCGTCAAGATCGGAGAGACTGTCGAACAGGTAGAATGCTCTCCGGCCGACGCGTTCTATGACACGATGGATCTCGGCCGTCAGCGTCTCGAAACCGGCCGCCGGATCTAGCCGATGGGTTTCGATACGCGCGTCCGGAGCGATCAACTCGTGGTGCCGCTCGAAGTGGAAGTAGACGAGCTTGCGCCCCTGGCGAAGCGCCTGCTCGCAATAGGGACGCACAAAAGGCAGGTAATCCTCGATGCAGCCGACCTGCCAGACGACGTTGTCGCCGTCGATCAATCCTCCGAGGACGTGATCGAGCGCCGGCAATCCCGTGCTGGGATGCGTTTCAGCCGAGGACACGGATTATCACCTCTTCCTGCTGGCATCGAACCATGCGCCGAATTCCTTTTTCATTGTAGGCCCGTCGATACATTGCCACCGCGGCCTCTCAGGCTGTGGAGATAACCCCTTGTTGGGTCTGTCCGTCCATCCGCACCGATAGTGGTTGGCTCAAGCGAACATGCCGGACTCCAGGCGCGATCTCGTTTCCCGGCAACGCCCGGAGCAGATCCCAGCGGACGAACTCCCTGTCGTTCGACCCGCATAACGAAAAGTACCCGATGCCGGCCGAGGTCATATTGTGGAAGAAGTGAGTGCCCTGCGACGGCTCCATCGGCATGTCCTTGGCAGGAACCTCGACGATTACGCGAGCCCCGGAAATCTGGTGCCAGGACACGGGAATTCCGATCCAGGGGTCGAATGACCCCCAGCGCCCGGGACCCAGAAGGACGTAATGCCGGCGCTCGCGCCTCAGCCGCTCAC
>JAMCRS010000037.1 GCA_023380675.1 Chloroflexota bacterium
GTGATGAACAATCGGGGACCCAGCGAAAGGAGAAACGCGATCGCCAGCAGGAACACCAAGAACCAGCGATCGCGTTTTCTCGATGCCGCAAGCGCGACGACGGCCAACCCGAGTGCGACTAGTCCGGGAAACAGATTGTCCAGCGGATAATCGCCGCGCAGGATCGGAGGGCGCGGCGCGAGAGCGCCACCGTAAAGTACGTTCTGCGGCGACACTTGAGTGTACATGTTCAAGCTGGCGCTGAATGATTCACTGTCCTCGAGCGTGCGCTGAAAACCTTGTTCCCGCTGCGCCTCCAGATAAGGCACCAGGAAGGGTACGACCACGACGGCGATGAGAACGCCGGGGGCGAGTAGCTGCGCCAGCCCGCTGCGAGTCGATCGGCCTAGCACGAACTCCCAGATCACGTACAGCAGCACGATCAGCCCGGCGAAGAATGCAAAGTAGAACGACGAAAGGGCCTGAAGCGCAAAAAAGAGCGCAAAGAGAATGGAATCGCGGGTGACAAAGACCTGGATCGGCGCGCTTGCCGGCTTCGACTCGTCCGCGCGCCTGAGGAGGCGGCGCAAATATAAAAGCGCAAGCGGCATCCACCCGAATGAGAGCAGCTGCACCTGCGCGAGGTTGCCCAGATTATACGGATCGAACGCAAAGATCGCGCCGGCGACGAGCGCCGCGCCGCGCGACCCCGTCAGGTCCAGGACGAGGAGATACATTGCATACGCGGCGAGCAGGAGCGAGCCGAGCAGGACGAGATTGTAGCCGAGGATGGTATTGCCAAAGGCGAGGTTGATCGGGAGCGCGAACAGGCCCTGCGGCAGGAGCGTCTCGGAGAATGCCAGCGTGTTAGGGTACGGGTAAAAGATGTTCGCGTGATAAAGCCCGAGCGGATCCGTCGCGAGCGCGTGCCCGACCCACGCGATGATCCACGTGTTGAGCAGCGCGTCCCGTTTGTCCTCCACCGCGGTCGCGAGGTGCAGGACGAGCGGATTCGTCATCACCAGGGTTAGCGCGCCAAAGACGGCGAGCGCCGCCGCATCACGCGGCAGGGGCGGAACGCGCGCCCGCGAGCGCCCGTCGCTCAACTCAGCAGTCCCGCCCGCCAATCGCGCGCGTCCCATTTTTCCTTGAGCTGTTTCTTGAATTCCTCTTTCCACTTGTCGTCTTGAAGCTTGGCGTTGAGCATCGGCCACACCGTCTCGCTGTCGGCGTCGACCGTCCCCAGGATCTCTTGAATGTAGCGGTCGATCTCGATGCGGCTCGACTTGGTGATCGGAATTCCCAGCTCTTCCAGCATCGGATCGAGATTCACGGTATAGAACGGCATGCCTGTCTCCTTCCCTCGCATTATAATGCCGGTGCGCTGGCGCGGCAAAAGCCGTGCCGTTCCCCCTTTGCCGGTTTTCTTGCCCTGTGTTATAATGGCAGCTGCTGGAGGGGTCGCATAGTCCGGTCTAGTGCGCGCGACTCGAAATCGCGTGTGGGCGCAAGTCCACCGGGGGTTCAAATCCCTCCCCCTCCGCCTGTTAGAGTTTAATAGTTTGATAGTTGCATTGTCGGTCCAGATCACACTTTCGCACCATCCAACTATCCAACACGCAGCTACCCAACTACTTAACTAACTTGGAGAGGTCGCATAGTCCGGTCTAGTGCGCACGATTGGAGATCGTGTAGGCGATGAGCCTCGCGGGTTCAAATCCCGCCCTCTCCGCTCATTCAGTCAACAGTTTTCAGCGCAAGCCCGACCAAGTCGCTGGCCACTGTTGACTGACTTTTTTCCAGGTCGGTCCGATTTACCGTTTTGACATTTTCTCGGACTTGGGCTACATTTAAGCCCGGTCGTGCTAGATGGGGAGCTAGCGGTGCCCTGACTCCATCTTCGGATGGATGACCCGCAATCCGCTACAGCGGGGTTGAATTCCTTCCCAAGGGACGAACGTTTCGGGACTGGTCGGTTCAAGCGGCGATGAAGGTTGGGTCCGACGCGGCAGAAGCCGGCAAACCCCGCCAGGGCCGGAAGGCAGCAACGGTAAGTCGTCACTTCTGGGTGCCGTCGGGGCACCTGGCTGGAGCTGGCTGTTCAGTCCAAGCCGGGGCGACCGCTTCGACGGAAGGTGCACGGCCATTTTGTCCTCAGAGCGGAACGATTGAGCACTCCCACGTTTTCTGATTCACCACAGGATGACTTTGCGCTCGCCGCGTGGTATTCCAGCCGCCCGCGGCGTTTATTTGACGCGCAAGCGGTCGTCCTCGCGTTGACCCTTGTCGGCCTCGCCGCAATGGCCTGGGGCTATTTGCATACCCTCAAATCGGTCACCCTGGACATCAACCAGCAGTCCATCACGGTCCTGACCAATCAGACCACGGTAGGCGGCGTGCTCAACGACGCCGCGGTTCACCTCGCGCCCGAAGATACCGTGTTTCCCGCGGTTGACGCGCCGATTCCGAACGGCCAGCCGATCCAGGTCCACGTTGCGCGGTCGCTCGAGATACGGGTCGACGGAGACGTCTTGTCGCAGCGCACGCAGAAAGGGACCGTGGGAGCGGCGCTGACCGAGGCCGGTATCACGCTCAAGCCGCAGGACCACGTCCTGATGGGCGGCCTCTTGGTGGACTTGAATACCCCGCTGCCGGCCGCAGACCTCCACTCCCCGCCCCAGCAGATCGAGGTCCAGCGCGCCGTCCCGATCAAGATCAACGACGACGGTGCGCTCACCACCTTTTACACCACCGCGCCGACGCTGGGCGAGGCCATGCGCCAGGCCGGCCTCGTCGTCTATCTCGGCGATTTGGTCACGCCCAATCTCGGGACGCCAGTCGAGCCGGGCTGGCAGGTCTTCATCCAACGGTCGCGCGCGGCGACGATCGACGTCGACGGCAAGGTCATCCGCACGCGCACCCTCGGCGATTCGGTCTCCGACCTTCTCAAGCAAGAGGACGTAAATCTGGCCGGCAAGGACTATACCATTCCCGCCACGACTGAGGCGACGCGCGACGGCATGACCGTCCAGGTGATGCGCGTCAAGGAAGAATTCATCACCGAGACGGAATCCATCGCGTTCGATACCAAGTGGCAGGCGGACACGTCGCTCGAGCTCGATGTCCACAAGGTGACGCAGCAGGGCGTCGACGGAGTCAAAAAGCGCCTCATCCGTATCGACTATGAAAATGGTCACGAGGTGCGGCGCTCGGTGGACAAAGAGTGGATAGAAGCCGCGCCGATAACCAAGATCATCAACTACGGCACCAATATCGTTCACCGCCCGATCACGCTGCCGGACGGGACCACCGCGACTTACTGGCGGACGATCCGGGTTCTCGCGACCTCGTACACGGCGGCCAGCTCCGGCAAATCGCGCACCCACCCCGAATTCGGCATCACCTATCTCGGTCTGCAGGCCGGCCTCGGAATCGTCGCAGTCGATCCGACCGTGATCAACTTGCGATCTCGAATGTACGTCCCCGGCTACGGCATCGCGCTTGCCGGAGACACGGGCGGGCGAATCAAAGGACGGCGCATCGACCTGGGCTACGACGAGTCCGACCTGGTCCTCTGGTTCAAATGGGTTGACGTCTATCTGCTCGACCCGGCGCCGCCGGCCGCCCAGATTCACTGGATCGTGCCCGACCTGCCGGGCAGCGCGAATTGAATGAGCGTCAAGGCGACCCTGGATGCGCACGGACTCGCCCCCCAGAAAAAATGGGGCCAGAACTTTTTGACGGACCCGCGCATCCTGGAGAGCATCGCGGACGCGGCGGAGTTGACGCCCGACGACACCGTTCTGGAGATCGGACCGGGTCTGGGGCATCTGACCCGCGTCCTCGCCCGCCGCGCCGGGCGGGTCGTCGCCGTGGAGCTGGACCGCGGACTGGCGCTCCAACTTTCGAGTGACCTTTCGACCGTCCCGAACGTGCGAATCATTCAGGCGGACATTTTGCAGCAGGAACCGATTGCGTTTATCGGGGCGGGCGATCAGCCCGCCTCTCCCTCTACCCGGTTCAAGATCGTCGCCAACTTGCCCTATTACATCACCTCGGCGGTCCTGAGGCACGTATTGGTGAGCCCCCACAAACCGCGTCTCGCCGTCGTCATGGTCCAGAGACAGGTCGCGCAGCGTCTGGCTGCGCACCCCCCGGAGATGAGCCTCTTGGCGGTCAGCGTGCAGTTCTATGCCGACGTGTCGGTCCGGCGCACGGTCCCGGCAGGCGCATTCTATCCGCGGCCCAAAGTGGACTCGGCGGTGGTGCGGCTCGACGTGCTGGATCATTCGCGTTTGCCGGAGGCCGAAACGGACGCGTTCTTTACGCTCCTGCGCGCGGGCTTTGGCGAACGGCGCAAACAGCTTCGCAACGCATTGGCGCACGGACTCTCACTGGGTCCCGAACGCATCGCCGTCACCCTCGCACGCGCGCGGATCGACCCGTCGCGCCGCGCCGAGACGTTGAGCCTCGAGGAGTGGGGCGCGCTGCATCGCGAGCTGCAGTCTGCGACGATCGGAGCGCGGCGATGAGCCAGCCGCCGGACGCCCGTCCCTATCCCAAAGCGGACCGGCCGCGCATCCTGGTCGTCGACGACGATCAGCTGATTCGTCGACTCGTCGTCAAGTCCCTCGAAGCGGACTTTGCCATTCTCGAGGCGGACTCCGGCACTGCAGGGTTATCGTTGGCCAGGAACCAGCCGCCGGACCTGATCTTGTTAGACCTGATGATGCCGGGAATGGATGGCTACGCGGTGTGTCAGGCGTTCCGGCAGAGCTCGGCGACCGCCAGCATTCCGATCCTCATGCTGACCGCCCTCGACCAGGTCGACTCCAAAGTCAAAGGCCTGCGCACCGGCGCGG
>JAMCRS010000038.1 GCA_023380675.1 Chloroflexota bacterium
CCCGCCAATCCCCCACAACTCGACGCGGTCGTTCAGCGCGACGTCGAGCGAGTGCTGAACGAAAACCTGGTCGCGCGTCAGGTTCGTCACGCGTTCGATGTTCAGCACCGCCGCGGCGAAATCTTCGCTAGTAGGCGTTTTTGTGCTAGCGTCCATCGTCGAGATTCTCAATGCGTACGTGCCCGGGGGCGAACCGGGAGGAATGAGCACGTTGTGCACATCCTCCACGTACTCGCCACGCTGCCACTCCGATGCCGGATACAGCCCTCGCACCGGCGGCTCGTCCTTCTGCGCGACCAGGCGCCCTTCCGGGTCCAATATTTGCAGGCGAACGAGAAAATCTTTGACGACGCCGTCGACGCGCCAATGCAACGCAACGCGCGCCGTCCGCCCCGGCGCGATGCCCAGCGAAATCGTCGCGTGGTACGGTTCGAGCGCCGTGGACAACCCCAGCCCGACCAGCGTCAACGATGGCGCGAGCACCTTGTTCGCCGGAAAAGGATTATCGGCAGGTGGCTGCATCTGCGGCGCGTCACGCACTTCCAATAGCGGACCGAGCAGCGCGTATCGATATGTCCCGATAGGTAGCGCGACGCCCGGCGACAAGAAGAGCGCGCGCCCATCGGCAAACGCCGCGCGCGCGGCATCGGTCTGCGGCGTGGGATCGTACAGCGTGCCGACCAATTGCAGGTCGGGGCGGCGATTCTCAATGAGCTGCATGTAGCGCATCGCGTTCAACTGACCCCAGTTGCCAACAATCGTCGCACCGCGCGGAATCGCACTCCAATCCGCCACGCGAAATCGGTCGCCAAACGGCAGGATGACCAGGAGCGCGAGCAGCGCGGCGAACGCCGTTTGCGCGCCGCGCCGCGTGCTTATCGATAACAGATGTCGTTCGATGAATGCCTCGACCGCGCCCGCGCCAATCGCGAACCAATAAATCAGGAATGCGAAAGGCAAAACCAGATAGCGATCTGGCTCGCCGCCGTAGAATGTGCCGCCAAGCGTAAAGAGCAAAGTCGTCAAGCCGAGAAAAAGCGCGATGCGCGCGTCCGAGAGCAAATTCGTCCACCGATTCCAGCGTGGGACCACGCTCACTGCGCCAACGGCAATGGACAGTCCGCCGAGATAGCCAAAGGAATCGAACAGGTATTCAGCCACTACCGTGATGCCCTGAAGGATTGCCATCGGCGCGGCGCGGACGAAATCCCCGGCTTCGCCGCCCAGCGTCTCTTCGAGAAAACCCCGTATCGTGTTGCTGTAGCCGGGCGTGCCGTCGCCAAAAATCGGGATGTACAAGTAGAGCAAGAGCGGCGCGACGAGCCAGAAGACGCCGCGCGCGATGTCGCGCGGACGGCGCAGGATGTCCGGGTCAACCAGCAAGACCAAGATGATGATCACCGGCACAAAGAGGAGCGTTGTATGATGATGCGCGAGACCAAGCCCGATGGTGAATGCGACGAGCGACAGCGACACGCGCTTTTCATACCACAGCAAGGTGGCGTACACGATTGCCGCGATCAGTAGCAGATTCAGCGGACCCACCGACGCGACGCCGGCTTGCCGCCACACCGCGGGGTTCGTTGCAAAGAGCGCAGTTGCCGCGATCGATGCGATCTGCCGGCGCGTGAGCGTGAGCGCGTTGAGATAAACGAGCGCCACCGTAGCCGCCCCGAAGAGCGCGGACAGCAGATTCATCCGATACGCGATATTGCCGACCGGAACGAGAGTCGTAAAGATCTTGCCGAGAATCAGATAGAGCGGATAACCGGTCGCATGCACGATCTCGAGCGCGTACGCGGCGAACTGAAACTCTTCGCTGTCAAATCCGCCGCCGAGCGTTGGGCACGCGGTGCGGATGTACAGCGCGGCGGTGAGAACGAAAATCACCCCGGCGATCACGCGGTTGGGATGGTTGCGGATTCTAATCGGCAGACCAGGCAGGTTCATTTGACGGTGATTGTTTGGGAAAGGGTAACATGATCGTCGCCAGCCACCGGAACTCGCTTGAGATCGGACGCCGTGTACAAACCAAGCTCGATTCGGTAAGTGCCTGCCGGTGTATTCTTTGGAATCCTGAGATAGTAGGGGTCTTTGACAATTTCGTCGGGACGCCACGCGCTCGTTGGATCCGTGCCACTTTGCGGAGGAGCATCCACTTGCGCAACGATGCGCCCTGATGAGTCGAGGAGGTGAACGAAAACGGTATAATCATGCGGGACCGGTGCGCTCGATGCCCAGTACAGAATCAGATTCACGGAATCCTCTGGCTTGACAGCGCTCGGGGCAAGGTCATAGGCGCGCAAGGTAATCGAGTTGCCAAAGGGAACATCGAGTTGGTTTGCGGATTGAATTTCTGCGTTAGACGGCGCGGGAATGACAACGTGAATCGGACCCAGAATGATCCGGTCGGCGCGTTCGGCCGTTGGCGCGCTGACCCCAAACCGGCTGCCCGATGACTTGTCAAAAACTGCAACTTCCAAGGTATATTCGCCAGGGTTAGTTTCCGGCGGCAGAGACACTTGCCACGTATCCGTCACCACGCTGCCGATGGGCCATCGCTGAGTAGGGTATCGTTTCTGGAACATTTCATTTTCCGACCGGGTGACGACATCGCCAGAGGAATTGAGAACCTGAATGAACATCGAGACGCGACCGGTTGGCCAACGAAGAGGTCGCCAGTAGAACGTGACCGGCATCGATTCACCGGGCGCGAAGGATTCCGCCAAATCATAGCCGGTCAGATCGAACATATCGCCGAAGCGAAAGTTGGTTTCGCGCTGCGGCGCGGGCGGTGCGCTGATCGGTCCGTGCGGCTTGAGCAGTAACGCGCTATCGCCAACGCGATACACCATTGTGACAGTTGGATCGTTTGGAACGCGTTCGGTATTTCGCACAATGACATAGTCCGGCTTGCCCGGGTTGCCGCGCCACTCGGCATAGTCCATCGAACCGAGATTGTAGGCAGCTACCGACGCGGGCGACCCCGGCGGCAAGCCGAAAACCGCGACGCGCGTCCAGTAAGCGTCTTCGCGAATTGGACTGACGTAGGCAAGGTCTTCCACGTCGATGTGGCTTCTTGCCCACCGCGCAACTTCAAGTTCTGTCGCGGTCAATGGCGCAAATGGGCGCGGCGGAAATGCCACGAGGATAAGCGGAAAAGCCACTACGTTCATCGCCCAAGCGACTGATACGATCCGCTGAGCTGACCCTCGCCTGCTCAGAACCGCCATACCTTCAACTAGAGCTACCGCCGCAAACATCGCCAGTGGGTAAATCAGCAGATA